>JAZLDI010000013.1:0-102623 GCA_045614665.1 Candidatus Enterousia sp.
TCCATCGTATTTAATTTTCCCGCTATATGGTGGCAAAGAATTTTTGTTATGCGTCTTGGTCATGTTACCAATACCGCCAACGATTGGGTTAAAAATTTTTGTAAATGGCGCATCAATATGTCGGCTGACATAATTATTACATTCTGGACAGCATATGTCTTCGGATTCATACAGCCCCCCCAGCGCATTTTGTATAACATGTTCGCGACTGGGGGTTGTGATTTCTTTATTACAATAAACGCAATTCTTTCTTGTCATAGTATAAGCACTATAATACATAAAATATAATTGTCAAGTTTGTGCTTGCGATAAAGATAAATAAAAAAATCCCGCAATTGCGGGATTTTTTATGTTGTGGGCTTCTTATATCAATTTGCCCATTGCCACCGCTGTGTCGCACATACGGTTTGAAAAGCCCCATTCATTGTCATACCAGGCCGTCACATGAACTAATTTATCGCCTAAAACCTTGGTCTGACCCGCGTCAAAGATGGAACTGTGCGCATCGTGGGTAAAGTCAATTGATACCAATGGCAAATCGTTATATCCAAATGTTTTGGATTCGGCTGCCTTCATCGCTGCATTTACCGCATCAACCGTTGCATCTTTTTCCAGGTTTGCAACCAATTCAACCACCGAAACGTCTGGGGTTGGTACGCGGATTGCCATTCCATCCAGTTTGCCCGCCAATTCCGGCAATACCAAACCGATTGCCTTGGCGGCACCGGTGCTGGTCGGAATCATAGACAGGTTTGCCGCACGTGCGCGACGAAAATCCTTGTGGTTTTTATCCAATAATTGTTGGTCGCCGGTGTACGCGTGAACCGTTGTCATCCAGCCTGATTTTACGCCAAATGTGTCATTTAAAACCTTGACCACCGGGGCCAGACAGTTTGTTGTGCACGATGCATTTGACACAATCAGGTCCGCCGCCGTCAATGTATCTTGGTTAACGCCATATACGATTGTTTTGTCTGCGCCCGCCGATGGTGCGGATACCAATACGCGTTTTGCCCCCGCATCCAGATGAACACGTGCTTTGTCCGCGGCGGTAAAGATACCGGTGCATTCCATAACAATATCGATTCCCAATTCGCCCCACGGCAATTTTGCCGGATCGCGTTCGGCAATACACTTGATATGCTGGTTTCCAACGTTGATGTATTCACCGTCCAGTGTGACTTCCATTGGCAAATTCCCGTGCACAGAATCATACTTTAACAAATATGCGTTTTGTTCCGCCGGTGCTAAATCATTAACCGCAACAAATTCAATGTCGTCGCGTTTTGCTTCCAACGCCGCGCGCAATACCAAGCGCCCAATACGGCCAAAGCCATTAATTGCAACTCTTACTTTTGACATAATATATTTCCTTTCGTTTATTAATTGGACATGTCTATCTTAGCACCATAATTTTTAGATTTACAAGCATTTATTATGGGATATAATCCAAATATATGATTACGCGTGCATACATTATTACCGGTCCCACCGCATCGGGTAAATCTGGATTTGCCCATTCTTTGGCACGTCGCATCAATGGCACAATTATCAATTGCGACAGTGTTCAAATATACCGCGGTATCGAAAACATTTCCGCCAGTCCATTTGCTGGTCGTATGATTTCTGATGATATAGATGGTGTACCGTATCGTCTGTTTTCTATTTTGCCATTAACCGAACAAATCAGCGTGGCCGAATACCTGAATCTGGCACGTACAGAATATGAAAATGCAATTGCGGCGGGGCGCACACCAATATTTGTTGGTGGAACGGGATACTATATCAATGCGATTATTAACGGTATTGCATCAATGCCGGATATCAGTGATGAAATACGTGCACGTGCCCGTGAAATGGTGGCGCGCGATATTGTGGCGGTGCGCGCAATGTTGCCGTCTGATTTTAAGCCAACCGATCCCCAGCGTGTTGCCCGCGCATTAGAGGTCTTTTTGCAAACTGGACATCATATCACCGAATTTCAAAATGCGCCCCGTGTTGGTGCAATTGCGCCCGATGCCACGCGTATTTTGATTTTGCCGGACGCGGACCAATTGCGCACACGTATTGCGGAACGTGTTCCTGAAATGCTGGGACATGGTGCCCTGGACGAGGCACACGCAATAATTGCCGCAAATTGGGATACGCGTCGTGCAATTGGTGCCCCCCAGGCCGTCGCCATTGTGCAAAATAAGATGCCTGTGGATGATGCGCTGGTCGAATGGATTATAAAAACGAACCAGTATGCCAAACGTCAGCGAACATGGTTTCGTACCCAGTTCAAGCCAGATATAATAATAAACCGCACCCCAACGGATGCGGATATTGATATGGTCTTGTCGCGTATTTAGCGCTGATTATTTTTATCGTCGTTTTTGTGAAGTTTTTTGTACACCTGATATGCGCGTTGTGCGGTGTATATCGTACACCCCAGATATAACATCAGGGCGATTATTGCATTCGAATCCGCGCCATTGGTGGCTATATCACGTCCCGTGCGAATAACGCCGCCCGTTGACACGCCGTTCAGCATAATATAAGTCAACAAAAAAAGTTCGCCAAAATTCTTGTTGGGACGATTGTTATCGTTAAGATTTGGATTGTACAACGACATTATTTTACCTTTTGTGGAATAATTGCACGAAAATAAAAAATGTCAACATAAAAATAGTTTTATTTATTTTAAAAAGTTGCTAGTCTTCAAATTATGAAAACAAATCCAGATTTTTCCATAGAAAACGAAATTGCGTCTGATGTCGTTGCCGGCGTGGACGAGGCCGGACGAGGTCCCCTGTGTGGGCCGGTTGTTGCGGCGGCGGTTATATTTTCGTCGCGTGATATTGAAATCCCGGTTATTATTCGCGATTCAAAACAAATGACCGCATCCCAACGTGCGGCCGCATATGATTGGATAACCCGGAACACAAAATGGGCCGTTGGTATGTGTGCCCCCAACGAGATAGATGAATTAAATATTCTGTGGGCGTCTATGTGTGCTATGGAGCGTGCGGTGGCGGGATTGAACTGCGAAAATGTGCATTGCTTGGTCGATGGAAACCGTGTGCCAAAAAAACTGAATGGTACCCCGGTGGTAAAAGGGGATGCAAAATCGATTTCCATTGCGGCGGCATCCATCGTGGCCAAGGAAACGCGTGATCGAATTATGGCGGATTTAGCACGGCAATTCCCGGAATACGGTTGGGATAAAAATGCGGGCTATCCCACAAAAACGCATTTACAGGCAATTGAAAAATATGGTATAACGGTACATCACCGAAAAACATTTGGACCGGTAAAAGAAAGGATAAAAAATGAAACTTCGCACGATTGATGGATTAGATTTACGTGGAAAATATGTATTACTGCGTGATGATTTTAATGTTCAGATTGTGGACGGAAAAATCACGGACTCATTTCGCATTGAACAAAGTATGCCGACAATTAACAAACTACGTGATATTGGTGCGCGCGTGGTCATTTGTGCGCATCTGGGCCGGCCCAAGGGCATGCGCAATATGGAATATTCTTTGCAACCGGTTGCAGAATATATGGGTATAAAGTTAATCCCAGATTGTTTGGACAAAGACTTTATGGCGGATATGCGTGATGGCGATGTTGTTTTGTTGGAAAATGTGCGCTTCTATCCGGGCGAGGAAAAAAATGATCCGACATTCTCGGCCGATCTGGCGCGCGGGTTTGATGCATTTGTAAACGATGCATTCGCGGTGTCACATCGTGCCCACGCCAGCACCGTTGGTGTTGCGGAAATCCTGCCGTCGTATGCGGGGGATTTATTGGCATCTGAAATAGAACACCTAAGTATGGTCATGGAAAATCCAAAACGTCCATTGCTATCCATCGTCGCCGGCAGCAAGGTTTCAACAAAGATCGGTGTCTTGAAAGCATTGGCGAAATTATCAGACAAATTGATTATTGGTGGTGCGCTGGGGACAACGTTCAATTATGCAACCGGCGCACGCGTTGGGAATTCCCTTTACGAGGCTGACCAGCGTGATACAGCGTTGGAAATCCTAGAATACGCACGTGAACAAAATTGTGATGTTTTGTTGCCGCTGGACAAGGGGGTTGCCAAAGAATTTGCGCGTGATGCGGTACGCATCAACAAAGATTTTACCCAAATCGAAGAAGATGACATTATTATTGATGCGGGCATTGCCACAATCGCGCGCGATGTGGATGAAATAAGAAAATCTGCAACGGTTATTTGGAATGGCACGGTTGGCATGGCGGAATGGGCACCTGTATGGTCGTATGGGTCGTTTGCAATTGCAGACGCAATTGCCGAACAGACGCGTGCCGGCAAACTGGAAAGTATTGTAGGCGGTGGTGATACGGTTGCGGCATTAACTGCCCGCGGTGTCAAAGATGATATTACATACGTGTCAACCGGCGGTGGTGCATTCCTGGAATTTGTAGAGGGGCGCACATTACCCGGCATCGCAATCTTAGAAGATAAATAAAGACGCTTTGCTTTGGGGCGTAATTATGATACAATAACACACTATGAAAAGATATGTTTTTGCAATTTTATTGCTTGGGTTAACCGGATGTATGTCTGGGGCACCCGAAAGCGCACCTGTGGAATGTGCGGGTGATTGTTCGTCGGTAAATTTTTCAATGCCAAATGATAATGATTTGAAATTGGAAACGGATCATCATATCGTCCATATTACGGCAAATCCGGACACGGAATATGCATACTATGTATGGACGGGTGAAAAAACATATGCCGATGACCCCGATATTATGATAGAGCGGGGCGACGCATACGTCATAACAAACGAACCAACCAAAGAATAAAAAAATCCCGCAGTTTAGCGGGATTTTTTTATAATTGAATAAACAGATTTTGATTCTTTTTCAATTCTTCAATCGCTTTATCCATTAATTCGCGATATTGGGCGAACTTTTTCTTGTCTTCCTTGCCCAGGTTGCTTATCGCCGGCAATTTAACCGTCATTGGATTGACGTGTTTGCCGTCTTTGATAATTTCATAGTGTAAATGCGGTCCTGTTGAATATCCGGTTGAACCGACGTATCCAATAGTTTGCCCTTGGCGAACGTTTGTGCCGACCTTTACATTTTTTACAAAGCGCGACATATGCGCATACAATGTTTCGTATGAACCATTGTGGCGTATTTTGACATAGTTTCCATGCCCGCGATTATATCCACGTGCAACCACGCGTCCTGCGCCGGCGGCTGGAATTGGTGTGCCGGTTGATGCGCGGAAATCAACACCCTTATGTGCGCGGGTGTATCCCAATACAGGGTGCTTGCGCTTTTTTGAAAAGCTGCTGGTGACCTTTGCATTATTAATTGGCGTACGTTTCAGTGACTTAATCGCGCCATTGCCGTCCGCATCATAGTATCCTGTTGTGCCATCAGCCTTGCGATAACGGTACATTTTAACATTACCACGCAATGCATCAAAAGACACCGCCAATACGCGACCATTATCTATTTTTTTGTCTCCTGAAAAGTTTTCTTCGTACACGACCCAGAATTTTTGTCCCGCGCGCACGTCGCGTTCAAAATCCATTTCAAACGCCAGCAAATCGTACACGTCGGCCAAAATTCCTGCCGGCACCCCTGCGCGTTGCCCCGCCAGGTAAAAACTATCCCCATCCAAGATTTCGCCCGAACGATAAACCGCACGTGTATCGCGTTCAATGTCTACGGTTTTGCAATTCCATGCACCAGTCTCGTTACAGGTTAATTCTACCTGTTTCCATGGGGATGGAATAACAACAATCTTAGAAACTGGTTCGTTATCTGTTGGACGTGTGAATTCGATTTTATCGCTGTCTGCGCGCAGGGTTGAAATCCCAGCATCTTTTTTTAGTGTCTTTGCAATTGCATCAACGTCGTTATGTGTTAATCCTTGTTCCAGCAGCAGTTTTGATAACGTGTCCCCCGATGCCACAACCACAACGGATGTGCATTCATTGCCACCGCGCGCGCGTCCTGTACTTACCGGTGCGCGACGTGTCACGACCAAGAATATTGCAATCAGTGTTAATAATATCGCCAAAGCCATCACCATACGGGTCAGGTTGGCTGTGTTCAGAATATCTTTTGCTTTTTTCATAAGTCGGATTATAATGATTTTATGAAAACAAATCAAGCATTCACAATCCTATCAAACGCCGGTGGTATTCGTGCCGCCCGAATTATCACTGAAAACAATCAGAAATTGTCTCGTTTTTCTGTATGGCGTATGGCGCGCGCACTGCGTCGTGGGGTACCGGTGGCCAAAATTATTGGGCAAAAATGGTTCTATGGATTGCGATTTTATACAAATAAACATACCCTGGATCCACGGCCGGATACGGAAACATTGGTTGCGGCGGTAATTGCAGATTGTGGGGTGGGGCACACGCCAAAGATATTGGATTTGGGAACTGGTACAGGGTGCATAATAATCAGTCTTGCTAAAAATATAAATGGCGCACGTGGTACGGCGGTTGATTTATCGCGTGGTGCATTGCGTGTCGCACGCCGAAATATTATTGCGCACGACTTGTTAGGACGCATAGGTGTCCGTCGTGCATCCTTTGCTCGGGATATAAAATTTAATGAAAAATTTGATATAATTGTGTCTAATCCACCGTATATCGCGTACGGTGATGCGCGTGTTGATGATGGTGCAATGCATGATCCAAAAATGGCACTTTATGCGAAAAGAGATGGTTTTGCAGCATACGAATCAATTGCCAAGAATGCACGTTCTTGGATTAAACGTGGTGGCAGAATATATCTTGAAATTGGTATAGATATGGGCGCACATGTCCGCAAAATATTTGAATCCAATGATTGGTGTTTTGTGCGATCTGAATGTGATTTGTCTGGAACAGAGCGTGTATTAATCTTTTGCCGGTGCTAATTGAAATCTAAATGTAATCCGCGCAGGGAATCGTGACGGGCGTCTTTAATAACGACAATGTCGGTATCTTTTGCCCACCGACGACTAAGTTCATTTGGTACAACTTTATCCCCGTCCGCAATATAATGTGTCTGTGAAATTTGCGGCAATTTGTTCAGGTTTAGTGATTTAGATAGAGGACTGTCGTTAAAATATTCGGTCCATTCTTTGTGGTTCAGAACCCCCGCAATTGTAATCCATTTTTTTGCGTTTAAATCTGGATATTTTTGTATAAGTAATCCCGAAATCATTGCGCCACCAGAATATCCAATCAATATAATTGGACGATTTTTTGCAACTATCTTAATTGCGGTGTACATTGAATCTAAAACCTCAGTCGAAAATCGTCCATCTGTCCAATCAGAAATATCACAACTGGGGGATTTTATATATTGGCATGGGCGTGCGATATATGCGACATTTGCCCCGTTATCGCGCGCCACTAAATTACGCACCAGATTTTTTCGTGGTGTTGGATTTCGTGTTGGGCGACCGTATCGATCAAATGCATATCCATCGCCCTCTATATAAATGTGTATTGGGTCTGATGCATTGGTTAAATGTTGCCAGGTTGCGATTTCAAATTCACCCGCCTGGACTGGAATATACGTAAAACTATACGGGCTAATCATCAAAGATGTACATGCCCCCAGGCAAGATATTGCACCTAAAAAACAGAATTTAAAATTCAAACCGCAACCCCAACATCACATTCAGGTAAATCAAATCTTCAGCGCTTATCCAGTCGCGATGGCGGGTTCCGTCTTCGTTGGTTAATACCCATTTGACCTTTGGAATATATGTCATACGTGCACCGAAGTCTATGAACATAGTTTCCGTCAGGCCATATGAAAATCCCGTCGCCAACAATCCTGCAACGTTTGTTGAACTGTGTTTTGATTGATAGAAATTAACGATTTCATACACCGAACTTTCGTCCAATTTACCAAAATTACGTAAATCATTATCCGCCGACAGATCACCATACGGATCCGTCAGATTCAATACGGTCGTTGTATCTGCATAGCCAATACCAAACCCAATATACGGGATTGCTTTGCGCAAAGGCTTCCGTAATCCGTCAAAGAAATCGTAAAACGCCATCGCGCTAATAATGTCTGTTTGAATAGTCGAATGAATTGCGCCGCTATCTGCACTCAAAACATACGTAGCATCGCCTGCGCCGTTATAGAGTTGCATTTCCCCACGAAATAAAGGGGATGCATTAAAGTCACTTTTCATTATATGATCCCATCCCCCTTCAAAACGCCATTGCGGGCGCCCCGGCAGTGTCCACCCAATACTGGTTCCGGCGGCAAATGAAAAAGACTTCAAATTTTTGGTTGGTGACAGACTTGCAATATCTCCATACCCCAGTAATTTATACCCGCTGCAATCGCCATCATTTGCACGACATACGGTTTCTGGGATAATGGCCCCGGAATCATCAACATAGTAATATGCACTCAGTGCGCCAACGTCATTTTTTATATCACCAAAACCAGCCGCCGCGCCACCACGAAATGACAGAATAAAGCGTGCACCGTCATCTTCATACCAGCCATCGCCAACATAAATTCCATCATATTGCCAATTTGCCATCGCCGGCATCGCCACCAGACACGATAAAATCGGTAAAGTTGTAAATATTCTTTTTCTCATGCCTGTCATTATATCACAAAATAATTGCCGATAAAAACAGATTTTATTGTTGGTGCTGTTTTTTTCTGGTTTGTATCATCGCGATTTGTTTTTGTGATTTTTCCAGCTCTGCGAAAAACATTTCGTTTGCTTCGCCGGCGGTCAAAACTTTTTTACTGGCCAAATTCCAGGCGATTTTATCTATTTTTTCATCAGAAATTGTGGCCAAAGTTGGGTCTGTTTTATATCCCGGGGTTTCTGGATTAATTTTTGGCTGTTTTATTTTGTCTGTTTTTCTTGAGTATACAACGATTAATTTTGCAAATTCAAAAAAATCATTTAAGCACTTTCTCTTAATTGCGAAAACTTTATTTTTACCGTTTCTTTGCCGTGATATCTTTCGTACTGCGTTTGGGTGTATTGTGAAAAATTGGCTAATTTTATGGCTTATTGTGTTGGTATTTGTATTTCCTTCAAAAAGATATAGCGCCATTATTTCGCTTGCGGTTATAAATTCATTTTTTATGTCAAATGACATGAAGTGTTCGTAAAGACAATTAACAAAATCTGGAGTACTATTGTTACGCATATATACAATCTTTCTAAAAGAGTTACTTTAAGTAAAGCTTATCACAAAATAATCTGACTGTAAAGGTTCAGGGTTTATCGATAATTTTGCGGAAAATTTCTGCGGGAATTGTGCCGCCTGTGATTTTTGAATCCATAGGGGTAAAATCATCGTTGCCCATCCATACGCCGATAACTAAATCTTCTGTTGCACCAACAAACCATGCGTCACGGTTACCATTGCTGGTGCCTGTTTTTCCGCCCAAGACCCCATTTGTACGTGCTCGGCCACCGGTTCCGCCCGGTGCAATGACGTCGCCCAGCATCTTTGTCATATGATCAACGGTTTCGGGCTGTAAGATAACAATTGGCTCAGATGGATTTCGTTCATAAAGTACGTTGCCCGATGCATCTGTAATCTTCGTAATAGAATAAGGACGTACCGAGTTCCCGTTGTTCCAAATAACTGCATAAATATTTGTTAGGTCAACAAGGTTCATTTCCGATGCGCCCAGAACGGTTGAATATTCACGGCGCAGACGTGTTCCCACGCCTAAGCGTCCCGCCATCGATAATATGTTTTCAATCCCGTAAAGCTCTGTTAATTTTAATGGGACAGAATTTACACTTTTGGCAAATGCGGTTGCCAATGTTATGTCTCCATAGTATTTTTCATTATAATTTTTTGGGTTGTAATCCCCAATCGCAAACGGAGAATCGTTTACATAGCTGTCGGGGGTTAAGCCGTTTTCAAGCGCGACCAGGTATACGACGGGCTTAAAACTGCTGCCGGGTTGTCGTGGGGCGGTTGCGCGGTTAAATTGGCTGGCCTGATAATCGATGCCACCAGACATTGCGCGAATTGCGCCATCTGTTTCCATTGCGACAACGGCGCCCTGATAAGGAGGGGTTTTTTGTGACAATGTTGCGGCAACATGTTCTTGTAATTCTCGGTCGATTGTCGTGTGTACATACAGATCGGATTCAAAGGTTCCAATTCTTGATTTTGCTTCGTCAATGACAAAGTCTGTCCAATATCTATACAGGTTTGTATCCGTCATTGGGGATGCGGGCTTTAATTGTTGTGCTGCAATTCGTGCCTGGTTCAGGGTGATGTGTCCCTGGCGTACCATTTCCTGTAAAATAACACGCGCGCGTTGGATGTTTTTTTCTGGATTGCGCAACGGACTGTACGTTGTTGGCGCTTTTAGCATTGCTGCGATTTGTGCTGCCTGGGCAATGGACAGTTTGTTTGCGGGTGTTTGGAACATAGTGCGTGCTGCGGCATCAACGCCGCGCATTCCGCCGACCAATGACACACGATTCATATATAAATCCAAGATTTGATTCTTTGTAAAGCGATTTTCCAACCAGTGTGACAGAATCAGCTCCTGGACCTTGCGGGAAATTTTTTTATCCCGACTCAGAAATATATTCTTTGCGGTCTGTTGTGTGATTGTAGAACCGCCTGCTGCAACGCGTCCTGCCACCATATTTGAAATTATTGCGCGCATAATTCCACGTATGTCAACTGGTCCGTGTTCAAAAAAACGTTTGTCTTCGATTGCAACAATTGCCTGCCATACATGCGGGGGCAGGGTGTCCACCGACACAGGGGTTCCCATAATACGCCCAGATGACCGAATTTCATTTCCATTTTTATCCAGTATGGTCACGGCAGCCGGCCGTGTCTCGTTCAATATTGCATCCAGTGATGGCATGCGCATATAAATATATGAGATATATCCACCGATACACAAACCGCCAATTAGAAATGCATTAAAAAACAACGCCAGCAGCCGTCGTTTAATTGACGGTTTTTGCTGTTCTTGGTTGTGTTTTTGGGCGTTTGCGCGTGCCACGATTAAAACTCCTTGCCTTTTTGTATGTTTTGTAATTATAATCCTAGCATATAAAAAAGGAAAGAGATATATGAAAAAAATAGCATTTCTTGTAGCGATATTGGCCGCAACACCCGCGATTGCAAATGATTTTTATTATGCGGAATACGCATCACCAGATGCTGAATACGTGGCGTCGGTGTCGTCTGCACCGATTGTGCGTGATAATTATATTGGTTTGCGCCTGCACAAGAACGAGCGGATTTCTTATGCGTTTGATATGCGTAATGGTTCGGGTACAACATTAAAGAACGATAGTGTCGGTTTTGGCGCGTTTGTTGGTAATCGCCTGACTGATTTTTTAAAAATAGAATTTGAAACAATATATACGGGCCTGGATGATACAAAGCGCGATTTGGATTTGAATTTTAATATCTGGGCGAATATGGTAAATATCTATATGTTCCAGACCTATGGTGGCGCTGTTGAACCATACGCGGGAATCGGCTTGGGCTTTTCGACTATTTGGTCTGATATAAGTGGATGGGGCTTTGATGCGGACAATAATACGTTTGATTTTTCATATTCATTGATGGTGGGTGTAAACTTTGCACTGAATGACCGTGTTGATTTGAATCTGGGGTTCAAATATATCAAGTATGGTGACGCCGACCACAAGACGTCGGCGGGAACTTTTGCGACGACGGATATAGATGCCACTGAATTTTATCTGGGCGCGGCATACAAGTTCGGGTTAAAATAAGAAAAAACCGCCAAACGGCGGTTTTTATTATTTCTTTTTTGCCTTTGGCTTTGACACCGTCTTTGGTGTTGGTTTTCTGTATTCGCGCGCCAGTGCAACAATGCACGTGTACGCCAACATTGCTGAAACAGCTGTAATTAATCCGGAAATCAAACCGTCCGAGAAGATTGCAAACAATACAATCGCCGCAACCAAAACAACGGTATAGCCCAGATTAGCTGCCAGTACGCCCATCAACTTTTCAAAAGATTTCATGTTTTTTCCTTTGTTTACACATCGGTATTATATCATACATAAAAATATCTTTCTAATGAAAAAAAGGGCGCGGAAAAAGCGCGCTCTTTTTCAGGGGAGAAAACATGAAAAAACTTTTTACAATATTACATATCCGCCCAGACGTGCCGTTGCCGGAATTGGGCCGAACGAAGAGCGTGGGCTGACATAAATATTACCTTTGACTGTAAATTCGCCACAGAACTGCAACATACTTACATCCCTCAGGAACAAGTTACCATTGATGCGCACGCCACAAGGTAATGTGTATTTACGCATGTTTTGCAGGTACAGGTTTCCTTGGATTTTTGTGCCGTGTTCGATTACACCCGACATCTTGCGAGAATCTATAACGACATCGCCCATAATTTTGTTGTTGTTTTGTACCTTTGCAATTTGATTTTCCATTGTTGCGCAAGGCTTTTCAGTTGCAACAACAATTGGTTCATTAACCATTTCGCCAGATTTCGCATCACGCATCATCGGTAGGGTATTTGTTACCGGCTTTACTGGACGTGCAACGACATTGCGTTTTTCGCTTGGTAATACTGCGGTCTGAACAACATCCGAACGGACAACGACCGTTTGTGTGTTATTGCACTTGGTAAAATCAATAATCAGCATAGAAAACAAAATAATAATCGCGATCAATAATGTCAGATTAGCAATGCCGATTACGTTAATCCCGCACAGCCATTTCCAAAACCATTTGGCGCCACGGGACAGCATACGAAACGGCCAGCATATAATATTCCAAACTTTTTTCCAGAAATTACCCTGGCGTGTTTTCTTGGACGTGACTTTTTTTGTTTGTACACGCTTTGTCGCGCGTTTAATCTGTTGCTTTTTTGACATATTGTAACCCCTTTGGTTAAATTCTTTTATTGGGATTATAGTCCAAAAATACATTTTGTCAATATGTTTTGTCAAAAAAGAATTTATATCTGTTCTCTATATCAAAATAATAATTTTTTCGCTTGTATTTATTTTATGGATATTTTACACATCAACAATGAATTCACGGGGATGTGGGTTTGGGGCGGATGAATTGACCCGCACGGCGTGTGATACTGGCCTGGTGACGTGTGGTGCGGGCAAATGTGCGAATAAACTTGCATATTTGTAAATAAAATAGTACAATCAAATCTGTCGGTGGGAAAAATTCCGACAAAATAACCCCCTTTTGTATTTTATCGGTGAATAAAACATCCGGGGGATGGTACGCGACCCCCAGGTTTACTACAAATAAAGATACGTCTTTATTAGCAATAAACTGCGGGATGGTCGCGAAAATGTTAATTATAACAAAGGATTGTTTATAAATGGTAAAAGTAAAAGAAAAGAAAAATTTGCCGGCAAAAATTACCGGTAAAACAAAACACGAAAGTGATAAAAATGATGATAAAATGTACTTTATGGCATTGGGCGGATTGGAACATATTGGCCAGAATATGTATGTCTATAAGTACCAGGGTAAATATTTAATCGTTGATTGTGGTATGGGTTTCCTGGAAGAGGAAATTGGTGCCGGTGATGTTCAATACTGTGATACGACGTGGCTGGAAAAACGTCGCAAAGATGTTGTTGGTTTTGTTATCACACATGGTCACGAAGATCACATTGGTGCACTGAAATACATTTGGCCAAAATTCAGAAAGCCAATTTACTGCACACGGTTTCCGGCGGAAATTCTGCGTCGCACATTCCGTGGTATTGAATTAGATTTCAACGAAAAAACAGATATTGTCGAATTTGATCACAATGGTGCAACACTGGATTTGGCGCCGTTTACGGTCGAAACATTCCACGTTACCCATTCCGTGCCAGAGGCACAAATGCTAATTATCTCGACAGATGCGGGTAAAATCTTGCATACGGGTGACTGGACATTTAACGATGATATACCGGTAGAGGCACCAACAGATTTCGCACGTTTACGTGAAATTGGGTCTGATCCGAAATTATTGGCGTGTATGTGCGATTCAACCAATGCATCTCGCCAGACAAAACAAGTTACCGAAACTCAGGTTCGTGACACCTTGACCGAAATTATGAAAAACGCCCCGGGGCGCGTTATCGTGACGGGATATTCACGCAGTCTGGCTCGTATTAAAATGTTTGCTGAGGCTGCTCGTGCCGCCGGCCGAATCGCCGCAATCAAAGAACGCACCAATCCAAATCCGGTGCCGTATGTGGGGCTGCCCGAATTTCGTGAAATGGGAATCGAATTTGGCTATATAAGCAAGGACGAGGTTTACACCCATGGTGAAATCAAAGATTTGCCAGCGGAAAAACAAGCGATATTCCTGACCGGGTCCCAGGGTGAAAAATTCGCAATGCTGACGCGCCTTTGCCGTGGCCAGGTAAAAGAAATGAAATTAATGCCAACCGATACGGTTATATTCAGTTCTATTATCATCCCTGGTCGTGAACAGGATGTATCGTTCCTGTACAATAAATTGGCGCGTATGGGTATCAAAACACACACTATCTTTGATACCGATAATGTCCACGCCAGTGGTCACGCCGGCCGTCCAGAACTGGAACGTTTTTATGATATGGTTCACCCCCAGGTGTCGATTCCGATGCACGGTGATTATATCAACGAAATGTTGAACGGTAAAATGGCGATGGAACGTGGTGGCGCAAAACATATGATGGTTGTGCATAATGGTGAAATGGTCGCCCTGCGCGATGGCGAAGAACCTTATGTCGCCGAAACAATCGAAACATCCTATGTCGTGATGGAGGGCGAAACAGAACGCAGTGCCGATGATCAGGTTTATAAAAACCGTCGCAAAATTGCATCCAATGGTGCGGTGTTCGTCACATTGCCGGTTGACAAGCGTGGCTTCCTTAAAGGCGTGCCAGAGGTTTCCAGTGCTGGTATTTTTGAAACAGATACAACTGGCTTTATGAAACGTCAGATTCAGATTGAAATAACCAAGGCGATTGATGCATTAAGCAAAGCAGAACGCAAAGATCGTGATAACCTGGTCCGTGCGGTCCAGACATCATCAAATCGTGTTGTGCGCGCGTCCCTGGGGGCAGACAAGAAGCCTCAATACAGTGTGCATTTCATTCAGAAATAAAAGAACCGCCGTTTGGCGGTTCTTTTATTTTTGTTTTTGTGCCAAATCTTTCAAAAATGTATCGACCGGTACCGGGGCGGCGGGTGTTGGACCGCGCTGACCATTATAGTGACTGGCCTTGTTAAGATTATATGGCATGCGTTCGCCTTTAAATTCTTTGAAATAAATTTGTCCGATACGCATATACGGATAAACAACCGTTGGATACAGAACGTGAATTTCCAATGTCCATTGTCCACAGAATCCATCATCCCCACGACCCGCGGTATGATGATTCAAGATAAAATTTCGACCAATACTGGATTTGCCGTCAATTTCCGGGAACAGGTTATGTGCCTCTGTATATTCAACCGTTGACCCCAGGTATCCCACATCTGGCGACAGAATCAGTCCACTTTCTGGAATTTTAATATCGATTGTTTCGTGATGTGCAGGATTTGTTGGATCTATTAAATATTTCGGGTTACGTATATCATACGCATCTGGGTTCTGTCTGTACACCTCAAAGCGCACGGGGTATTCAAACCAGTCTTTCATATCATGTAATTCTGGAGCACCCTTGTATGGTATTGCCGGCCTCATCCCCCATGGAATAGTATGTTTATACACCTTTAACGTGTCATCCAGGTGCAAATCATAACTGTTTGACCCCAGGCATCTATCATCAAAGGGGCTTATTACAATATCGGGATTTTTACCCATCATTCGTTTTTTTATTTCTGGACCGGTCAGTAGCATTCATAATCCTTTTTTTACGTTTTTATTATGCGCACAACCAACAGCCAAATGCAAGATTTTAATTCACTTTTGATTTTGGTGTGGTATTGTTTGGGCATGACTAAGAAAACATACTCTGGCTTTGTAGCCATTATCGGCCCGACAAATGCGGGCAAAAGTACATTATTAAATCAAATTATGGGACGCAAAGTGTCCATTGTTTCGCACAAGGTGCAAACAACCCGAACACGCCTGCGTGCGGTGAAAATGGTGGGCGATAAGCAATTGGTGTTTGTCGATACCCCCGGCGTGTTCAAGCCGTCACGCAGATTAGATCGTGCAATGGTCGCCGCCGCTATGGATGCGGTGGCAGATGCTGATGCGGTGTTGCTGTTGGTTGATGCGCAAAAGGGATTGACCGAAACCATTCGCACATTGGCGGAGAAAATCAAAGAACGCCCAAACATCTTTGTCGCATTGAACAAGGTTGATGCAATCCCAAAACTGGAATTATTACCAATGGTCGCCGAATTAAACGAAATGGCGCCATGGCGTGAAATATTTATGATTTCGGCACTGAAAAATGACGGTGTTGAAAAAATGTTGGGGGCACTGGCGGACGTTATGCCCGAAAGTCCGTATTTGTTTGATACGGTTGATGCACCCGATGTGCCGGATGAATTATATCTGTCTGAACTGACCCGTGAAAAGATTTATAAATACATTCACCAGGAATTACCATATCATATCAATGTTGTCACCGAACGTGTTGACGTTGATGCCGACGGTGTCCTGGACATATACCAGAAAATTGCAGTTCAAAACGAAGCGCACAAGAAGATAGTTGTAGGCAAGGGGGGCGAACAGTTAAAACGTATTGGTACCGCCGCCCGTCACGATATTCAGGACCAGTGGGATGTAAATGCACGCCTGCACCTGTTTGTACGTGTGGAACCCGACTGGGAAGAAAAGGCAGAAAACTACATCGATCAGGGCTTAGAGTTTAAGAAGTAAAAGAAATGCTAACATTATCTGATTTTGATTTTGATTTGCCAACCGATTTAATTGCGTCACATCCGTTGGCGCAACGTGATGCATCTCGTATGTTGGTGGTTGGTGCCGATGGCGCCATCGCGGACAAACATATCCGTGATTTTCTGGACTTTTTGCGTCCGGGTGATGTTGTTGTTATGAATAATTCACGTGTTATTCCCGCACGCTTTGTGGCGGACGGTAAACACGAAATCACACTGCATACTGCGCTAAATGATAAAACCTGGTGGGGGCTGTGCAAAAAATACACCAAGATAAAAAAAGGGACAACCTTAACCCTGGACGATGGAACAACGGTTCGTGTGGTTGATAATGATGCCGAAAGTGGCCTGAAATTAAAATTTTTATGTGATGATGTGTTTGCTGTATTGGACCGGGTGGGTAAATTACCCCTGCCGCCGTATATGAAGCGTGAAATGGAAGACTCTGATCGTGAACGTTATCAAACGGTGTATTCGAAACACTTGGGGTCGTTGGCGGCGCCAACGGCTGGCCTGCATTTTACAGATGAATTATTGGATGAAATTCGTGCCCGTGGGGCAAAAATTGTTCATGTCACATTGCACGTTGGGGCGGGCACCTGGATGCCGGTCAAGACCGAGAATTTATCCGAACACAAAATGCACAGTGAATGGGCATTTATCAGTGAACCACACGCCCGTATGATTAACCGTGCCAAGCGTGTAATTGCGGTTGGTACGACATCTATGCGTGTGCTGGAATCGGCGGCGGCCGAATATGCCCGTCGTGCGGCGCGGAACAAAAATCTGAATCCAAAGCATCGTGTTTGTCCGTTTGGTCAAAATACAGATATATTCATCACGCCGGGCTATAAATTCCGTGCGGTTGATGTGTTGCTGACAAACTTTCATTTGCCGAAATCGACATTGTTTATGTTGGTGTCTGCGTTTTCTGGGCTGCCAGAAATGCGGGCGGCGTACAAGCACGCCGTTGATGAAAAATATAGATTTTTCAGTTATGGCGACTGCTGTCTGTTATTCAAAAGGGGGATAAGCGATGAAATACAATCCGACCCTGCATAAGTTTTCAAATGGTGTGACGGTTATCCTGGACCCGATGGATATTGAAACGGTTGCCATCAAGGTTCTGTTTACCACGGGCGATCGTGACGAGTTGCCGCACGAATATGGTATAACACATTTCTGTGAACATATGTTGTGCAAGGGAACATCCCAGTTGCCAAATAAAAAGGCCATTGATGATTATATGGATTATTATGGTGCATCGCGTAACGCGGTAACTGGCAATGCATATATGGCACTGATTGGGCGTGTGTTGGCGGAAAATGTAAATATCTTGATTGATTTCTTTGGTGACCAATTACAGGATTCTCTGTTTGAACCGGATAAGATAGAAATTGAGCGTAATGTTATTTGTGACGAACGTCGTCGTATGTTGGACAACCCTGATCGTCAGTTCGGCGATTTTATATCAAAGCATTTATTTGACTATGCAACATTTTCTTTCCGTGGCATAGGGCCGGTCGAAAACATTATGTCATTTACGCGCGAACAAATGCTGGAATTTATATCGCGCCGTTTTTCTGCTAAAAATTGCATAATATGCCTGTCGGGGCGCTTGGATAATCCCGATGCAACCTTGGCGCACATTGAAAAGCGTTTTTCGTTTTTGCCAACACACGATGTGTCACAAAACACAGAAATACATTATACACCGGCGGTGGCACATAATTCTTTGCCGGATAAAAACAATGTTCGCCTGCGTATTTTGTTTCCAGAAATATGGTCAAACACGATTGAAAACGAATATAAACGCATTTGTGTGTCGCGTTTCAAGCGATTTATAACGAAAAAGTTATCCGATGTCCTGCGCCAGGAAAATGGCTTGGTCTATGGATTTGGCGGCACCACCGCCGGTAACGAGGTCTTTTCGGTTAATGGTTTTAGCACAGAAACATCGGCGCAAAATCTGGGGACGGTTGTGGCGCTGATTGCGAAAACCGCATATCAGATTTATTCACACCCAGACATAACGTTTGATGATTTAGACAGATTTAATCGCAAAGACAGATTGTCTGATGCAAACTGGCTGGAATCTGCTACGGCACGCTGTGACGCATTGGTTGGTGAATATCGTGTGCATGGAATTTTATACGATTTTTATGATGCTGTACGTAAATATGATTCTGTGACCCCGGCTGATGTTATAAAATATTCACGTGGATTTTTTGATGGGCCGATATCTATTGTGACCCAGGGTGCGGATTTTGACGGCGACTTAAAGCAAATATGGATTGATAATTTTAAGGAATAGGGTGGATAAAAATGGCACTGAAATTTAATTTAATCGCAACGGATGGTAATGCGCGTCGTGGGTCGGTTGAAACCGCACATGGCACATTTCAAACACCGGCATTTATGGCGGTGGGTACGGCGGCGACCGTCAAGGCATTAACAATGGACCAGGTTCGTGATACAGGTACCCAGGTTATCTTGGGTAACACATATCACCTTATGATGCGCCCGGGTGGCGATTTGGTTGAACAAATGGGCGGATTACATAAATTTGGTGGCTGGGACGGGCCAATCCTGACCGACAGTGGCGGTTTCCAGGTGATGAGTCTGTCAACCCTGACCAAAATGAGTGAAGAGGGCGTTCAGTTCACATCGCACTTTGACGGCGGGAAAAAGCATTTTTTGCGTCCCGAAGACTCGGTTCATATTCAGCACCAGTTGGATTCTAATATCACAATGGTTCTGGATGAATGCTTGAAATTGCCCGCCGAACGTGCCCGCGTTGAAAAAAATGTAGATATGGTGACACGCTGGGCAAAACGCAGCAAGGATGCGTTCATTGATCGTCCGGGCTATGGCATATTTGGTATTGTTCAGGGGGCGGATTTCCCAGATCTGCGTGAAAAGTCTGCGCGTGCATTGACCGAAATCGGATTCGATGGTTATGCGGTTGGTGGTCTGGCGGTGGGTGAACCCCAAGATGTTATGTTTGATATGATTGCAACCACCACGCCATTGCTGCCGACGGACAAGCCCCGATATTTAATGGGGGTCGGGACGCCACTGGATATTCTGGGGGCGGTTGAACGTGGAATCGATATGTTTGACTGTGTAATGCCAACACGTGCCGGCCGCACGGCCCAGGCCTTTACCAGACACGGCACAATGAATATGCGTAATGCACGCTTTCGTGATGACCCACGTCCATTGGATGACAAATGTGAATGTCCGGCGTGCAAGCGGTCGCGTGCGTATATTCACCACCTGATTAAGTGCAATGAAATCCTGGGGGCGACATTGTTGACGCAACATAACCTGTGGTTCTATCAAGACTTAATGCGCGACATACGTACCGCCATAGAACAGGGACGATTTGCCGCATTTAAACATGAATTTATTGAAAAATATACCGGGGGCAGTCAAGAATGAGTTTTGTAAAAATAAACACTGATGATTTAATTTTGGCATATCACTATGAACAAAACGATGTGTACACACTGGTTTGTCGTGCAGATATCAACAGACCCGATAAGTGGAATTTGATTCCCAGTATGGATATGGTTCGGTTTGATATGTGCGGAAACGAACGACATATGTATATAACGGGGCTGAATCAGGTAATGCGTATCCAAGAAACCAAATATCCAAAAATAAAAGAAATTAAACAACATCTGCAACCAGAAATTGATATTTTTCATCAAATGTTGCACGCGGTGTACAACACTAAAACAAAATAACCACAAAGGGGGGCGATATGGCAAAGAAAGAAGTCACAGTAATCGATATGGGCGGTGCAAAAACCGTACAGAAGAAGCAATCTGTTATCACCTGGACAAAACGTACATTTACAATCATAACAGTTGTCTGGCTGGCGTTGGTTGCCTGGTTCCCATTGCATGTTAAAAACACATATTCCCAACCGATAAAGAAGTCGATAGTTGTATCAATGTTCTTTGACCTGCAAAAGGGGATAGTAAAGCAATACGAAGCATTGTTGTCTGGTGTGGCAAAATCTATTAACCTGGAAAAACCAATTGCCGCCGCGATAAAGGGCGTAAAAATGGCAGATAACACCGTTGACAAGGTGACAAATGTCGCCGATAAAGCCAAAGATGCCACCGCAGACGTATCTGAAAAAACATCGGGGGTAAAGAAATTAACGGGCATTGCCAATAAATTCGGCATTAAAACCGGTGGCGCTGACAAAGCCGTTGCCCAGGTCGACCAGGGTGTCGCCCGTGCAAATGATGCAATCGCATCGGTTGATAAAACGGCACAACTGGTAAATGAAAAGTTGGATAAAATTCAGGGGGATTTAACCCGTGTTGCACAAACCGAAATTGATAAAGCATTGGACACGGCGGTAAAATCTGCGCTGGATAAAAACAGTGGTGGTTTGGGTACGACATTGCTAACTAATTATGGCGTGGAACATGTTTATGCATGGCGTCCGTCATCATGGGGTGTTGCCACCAAGATTTACGACGATTTATCTAAATCGGATGTGGATACCATAACCGTAATCACCCGCACGGTTGACACGTACTTTGGCTATGTTGCGTGGGGCCTGGTTGTGGGTGCGTGGGCGATTGGATTGTATATCTGGTGGTTGGTATCTAAGAAGGTAAAATCTATTTTGAAACCGTTTAATGTATGTCCACGCTGTGGCCACACATATGCTGATAAACGTACGGCAATGGGCCTGTTAAAGGTATTTCAGCCTTGGACGTGGTTTTGATAATGGGTTGAAAATAGGATGGAAAATAAAAAACGAAAAAAATACTTGCAATGCGAAAAAATATATGTCAATATATACCACGCAATGCGAGCGTAGCTCAGTTGGCTAGAGCGCAACCTTGCCAAGGTTGAGGTCGAGGGTTCGAGCCCCTTTGCTCGCACCAGGATTTATAAGACCGTCCTTGTGGGCGGTCTTATTTCAAATAAACAGGATGCATAGAATAATGAAATTGTTTATTAAACGTTTTAATTGATTGTGCGACCAACAGTAACAAAACTGCGGGCGCACTTTGGTACGTCCGTTTTTTTATTAAAAAAAGCCAAGGGAAAACAAAAAATGTCAGAAAATACAACAAACACAGCGATTTCAACAAATGAATTGACGGCACGTCTGCAAAAGGCTGAAAATATCCGTGTCCGTGATGGCGTTGTATGGAAAGACAAATTTGACCGCACGCATACGATTGAGGATGCACGTAATCTGGCCGATGGTACGCCGGTACGCTTGGCGGGACGTGTGACAGCATTGCGTTGGTTGGGCAAGTTGATGTTTGGTCGTATTTATGACATCAATGGCGAAATTCAGTTTTCTATGTCACGTGAAGAATTGGGCGAAGAAAATTATAAGTTTATGAAGGCCAATGTTGATTTGGGTGATTTTGTCGGCATTACAGGTGAATTGTATCACACAACTGCCGGCGAATTAACGGTAAAGGTATCAGCGTATGAAATCCTGGCCAAGGCTTTGCGTCCATTGCCTGAAAAGTATCATGGCCTGACCGATATGGAAACACGCTATCGCCAGCGTTATTTGGACATTATTTCGAACCCAGAGGCACGCAGTGCATTACTGGGGCGTTTCAAGATGACCCAATACTGGCGCGATTATATGAACCGTAATGGTTTCTTGGAAATTGAAACACCAATTATGCAAAATATTGCATCTGGTGCGGCGGCGCGTCCATTTACAACACATCACAATGCCCTGGATACAGATTTTCAGTTGCGCATTTCGCCTGAATTATTCTTGAAACAGGCTATTGGTGCCGGCTTTGACCGCGTGTATGAGGTTGCCAAAGACTTCCGCAACGAGGGTATGGATGCAATGCACCTGCAAGAATTCACAATGGTTGAATGGTACGCGGCATATTGGGACTTTAACGACAATATCAAATTTACATGGGAATTAATCCAGGAATTATTGATTAAATGCCGTGGAACATTACAGATTGAATATCAGGGCACATCTCTTGATTTCAGCAAATATGAAATGATTGACTATACGGCCAAGATGAACGAATTCTTTGGTTGTGATATCTTGGATTTTGATGATGTTGATGAATTGCGCCAGAAATTGGTGGATAACGGGATGTTCCCGATGGCTGAACTAGAAGATTTGAAATCAATTCCAACATTGGTCGATTATGTTTACAAGCGCAAGATTCGTGGCGATATTGTAAATCCGACATTCTTGTATAACTATCCGGCATATATGGTTCCATTGGCCCGTCGCAGCGATGCCGACGAACGCAGAATAGATATGTATCAATTATTGGTATGTGGCGCCGAAATCTGCAAGGGGTATTCCGAACTTGTAAACCCAATCCAGCAATTAGCAGCATTCGAAGAGCAAGCACGTAATATCGCCGATGGGGATGAAGAAGCATTTAATCCAGATAATGATTTTGTTCGTGCGATGGAACATGGTTTTCCGCCGATTTCTGGTGTTGGTATGGGGGTTGATCGTTTGGCAAGCATTATTTTCGACCAGCCAACCTTGCGCGATGTAATCTTGTTCCCAATAATGAAATAGGGTGGTTGGTATGAATGATGGTATGCCTGATGGCTATGCGGAAACATTAACCCTGGAACGGGACAGAAAAAATCTATCTGCAATTGATAATGCGGTCGAATCCGGTCTTATTAACGAAGAGGCGGCCGAATACTTGCGTACATTGTACAGCGATAGTATGATCTGGTTTCGCGAGATATTTCATATACTGGGTAAATCATTTGGTGCGCCCAAGGCACCCGTTATGCAATATGATTATGCGACGGATTCGGCTATTGATGAACCGATGAAGATTTCGGATATTCATCCGTTGTCCCCCTATGTTGTTCAGCATCGTTTGGATGCTGACCCTATGCGTAATCAGTTCTTTACAAGTGCCCCCGGACATAAAATTGAATTGTCGGTATCGTCAATTGTAACTGTTATTGTCGCAGCCCAGAAAAGAATAGAGCGTTCTTTGGATAAAATTACGGGTAAATATTATCGTGATTATGTAAATGACGTTGCTCGTGCCGCGTCCCGCGTGTTAAGCGCCGATGGTCGTGATGCGTCCGCGCGTGCAATATCAGACAAGATTCATAAAATTTTTGACGAGAAATATATTACTAATGCATCTGAAACGGTATTGTCGATTATTGGTCGAGGACACGAGAAAATAGCGGTTGAAATGGTTCGTGCCCTGGATAAAATTGAAAAACCTCATCAAAGATTACAAGATGTCTGGCGTGTAAAATGTCTTTTTGATTTAATCCCCCAGGCACGGACGTTTATTGAACGTCTTTATTCCGCAATGCCAGAGCGTATTTTGTCCAGTCGTGACAAATTCTATGATATGACGAATCCGCGTAACTATCGTGATGCCAAGATTATATTAAATATCGGTCATGGCAAGACGGTAATTCCAATGGAAATTATATGTCAGGTGCGTACATTTTTTGAATTTGAACGTAAAACACACGAAGTGTATGAAACGACGCGTCTGGCAAAGAATGCAAAATCAGACAATATGGAAAGCAAATTGGCCACATTCCTAGAAGATGGCGTAAAATCGTACAATCGTATGATTTGTCGCTGTCTAGAGGCGTTATTTGAACGTGTTGGTTGGAATATTTTATATTCCCAGGACAATCATATATCTATGTTCGAAGGTTTTCCGCATGAATGCAAGTTGTATTATCCGCAAAAGATATTGGATAATATCAATGAAAAGCTGGACGATACCATTGAAAACGAGGTTTTCCGTGTTGAAAATGCGCCAACAAAATTAACCGCCAATCAGCAAGCCAAGATTTTCCATTTTATGGCGCGCTTTGTGTTGGTGTCGGCGATGCCTTACATGCAACGTGACTGGGCGTTTGCCCCAACGACCCAGGCGGAAAAGTTATTTAACTTCGTTATGAATGAGGTTCAACGTTACTATAAAAAATCTTAGTATTGTTATCCCGCCATCCGGCGGGTATTTTTATTCCCCTTGCGTTAAATGGTCAAAAATGTAAAAATAGTATCAGGTTCTTGACTGTCTTACAGAACCATAACAAGCATAACAAAGGATACGATTATGCGTCAGGGAAAAGTAAAATGGTATAACGGTAAAAAGTGTTTTGGGTTTATTACCCCGGATACACCAAATGAAAATGGTAACACAGATGATGTATTTGTTCATTCCAGTTCATTAAAGGCTGCGGGCATTCGCTTCTTGAATGAAAATGATGTCGTAGAATTCGAAGAAGAGGTGCGCAATGATAAATTATCAGCCACAACTATTACATTGATTCAACGTGACGAAGAATCCGCTCGTCGTTTTCAGGAACGTCGTGCCGAACGTCGTCGCGCAATCGAGGACAGAAAACAACGCGAAGAAAAGTCAACTCGTCGTGGTTTTGCTTTCTGGAAAAAATAATATTTATATCTAAAAAAAATCCCCCGTTTGGGGGATTTTTTATTTCTTTTCAGAAAAGTCTGCATCGACCGTGCCATCATCATTTTTCTTGTCGTCGGCACCGGATGCGGCGGCTTGTTCTGCCTGGGCGGCTTTATAAACCGCTTCGCCCAATTTCATTGCCTTTTCAGACAACGCATCGGTCTTGGCTTTCAAAGATTCTGCGGTTGCATCCGCCTTGGCCAATTCATCTGCCAATTCTTTCTTGGCGTCTTCAATGGCCTTCTTTTCATCTTCACTGATTTTATCGCCATGTTCTTTCAGTGACTTTTCAATGCTGAATATCGCTGTTTCGGCGGTGTTTTTTGCCTCGGCCAATTCACGTTTCAGTTTGTCTGCCTCTGCATTGGCGGCGGCTTCATCAACCATACGTTTGATTTCATCTTCTGACAGACCACCGTCTGATTTAATTGAAATCGCTTGTTCTTTGCCGGTGCCCTTGTCTTTGGCCGATACGTGAACAATACCGTTTGCGTCGATATCGAACGAAACCTCAATCTGTGGCATACCACGTGGGGCCGGGGCGATACCTTCCAGGTTAAATTGACCCAATAATTTGTTATCTGCGGCCATATCACGTTCACCCTGGAATACACGAATTGTCACGGCCGATTGATTGTCTTCGGCGGTACTAAATACCTGTGACTTCTTTGTTGGGATTGTAGTGTTGCGGTCGATTAAGCGTGTAAATACGCCGCCCAACGTTTCAATACCCAATGACAATGGTGTCACGTCCAACAACAGAACATCTTTTACATCACCCTTTAAAACACCACCCTGAATTGCGGCCCCCATACCGACAACTTCGTCTGGGTTAACGCCTTTGTGTGGTTCGCGACCAAAGAATTCTTTAACCGTTTCCGCAACCTTTGGCATACGGGTTTGACCACCAACCAAGATAACTTCGTTAATTTGTGATTTTTCCAAACCAGCATCTTTTAATGCCTTTTTGCAAGGTTCGATTGTGCGTTCAATCAAATCTGCAACCAAAGATTCCAATTTTGCACGTGTCAGTGTTGTGTTGAAATGTTTTGGACCCGATGCATCCGCCGTCAAGAATGGCAGGTTGATATCTGTAGAAGTTTTAGACGATAATTCAATTTTTGCTTTTTCTGCGGCTTCTTTCAAGCGTTGCAGTGCCAATTTGTCGCCCGACAAATCAATTCCAGTCTGGGACTTGAATTCCGCAATCAGGTGTTCCAAAATACGCGCATCAAAGTCCGAACCACCCAACGCGGTATCGCCGTTTGTGGATTTTACTTCGAATACACCGTCGATAATTTCCAATATGGATACGTCAAACGTACCGCCGCCCAGGTCGTAAACCGCGATAATACCGTCTTTGCCCTTATCCAGGCCATATGCCAATGCGGCGGCGGTTGGTTCATTAACAATACGCAACACGTTTAAACCCGCAATACGACCGGCATCTTTTGTTGCCTGACGCTGAGAATCATTAAAGTATGCCGGCACCGTAATAACTGCATCTGTTACCGGTTCGCCCAAATAGGCTTCTGCATCCTTTTTTAATTTGCCTAAAATCATAGCGGAAATCTGGGATGGGGCATATTTTTTGCCGTCCATTTCAACCCACGCATCACCGTTGTCACCGGCAACAATTTTATATGGTACACGTGCAGCGATTTCTTTGACCGCTGGGCTGTCAAAACGCAATCCCATTAAACGTTTGATTTCATAAATTGTATTTTCAGGGTTTGTGACGGCCTGATTCTTGGCGGTAATGCCAACCAATTGTTCGCCGTTTGATGTCAATGCTACAACCGATGGTGTTGTGCGTTGTCCCTCTGAATTTTCGATGATTTTTGGGTCTGTTCCATCCATAAAAGCCATGGCGGAATTAGTAGTTCCCAAGTCAATACCAATTACTTTTCCCATTTTTTTTACTCCTTAAAATTTTCGCTTAACCACCATATAGTTATGCAAAAAATGTTTTCAAGGGGCAACAGACTTATTTTCTTAATTTTTTATTCAGTTTCGGAACGTGCTTTAATATCGCGGTATCTTCGATATCGTTCATATCGTGCTTATCAAAATCGGCACGCTGAAAAGTATTTTCTGCAAACGTCTGTCCGTGCAAAACATCACCACGTGATTTGCGCCGCTGGTATTCCGCCCACGATTTACAGTAATAGTGATTGGTACGAATCACATTCTTGCTTGGGTAAATTGTTTTTGATGCACAGACACCAACGTGAACAAACGCGTCAAAAATCAGGCGCGGGTTAACAATAGATTTTCTGTGCCAAATTTTTCGCGCAGATTTAGTATAACTTTCAATAACCAGGCCACTTGGTTTTTCTATGTGTCCGTTTGAACCAAAGAATAACCACGGTGTCGAAACCTGGCCAACAGATTTTGGTAGCGATCGCAGATAGTCTGCGATATTGCCATGTTTGATTGGTAAAATAAATTCATCTAAATCTACAACTGCCAACCATGTTGTATCGAATTTATGTGTGTCGATACAGTGTTTATATGCGGCCAGCTGTTGTCTTTGACCGGGCCAGTATTTGTATTCAACAAATCCAGAATCAATATATGGTTTCAGGATTTCCATCGTACTGTCATCGCTTTCATTATCATAAATATATATTTTATCAACGCCCAGCAAAGAATAGTATTCCAGCCATTCTGGTAAATATGCAGACTCGTTCTTAATAATTGCCAGCACTGACAAGAAATGTTTCTGGTGTGGGTGTGATTTATCGATGTGTTTCATCTGGCGTGCTTGCTTTAAAAACGCCCGCCATCCTTCTGGATAATCTAATGCACTTGTAATTTTATGGCGCCACGAACGAACCGGCACAAAGGTTGAAATCAAGCGTTTGATTGTTTTCTTGTGTTTTTGATAAAAAGACATCGCCACCCCCGTGTGATTATTATTATGAAAATAATCCTAGCAAAGGGATGGCGATTGTACAAATAAAAAATCCCGCCAATTGGCGGGGATTTTTTATTTTGCTGCTGCAGATCTTTTGTCGTCTTCTTCGGCTGGCATTTTACCACCGATTGTTGCGAACGCCAATTCTGCTTGGTGTAAACCTAATTCAACACCTGCTGGCAATGCCAAATCCGTACCGTGAACCACGTCACCGATTGTCAAATTCGCCAAATCAATTGTAATTTTTTCTGGGATTACATCAACCAACCCACGCAAGGCAACCTTACGTACCGCAAAGTTCAATGTACCGCCCAATTTCAAGCCCTTTGATGTTTCAGCATTGATAACCTCAACCGGAACAACCACGTTAACTGGCTTTTTAACGTCGATACGTTTAAAGTCTGCGTGAATTGCCATGTCAGACACCGGATGGTATTGAATATCCATCAGCATTGCATCTTCGGTGCCGTTTGGTGTTGCGATTTGGAACAATTTTGTCCGCAATCCTGGTGTTTTAATCAACATTTCAAATTCACGACCGTTCAATTCGATTGCAACTGGGGCTTTCTTTTCGCCATAGATAACAGCCGGAATGTTTTTGTTATTGCGGATGCTACGTGCGGCCCCCTTGCCAGCAACATTGCGAATTTCTGCATTAATATTAATTGCCATTTTTATATCCTTTTATAGCATTTGTTTAACCTTACCCAGCCTCCAAGGGTGCTGTGCGGCGTGTATTATTACCTAAAAGAACTGAAAAATCAAGTGATTTTATTTCCAAGTGGTTGGTATTGTCTTATAATCAGACAATTTTTGACATTTAAAGAACGCATCACCGACCTGGTCTTGTGTCGCATTTGGCCAGATCTCATACAGATACAGTCCATTTATTTGAGGTGAATTTCCGTACATTTTATTATTACCATAGAATATTTGGGTAAACATATCTGTTTGTGCGGCCCCTGTTAAATCACCAAAAACATCGGTATCAATACCGGTTATTTTTGTGCATTGAATAAAAAATGTATACATAAAATCATTTCTTTATCAAAACTGGCAATTGTACACCCGCAAGAATAGGGCAAACATATCATGCAGGATCGGTCCATAGGCAATTATAGCCACCACCGCCCCATGCGCTTGGGATACAATTATAATCACTAAGTCCATTTGCCCCAGAATACATTTTTCCAACCTGGGTGCTAGTCGCATCGGGCCATATTTCATACAAATACTTACTCCCAATCTTAGCAGAAGGGCCACGCAAAGCGGTTGCACGATTAAACATTTCTTCAAACATTCCAGCTTGAGCATCTCCGGACAACTCACCAAACACGCCACTATCAATTCCAGTCAGCTGATTACAGTTATAAAACGTTTTATTAAACATACGCTGTGCTGGTGCACCACTAAATGTTGCAAACAGTCCCGCTGGCACAGTGCCGGTCAACCCAGAACATCCTGTAAATGTATTATAAAACATACTGGCGGCTGGTGTCCCCCCCATGCTTGAAAATAAATTCGCCGGTATTTGCCCCGTTAACCCAGAACACATACTGAACGTGCCTTCAAACATACGCTGTATTGGCGCCCCAGTTATCCCAGCAAACAAATCAGCAGGGATTTTCCCAGTTAGGTTAGTACACCCATGAAACGTGTTACCAAACATCAATTCTTGAGGAGCACCATTAAATGTACCGAATAGCTTGTCTGGGATATTACTTGTTATGCCCGAACATTCATAAAAAGTAGCATTATACATACGTTGTGCGGGTGCGCCATTTATACCGGCAAACAGTCCATCTGGTATCGCTGTCAGTCCCTTGCACCCAGAAAACGTGCTGTGAAACATATCACGTGCCGGTGTACCATGAATCCCAGAGAATAAATCGGATGGAATAGGACCACTTAAGCCCGTACATGTTTCGAACGTACGATAAAATATTCCTTCGGTTGGCGCGCCATCCAGTCCTGAAAACAATGTCCCTGGAATGCCACCGGTTAATCCAGCAGAACCATAAAAAGTTCCATAAAACATATTTTTTGCGGGTACACCCGTTATACCGCTAAACAATGTACTTGGAATTCCACCAGATATATTGGGCAAATTTGCAAATGTGTAATAAAATTTTGGATTCGTACCATTTGCCAATGTTGGAAAGACTTGGCCAACAGAACCAAATATCATCGAAATGTTTTCATTTCCATCAAAACTAATCGCTGGTGTAGAAGAACCATTACTGTATGCGGTCGCAGTTCCCTTTATGCCAATAGTATAACTGTTTGCAACATTATACGTATGATCATATGTAACAGTACTGGTATCTGGGTTGGTTATTACTTCTATGTTGCCATCCCCCCAGTTTACAACAAAGCTTCCTTTTGCCGACATACTAAAACTGAAGTATGTGGTATCCTTGGTCGTTTTTATTTCAAACGGATATGCGTCAACCGGCAATTTAATCAGATTTGCAATCGCCTGGTTAGCGGCAACGGTATCTGCCACTTGGTTTGTTGCATATGTGCTGTTTCCCCAATCTGTAATCGCGTCCCCATTTAACATAGCATTCGCTACATCAACTGATGTTAATAAATATTTCATGTTAGCCACAGCCTGCGTATTATTTAGTGCGGAATTATATGGCACAGAAATATTCCATTTTTGCAGTATTAAATCATGAATATATTCAACATTAACAGCCTGGGCTGCATACGCAGTCCAGCTAAGAAAAACACTAAACAAAAAACACAATACGCGTTTCATTTTATGCCGTTTGGATTATGGCATTGGTGGCAATGGCGGCGTTTCTACCGTCATCACCCCACTAACATGGTATGTCCCCTGCATTATTTGATTCGCATTTGCTGTAACATCGACTTTTGTTTCTGAAACACTTTGAACATATGTGGTCGACGCCAGATCCGCGAACGCGTTTCCATTATACAATATACAAATAATCAGCACTATACGCCTCATATTCCTCCCACATGCCCAAAAAAGCATTCCAAAAACAGTCCAGTAACTTGCATACTAGACTGAATACAAAAAATGCCGTTCAAACAATACGTTAACATCCTTTCCCGGGATATCACTAATATAAGTATAGAAAAATCAGAAAAATGCTACAAGGACAAAATAAGCAAGGATTTTACTTTTTTTCTAAAATCAAGAAACGGGCGCGTCCATACGTTTTGTCGCGCAACATATCCCATTGCGCTTCATCTGCTACAATAAAGTTCACAGATTCTTGTTCCCAGATTAAAATTGTGCCACTTTTTGCGACTCCGCCAATTTTTTTTACAAATACTCGCCCCAGTTCTGGATTGTCATATGGTGCATCTACAAAAACAACATCTGCTTCTGCACCAAATTGACCAACTGCTGCAATTGCATCATTTTGGAATACAGATGCACGCGCACCTACACCTAATTGGCTTAAATTATCACGCACGGTTTTTATTGATGTCGGCGCAACGTCTGTAAAATAAACCCTTGCATTTGGATATCGTGATATGCATTCCAGGCCAAATGCCCCCGAACCCGCAAAAGCATCCCACACCGTCATTTCAGTGGATTTATTAATAATTCCCGATTCCAGCATGTTAAACAGCGCAATTCGTGCACGGTTTTGGGTTGGACGTGCGCCCGGTGGCAGGCGTAATTTGCGCCCCTTGTATTGTCCTGAAATAATTTGCAATTTTGAATCCATACGCTAAAGTATATCGTATGAAGTTTATGAAACAAGCATTTATTTTGGCCGCCCGTGCCCAATCTCATGACGATGTTCCAATCGGTGCCGTGATTGTACATGATGGAAAAGTTATCGCACGTGGTGAAAACCAGGTTCAATTAAAAAAGAACCCGACACTGCATGCGGAAATTGTTGCGATAAATCGTGCGTGCAAGAAATTGGGAACGAAATTCCTGGATGATTGCGATATTTATGTGACATTGGAACCGTGTGCAATGTGCGCAACCGCTATTTCATTCGCACGAATACGGAATGTTTACTTTGCCGCAACCGATGAAAAGGGTGGGGGGATTACATCAAACGCACGTGTATATGAAAGTGACCGCCACCTGTGGCGGCCATCCGTGCACCATGTACCCGAATATTCAGATGAATCTGCGCAAATGTTGCGGGATTTTTTTGCATTGCGTCGAAAAAAATAATCCGGCATGTGCCGGATTTTTAAATCAAAGGTTTTCCCGTCATGTCGTCGGGCTGTTTTATCCCTAATATTTTAAGCATTGTTGGTGCAATATCTGCCAATCCCCCGTCATGTATTGTGGTTGGTGGATTGTTAGATACTATAATCAAGTTTACTGGATTGGTTGTGTGTGCCGTCCAGGGGTCGTTATTTGTATCGTCCCACATTTGTTCGGCATTTCCATGGTCGGCCGTAATCAGCATTGTTCCATTTAATGCCAATACCGCCGGCACCAATCGTGCCAATTGCGTATCTAATACCTCCATCGCACGCACTGCTGCGTCCATATTACCGGTATGTCCAACCATGTCGCCATTTGCCCAGTTTAAAATTACCACGTCATAATCGCCCAGTACTGGCAATAACGCGTCTGTGATTTCAATTGCGGACATTTCTGGTTTTAAATCAAATGTTGCAACATCGGGTGACGGAATCAGAATCTTTTTTTCGCCCACATAATCAACATTGTGTTCCGCATCCATAAAATATGTGACGTGATTGTATTTTTCGGTCTCGGCAATGCGCAGTTGCGACAGTCCGGCCGCCGACAGAACGTCCCCCAATGTATTTTCAACCGCTATATCGTTAATCAGTGCTGGACATATTTCATTTAGTCCCTCGCCATATTGTGAAAAACATAAAACGCGTACCCCTGTTTTGATAATTTCCCGCATGATTTGACGCGCACGATCACTGCGATAATTGCCAAAGATAAATCCGTCGTTTTTTGTTATTTTAATATCATTACTTATAACGGTTGGTTTGATAAATTCATCGGTTTCACCACGTGCGTATGCGGCATTCAAAGCGTCGATGACTGTATCTGCATGATATTCAGATTTAGCATTTGTGATTGCATCGATTGCACGTGTTGTGCGGTCTATATTATTATTTCGATCCATTGCATAATATCGTCCCGACAATGTTCCCCAAATCGCACGACCATCGGCAAAATATGGTGCCAGGCTATCTTTTATCAGCTGGATATATTTTTCCGCAGACTGTGGTGGTGTATCACGTCCGTCTGCAATAAAGTGAATACAGACACGTAATCCAGAATTTAATACATGTGTCGCAATTGTCATAATGTCGCGGATGTCGGAATGAACACGTCCGTCGCTCATCAGTCCTGCGATATGCACGATTCCGCCTGTTGCTTTGATGTCAGCAATAAATGCGTTCAGTGCTACGTTGTTGTCCCAATCTTCAACCTCAAACCGGCGCAGGAACTGATTTACAACGCGTCCGGCCCCAATTGTTATGTGTCCAACCTCTGAATTTCCCATTGTTCCCGCGGGCAGTCCCACTGCCTCACCACTGGCATCCAGTTTGGAATGTGGATATTTTTTTAGCAGATCATCAAAGAACGGCATTTTTGCCATTGCAACCGCATTATTTGTCTGAGATGGATTTATTCCAACCCCATCCATAATACATAATACCAAAGGTTTGTTCATATCAACTCCGTATTTTTGTCGATATTATACACGTTTTTTGATTGCAAAATAACATAAAATTTATACAATTACAGGTTGTATAAGATATTGTTCATATCACAGGAGAAGACATATGGCAGGAAAACCATACACCCCAACAGTTATTGACGAACATATTGGTCGTCGTATTCAGTTGCGTCGTAATATGCTGGGGCTGTCCCAGAAAGATTTGGCCGATGCCTGTGGTGTTACCTTTCAGCAGGTTCAGAAATATGAAACGGCGGGGAATCGCGTTGCGGCATCACGATTGTTTGAAATTGGTATCGCGATGGAAACGCCTGTATCTTTTTTCTTTATGGGGTTGCCAGGAAATTTACCAGATGAAACCAAGACCACGCGTTCCCAGCCGGCGATGCGCGTATGTTCCAGCGCGGCCGATGATCCAATGGGTAAAAACGAAACATTAGAATTGATAAAGTTATACTGGAAATTGGGTGATGATGGCAAACGCGAAGCCGTCTTGAATCTATTAAAAACAATGAATGGAATCGAATAAAAAAACCGCCGATTGGCGGGTTTTTATTTTAATTTTTTTGTCCATTCGTTATCAGGAAAGTTTAATTTTAACATTTCACCATACCCATACGCCTGTTCCGGCAGGCCAATTGCAGTATAACATTCGGTCAGACGATACATCGCTTCCGGTGTCATAACGGTTTCTTGGGCACCCGACACAACCGATTGCAGGTGTGAAATCGCACTGGGCCAATTTTCGCGTGCCATATCATTGCGTGCGGCGTACATAATTTTGCCCGCGATATAGTTTTTAAGAATGTTAATCTTGTTTTCTGCATTTTTTGCATATGGGCTTTTTGGGAAACGTTGTGCCAGATTTTGAAATTCCGCCAGCGCATATACAGACATCCCTGGTTCGCGACGAACATCACTGACCTGGCGATAATAGCACATTCCACGTAAATACATCATATATGCCACATCACGATGTCCCGGGTGAAAGCGCATATATCGGTCTATGGCCAAAATTGCCGCCGCAAAATCACCGTCCATATAGTATGAATATGCACTCATCACTAATGCGTCCGCGGCCCATGGACTGGACGGATATTGGGTTTCTGCCTTTTGAAATTCCAACGCCGCCATTTCATAATGTGCATCGTTAAATTCGGCGTATGCCGTTTTATAAATAGTATCCAATGGCATCTGTGCGACAATCTCGCTGTCAGATGCGCCCGCGCACGCCCCCAGAATTCCCGTACATACCAATAACATAAATATTTTTTTCATCACGTATATTCCTGCCTTGATTTTAGTTTGATGAACGCAGTATAATCCAAACCATGAAACTAGGCAAACATATTTTCGGTGTTGGTGCAATGACCGGCATCAGTCGTATTTTTGGATTTGTTCGCGATATGCTTATTGCGCGCGTGTTGGGGGCTGGACGATTGTCTGACATATTTCTGGCGGCGTTCAAGTTACCAAATTTGTTCCGTGATTTACTGGGCGAAGGTGCGCTGTCTGCGATATTTATTCCAATGTATACTGATTTAAAGAAAGATGATTCTTTTGCCAAGAATGTGTTTTCTTGGTTGATGGTTGTGCTGCTTGGTATAACAATTTTATTTGAAATATTTATGCCGGTGGTTATATGGATTTTGGCTCCTGGATTTGATGCGGACCCGGGCAAGATTGATTTAACCATCACAATTGCGCGCATAATGTTTGTGTATGTGATATTTGTGTGTGGCGCGGCGTTTTTGTCGGCGATTTTGAATGCGTTTTCGCGGTTTTTGTTGGCGGCATTTATGCCGGTGCTACTAAACATTATGTTAATTGGTGCATTGGTGTGCGCGATTGTATTTGGAACGGAAAATGTGCTGTATCTTATGGCGGGTACGGTTGTTTTGTCTGGGGTTATTCAGTTTGGGATTTTGTGGTCACGTATACGTCGTCGGCACTTTGGATTGCGCCTGGTGGTACCACGCTGGACCCCGGGGATAAAGAATCTGTTTAAACGCCTGGGGGTCAGTATTGTTGGTACTGGTTTTTATCAGATAACGATGATAATTGGCACTTTTGTTGCCAGTTTTCAAAGTGGGGCGGTATCGTGGCTCTATTATTCTGACAGGATTGTGCAATTGCCGTTTGCGATGATTGGTTTGGCGGTTGGGACGGTTTTGATGTCTTCGATATCAAATGCCCTGGCTGATAAAAATATGCGCAGTGTTTATTTGCAGCAAAATTCGTCGATGCGTCGTTCGCTTATGTTAATATTTCCGTGTGTGGCTGGGTTGATTGTCTTGGCAGAGCCAATAATAAGATATTTGTTTGAATATGGTGCCTGGACGTCTGCATCAACAACGGCGGTGGCTAATGCAATAATGATTCAGGTCCTGGTTCTGCCTGCTATGCTGGTCAGCCAGATTTACAGCAAAACACTTTACGCGTCCCAGGATGTTAAAACCCCGGTAAAAACCAGTATGGTATCATTGGGGGTTGCGGCGGTGCTATATTTGGCATTGTTCCCGGTTGTTGGGTATTTGGCAATACCGATTGGTGTTGTGGTCAGTGGTTATTTAAAAAATTATTTGCTGGGGCGGGCGTGTCGTCGACGTGGGTTGGTGCATCATGACGGCCGAACCGTGCGCGCGATTATTGCGTTTGGTTTGTGGGCGACGATTGTTGGTATGGGCTTGTGTTTGGTTCCGGTGCACAGCATTTGGATGTTGGCATGTGCGATTGGCGGCTATGGAATCGTGTATTTGCCAGTGGCCTATATAATAGACCGCAAATTAAAGTAAAAATAAATTTGAATACAGCCTTATTTTGTGATAAAATATAAACATAAAAGAATGTAAGGAGTCACAAAATATGAAAAAAATAGTTTCCTTGGCGGTATTAACTGCATTGGTGTCCGCATGTGCGGATTTAAGTACTACGTCTCAGCCTGCGGGTTATGGCGCGGACGGATTTGGTGAAGAGACATTGGTTGCAGCACCGGGCGCGGAACAATCATTGAATACGGATGCGTATTTGATGGCGCCGGCACCAAAGTATTACATTGGCACCGCATACAAGGTCGAAGATGTTCAATATATCCCGGTCGAAGATATGTCTTATAACCAGACGGGTGTTGCGGGCATTATCCCAACTGAATTAAATGGCACAAAGACCAGTAACGGTGAAACATTTGATGCGGGTCAGTTATTGGCAACCAGCAAAACATTGCCATTGCCAACAATTGCACGTGTAACAAATCTGGACAATGGCCAATCTGTTGTTGTTCGTGTGAATAATCGTGGACCATTTGTAAATACTCGTATTATGGACTTGTCACCGGCGGCGGCCCAGAAAATTGGTTTGAATGGTCAGGGCAAGATTCAGGTTCAAGTTATGGTTAATGAATCCAATGCGGTCAAGGCAGCAACCCTGGGCGCCAGCACACTGGCCCAGCCGGCGGTTGTTGCGGCCCCGGTTGTAACCGAAACGGTTGCAGTTGCCACGACCCCGGTTGAAACACCGGCCCCAGTTGCCACTGGTGATTACAGTGTTCAGGTTGCTGCATTCTATGCCGAAGACAGTGCTACAACATTGGCAAACCGTATGAAAACATATGGTGATGCAGTTGTTATCAACGAAGGTGACATGTACAAGGTTCGTATTATTAACCTGGATGCAACCCAGGCGCGCGGTGTGATTGACGCCCTGCGCAATAACGAAGGTATGGCCCCAGGATTATTAAAATCCGGTCGTTGGGTCAACGCCGACAGTATTTAAAAAAAATCCCCCAAACGGGGGATTTTTGATTATTCTGCGACGGTTGCATCGGTCGGTTCTGGCTGGTGCATTTTGTGTTTAAATGCTTTGAATTCTGTCTTGTCAACACAGCCATCCGCATTAATATCAATTTCCGCCATTTTTTCCATCATCTTTGGACACTTTACCACCAAGCATCCATTATCATCAAATTGTGGACGTGGCATCTTGTTGTGTTTTTTGCATGGGATAACCTTTGCAGCTGCAAATCCCAATGCGAAAAATACCAACATTACAATGAATTTTTTCCAGAAACCACAGTGGTGATGTTTGCATTCACAATTGCCACCGCATGGGCAACCTTTGTCACATCCACATGCGTGTGTTTCCACGACCGGCGCGACAACTTTTAATTCAGGGGTCTTTTTTGCAACCGCTTTTTTAACGGGTGCTTTCTTTGTAACTGTTTTCTTAGTGGTTGTTTTCTTTACAACTTTTTTTGTTGTTTTTTCTGCCATTTGTCCTTTCCTTTGGTTGTTGACGCTTTGATTGTATTCAATAATTTTTTTGTTGTAAAGATTTTTTTGAACTTATTTTACACCGTATTTGCCACGATTGATTGGGCGATATGACAACGCCTCTGCCAGATCGGACATTTCGATATCTGCCGCCCCGCGCAGGTCTGCAATTGTTCGCGCCAATCGCTTGATACGATTATATCCACGTGCCGACATCCCCATTTTTTCTGCCGCGGTATTCAAGAAATTTGTTAAGTCATCCGTCAGTGGTGCAAATTGTTCCAATTCCGGCCCGTCCAGGGTCGCATTAACGTGCCCCTGGCGTGCGATTTGTCGGTTGCGCGCGGCAACAACACGTGCGCGAATTTGTGTACTTGTTTCGCGTGGTGTGTTATCTTCATTGTTCATTTCCCAGGGATTTACTGCGTCGACATCGACGTGTAAATCAATTCGGTCCAACAGTGGGCCGGAAATTTTATTTTGATATGCCTCGGCGCATCGTGGGGCGCGCGAACAAGACAGCGCCGCATTTCCCAGGTGTCCGCATGGACACGGATTCATTGCCGCGATTAATTGAAAGCGCGCCGGGTACGTCGCATTGCGACGTGCCCGTGAAATTAAAATTTTACCGCTTTCCATTGGCTGGCGCAGAATTTCAAGTGTTGCACGATTAAATTCTGGTAATTCGTCCAAGAACAAAACACCATTATGCGCCAACGATATTTCGCCGGGTCTGGCATCTGAACTGCCTCCGGCCAGGGCGACCGGGCTTGATGTGTGGTGAACACTGCGGAATGGGCGCGATGACATCAGGCTTTTGTTATCTAGTTGACCTGCAATAGAATAAATAATAGAAGTTTCCAAGATTTCTTCGGCGGTCATTTCCGGCAGAATTGTTGACAACCGTGACGCCAACATGGTTTTTCCAGACCCCGGGGGACCGACCATAAGCATCGCGTGCCCACCCGCCGCCGCGATTTCCAAGGCGCGTTTCGCCGCGGCCTGACCGTGAACATCAGACATATCAATTGTATATTTCTGTGGGGTTCCATCCCCGGATACAGCATCGGGTAATGTCAGTTGTGATGTGCCATTAAAATGATTTATCAATTCCAGGACGTGAAACGGTGCCAAAATATCATCATGCCCGGACAAACGTGCCTCGCCCCCCTGGGGGCCTGGGCATATAAGTCCCAAACCATTCTGTTTGCCCCAGACACCTGCGGGTAAAACCGCATCGGTTTTTACAATTGCGCCGTTCAAACCAACTTCGCCCAGGATAAGGTAGTGCGCCAATTTTTCTTCTGGTAAAACGCCAATTGCACACAAAATTCCGCACAATATCGGCAAATCAAAATGCGAACCACTTTTTTCAACGTCCGCCGGCGATAAATTTACGGTCAGTTTTTTTGGTGGTAATGCAATATTTAATGCTGCTAAAACATTCAATATACGTTCGGCAGATTCTTTGACAGCCCGATCCGCCAGGCCGATAATATTAAACTCTGATTTTGCAAAACCATTAGACAGCTGAACCTGGACATCAATGCGCGTGGCATCCATTCCGCTAAAAATTATTGAATTTAATGATATCATAAGCGCATATTATAACTTGCTTTAATAGATTTCAAGGTCTAAAATACCCCACATCAAGAAAGGATATGTAATGCCCGCAAAAAGTAAAAATGTCGCACGTGAATGGTTTAATACAATATTCTATGGGGCACTAATCGCAATCGTTTTTCGCAGTTTGTTATTGGAACCATTTAATATTCCGTCTGGGTCTATGATTCCAACACTGCATGTGGGCGATCATATCTTTGTGACCAAATGGTCGTATGGTTATTCGCGTTATTCATTCCCATTTGGTTCGTGGAAATTATGGAATGGGCGGTTCTGGGCAACTGAACCGGAAATTGGCGATGTTATCGTTTTCAGAAACCCGGTCGATGAATCCCAGGATTATGTTAAACGCTTGATTGGCAAGCCCGGTGACAAGGTTCAGATGATAAACGGACGCCTGCACATAAACGGCGAGCAGATTAAACGTGAAAATCCACGCCCATATGTTTGGGCAACATTCCCGACCGAACCAAAGCGCGGCAAATATCAAAATGGCAAATTCGAAATTGACGGCAATAAAATATATGTTGATAATAAACCAGCTGAATTTAACTATACGATCCAATACAGCCCAATGTGTAGCAACCAATACAAACGTGTAATAAACCTGTATGATGGGCCAAATGGGGAAAATTTGCCAGCATCAGAGGGCAATTGGAAACCATCAGATATACCATGCGGTATATTCATTATGACCGAATATACCGAAACATTACCTAATGGCATCACGCATAGTATTATTGAAACATCTGATAATGAGCATTATTCAGATAATACGCCGGTCTATACTGTGCCAGAAAATCATTTCTTTTTTATGGGCGACAACCGCGACAACAGTGCTGACAGCCGTATGTATATTGGATTTGTTCCACGTGACAATGTGCTGGGGCACGTTTGGTTTACGTGGTATTCGCATAACTATTATGCGCCAATGTTGGCAATATGGTCATGGGGTGACAAAATGCGCTGGGGCCGATTTGGAATGGGTGTAAAATAATATGGAAAAATTAAACTATACTTTTAAAAATCAATTGTTGTTGGATTTGGCGCTGACCCAGAGTGGGGCGGATGCCACAAATAATAACGAACGCTTGGAATTTATTGGCGATCGCGTGTTGGGCCTGGTTGTGGCGGAATTGCTTTACAAAATGTTCCCGACCGAGCCCGAAGGCCACCTTGCGCGACGTCATGCCTTGCTGGTGTCAGCAAAAACGTTGGCAAATGTTGCAATGCGATTGGGCTTGCATAAACAAATTCGTCATGGGCATTTAACGGGCGGACGCTTGCAACATATCTTGGCCGACGCAATGGAAGCGGTTCTGGGGGCGATATTTATCGACAGTGGTTGGCGGGCCGCGCGTGCGGTTGTAACGGAAATATGGACCGAATTAGCGCGTGAGAATGTTGTAGCACCAAAGGATCCGAAAACCAAATTACAAGAATATGTTCAGAAAAACGATAACGGGGCATTGCCGATTTACAATTACCTGACACCACAGGGGGAATCGCATTGCCCAGAATTTGTTGTTCGTGTTACAGCGATGGGCAAAACGACCGAGGGGCGTGGGCAATCTAAAAAAGCGGCCAGTATTGCTGCCGCTGATGAAATGCTGAAAGTCCTTGCAATTTCATAAATGGACCTATAAAATCAAGACAACACAAGCCAAAGGATAAAGTATGTTTTCAATTTTACTGGTTTTATTAATAATCGTAGCAGTATTTATGATTGGAATTATTTTGTTGCAGAAATCAGAGGGGTCGGGGATGTCGGGTTCATCTGCGGCGTCTATGTTTGGTGGCGCATTGACGGGCGCGGCGGCTGGTAATTTCTTGACGCGTGCGACGGCATGGTTGGCGACATTGTTCTTTATATTATGTGCGGCATTGGCATTGGTTGCAGCCAAGACAGATATGACAACACAACAAAGCCACCTGCGCCAGGAAATTATAGAGCAGGGCGCAACCGCCCCAGCACAAACGCCGGCCGAAACCCCATCCGAGAAATAAAAATACCCGCCATTTGGCGGGATTTTTTATGCGTATCTGCCGGCAACGTGGCCACTGGCCCATGCCCAGTGCAGGTTGAAACCACCCAAATCACCCGATATATCCAATGCTTCGCCCACTAAAAACAGTCCCGGGCATAATTTTGATTCCATTGTCTTGGACGAGATTTGATCGGTTGATACGCCGCCGCGAACGATTTCCGCACTTTGCATATTGTGTAATTTTATATCCTGTGATTGAATTTGTGTTTTATTAATATGGTCGGCAATTGCGCGAATTTCCGCGTCCCGCCAATCTGCGATATTTCGCATATCGTTGTTTGAAAAATATTTGGCAATACGTACCGGCAAATATTCAGATAATACGGTTGCTATATTACGTTTCCCGTTTATTTGTTTTGCGTTTCTAAGTGCGCTAAAAATATCCACGCCCGGGCACAAATTGATTGTTAAACCATTCGATAAGTCACGAACACTGGCACGATAAACGGCCGGTCCACCAATGCCAAAGTGCGTAAATAACATATCGTCTTGAATTTTTTCACGTCCCATCGTAATTTCGACCGGTATAGAAATACCTGCAAAATCCGCTCCAAATATCGATACCGCCATTGCGCACAGGGCGGGGCGCACCGGTACAATTTTGTGTCCGAATGATTTTGCTATTTTGTATCCTGTGTCTGATACCCCCAACGTTCCAAAAGACGTCCCGCCCGTTGCAATAATCAAAGAATCTGCGCAAAATTTGGCACCATTTGCGATAACGATAAATTGATTGTCGTCCCGAGTTGCCGATTCCACGGTATGATTATATTTTATATCCGCCCCCATTGCATCATGAATCAGCGCATCGACAACCATGGCCGCGCCATCGACACAGAAATATCGACCGGGTTCTTTCTCATAAAGTCTGATTTTGTGTTTTTCACACCATTGCAAGATGTCTGTCGGTCTAACACGACTTAATGCGCCACGCACAAAATTTGGATTTTCACCAAAGTATCGCGTGACCCCAACGGCTGTATTCGTAATATTGCATTTTCCGCCACCGGATGCGGCCACCTTGCGCGCAGGTGCGGCGCCCATATCCAGCACCAATACCCGTCGACCACGTGCGACCAGTTCTCCCGCCGCTGTCAATCCAGCTGCCCCCGCACCAATAATGATTACGTCATAATGTTTCATCACATAATTAATTTTATATTACGGTATATTGTTTTGCAAATTTCAAAAAGATAATTTTTCCCACTTGCAATTAAATTTATGATTCTATATAATACCCAACGCAACCACACGGAGCGTTGGCAGAGTGGTAATGCAGCAGATTGCTAATCTGTGACCGGTATTATCGGTCCATAGGTTCGAGTCCTATACGCTCCGCCATAAAAATTCAACCGACCATCTGGTCGGTTTTTCTTTGTCTTGACTTTGCGGTGTATGTTGTGCCACAATCGTGGTGATATGACAATACGTTTTATTAACTTTTACTGTTGTTGTTAATTGTTGCATTTTTTTCGCAAACTGATTTTGTTTGCATTTAAATAACCTGTTTACTAAACTTTACACATAAAATTAACAAAGGAAGAACGCATATGACAATAAGACTGTATAACACGATGAGTCGCAAAGTAGAAGAATTTAAACCACTGGTTCCGGGCAAGATGGGCTTTTATTCGTGTGGTCCAACGGTCTATTGGGATGCGCACATCGGTAATATGCGTACATTCGTTAATAATGATATTATCAAGCGCGTGTTTATTGAAAATGGTTACGATGTCACACACGTAACAAATATCACAGACGTTGGCCACCTTACCAGTGACGAAGACGATGGTGATGACAAAATGGAAAAAGGGGCCGCCCGTGAAAATGTGTCTGTGTGGGATATTGCAAAAAAGTACACGGATGCGTTTTTGAATGATGCAGACCTGTTGAATATCATTCGTCCGACGTTTTTACCGCGTGCAACGGATCATATTGCAGAACAAATTGCCCTGGTCCAGGAGTTGGAAAAGATGGGTTATACTTATGAAATTCCGGGTAATGGGATTTACTATGACACGTCGCGTTTTGTGGCTTATGGTGCGCTGGGCGGGCAAAATCTATCAGAGTTACGGGGTGGTGCACGTATTGATGATACTGGCAAACGTAATCCAACCGATTTTGCATTATGGAAATTTTCTCCAACAGATGCCAAGCGCGCAATGGAATGGGACAGTCCCTGGGGTATTGGTTTCCCAGGCTGGCATATAGAATGCAGCGCAATGAGTATGAAATACCTGGGACAACATTTTGATATTCATACCGGCGGCCAAGAACATACCAAAGTTCACCATACAAATGAAATTGCCCAGGCGGAACCAATTGTTGGAAATCCATGGGTGTCATACTGGGTGCATTATGCGTGGTTGCTGCTAAAAGACGGGAAAATGTCAAAATCGGCGGGTACGGCATATACAGTCCGTAATCTTATAGAACGAGGCTATGATCCAATGGCGTTCAGATATCTGTTGTTACAGGGGCATTATCGTCAGCCACTGGAATTTTCGTTTGAATCCTTGGATGCGGCGGCAAATGGATACAAAAACATTGTTCGTCGTGTTGCAGATATTCTGTCGGATACGGCGTGTGGCGACGTTGATGGTGCGGTTTATAACATGTGGCACGATAAAATTTTAGCACCGGCATCTGATAACTTTAAAACAGCAGAATCTTTGGTTGTTGTCCAAGAGTTGTTAAAGGACACATCTGTCAATCCAGCGACTAAAATTGCATTGTTTGAATTTATTGACCGCCTGTTGGGGGCGCAATTTATTGACCGCGCAAAGAAACTGATTGCGCTGGAATCGGAATCGGCACCGGCTGAAATTGTTGCGTTGGCCGAATCTCGCGCCCTGGCAAAGGCGGCCAAGGATTGGGCAACCGCAGATGCATTGAGAGCTGAAATTGATGCGGCGGGTTGGTCGGTTTTGGATTCCAAGGACGGATATAAAATCGTCAAAAAGGCATAATTTCCCAAAATAAAAAAATAATAAAAATCGGTTGAAATTGGGGTAATATTGGTGTATATTACCCCGCGTAATTACAAGAGGAATTTTCCATGAACTATCCATATATGCCAAAATCTACAGCCTTGTGGCTAATTGAAAATACTGCATTGACATTTGAACAAATTGCGGATTTCTGCGGCTTGCATGAACTTGAGGTAAAAAGTATCGCTGATGCAGAAACATATAAAATTCAACCATTAAATCCAATCTTAAGCGGTCAATTAACACGCGAAGATATCGAAAAATGTGAAGCGGATGCGTCTGCGCGTCTGACATTGCGTGATGAAATTGTCGCTGCTCAGAACAAACAGAACAAGCGTGGTGTTGGTTATACGCCAAAATTACATCGTCAAAATCGTTTGGGTGGAATCTTGTGGATTTTGAAAAATTATCCAGAATTATCAGATGGCCAGGTTGCACGCCTGATGCGCAGCACGAACCCAACGGTTGCATCGGTTCGCAACAAAACACACAGTTCATATTCTTTGATTCAGATTCAAAGTCCGATTGTATTGGGGTTGGTTTCTGAGTCTGCAATTCATGATGCTGTAGCCAAGGCACAACGTGCGGCCAGCAAACCTACAAAAAAGAAGAAATAATAAATATAATCAACCCATTAACACACGCAAAGGTTAATTGATGGTAAAAAAACTGGACGAAGCAACAAGACTGTTAATCGAGTCTTTGCCAGAAAATTTGCAAAAGTTGGCTGAAACTGCCATAGAAGTCGGCTATATGTCCCAAATGGATTTTGCCGCTGCTACCGCTGCAGACGAGGTTCCTGACGAAGAGCAGGACGAGGTTTTGGATTTCTTTCAGCAGGACCTGGGACTTGAGGTTCTGGAAACAGACAATTATGCACGTGATTTGGACAAATATTATGATGACGATGATTCTGATGAGCCACGCGATAAAACACGTAATTTGTTAAACGCCGATGCCGAACAGGTTGACGTCAGTGACGATGACTATGAGCATTATGCCAAACAGCTAGAGCGTAGCCAGACTGGTTCTCTAGTGTTGGGGGTTCAGGATTCAGTTCAGTCTTATTTGAAACAAATTGGTACGGTTCAACTGTTGACAGCTGCGGGCGAGGTTGCAATTGCCCAGCGTATAGAGGCTGCATCCCGTTTAATGGTCTATGGTCTGTGCGAAAGTCCGATGACAATTCAGGCTATGCTGGATTGGTATCAACAGTTATTAAATGAAGATATTCGTTTGCGCTATATCGTTAATCTAGAAGTGATGTATTCCAGTGAATCCGAACAAAAATCCCTGGCGGCACTGTCTGAGGCTCTGAAATCCAAGGGGGTCGAGCATGTTGATGAACTGGACGATGACGATTTAGATGATTTGGCAGATGCCACCGTTGACGAAGAAGATGAAGAAGAGCTCGACGACGAAGAAGACGGTATCAAAAAGGAAGATACACCACGCAGTACATCTGGTGTGCCAATCCCTGTTATGGAAGAAGCCTTGATGCCAATGGTCACGGAACTATTTGCTAAGATAAAGCGTATATTTAACAGTATGCAAAAATTACAGGCGAAACGTTTGGAGAATTTGTTAGTGTCCGATACCCCGGATGCTGCCCTGGAAAAGAAATACAACAAAATGCGCTTGGAATTGTTTGAACATGTTAGCAAGATCCGCCTGAATGATGATCGTGTTGCCGAAATTTTGGAACAATTAACCAAGCGAGATCAACTGTTGATGGGGCTTGAGGGGAAATTGTTGCGTCTGGCAATGGCGAACAAGGTTAAACGCGAAGATTTCTTGGCTGAATATGCTGGCAATGAATTGAATCGCAACTGGGTTAAAAAGTTGGCCAAGCACAAAAATACGGTATGGTCTAACTTTGCCAAGAAACATGAAAAAGATATCTTAAAGATTCAAGAAGATATCACGGCAATCGCAACCGAAACCGGTCAGCCAACAACCGAGTATAAAAAGGTTGTTGAATTGGTTCGTCGTGGCCAGGCCGAGGCCGCCCGTGCCAAACGCGAAATGATAGAGGCCAACTTACGTTTGGTTATCAAGTTCGCCAAGAAGTCCAGTAATCGTGGCTTGGGATTGGATTTCTCGGACCTGGTCCAGGATGGTAACATCGGTTTGATGAAAGCGGTTGATAAATTTGATTATCGTTTGGGGAACAAGTTCTCTACATATGCCACCAACTGGATTCAACAGGGTATTTCGCGCAGTATCGCCGACCAGGCGCGTACAATCCGCATCCCGGTTCATATGATTGATAATATTCACAAGATTCAGCGTGCTACGCGCCAGTTTATGCACAAATATGGTCGCCAGCCAACCGCCGAAGAATTATCCAAGATTATCTATCTGCCGGTGGACAAGATTCACAAGGCGATGAAGGTTAACCTGAAACCTATTTCCCTTGAAGCGCCCGTTGGTACCGAGGATGACAGTTCTCGTATCGAAATCATCGCGGATGAAACGGCGAAAAATCCGTTTACATCGGCTGCGCAAAAGAATTTGCGTAAAATTGTTACACAAATCTTGTCTGAATTGGACCCAAAGGAAGAAACGGTTCTGCGTCAACGTTTTGGTATGTCAACCAATAAAACCAGCACATTGGAAGAGGTTGGCGAATATATCGGCGTTACACGTGAACGTATCCGCCAGATAGAACAAAAGGCGTTGAATAAATTAAAACATCCAACGCGTGCACGTAAATTGCGCAGTTTCTTGGAAGATTAACCCCGGCCCACATTTTGTGGGCCATTTTATATAAACAAAAGGAATGATCGTATGCCATCTGGAAAACTTATTGCCGTCGAAGGGGCCGACAAGGCCGGCAAACACACCCAGGTTATGAATATCGTAAATTATTTGAAATCACTTGGAATCCCGGTGCAAACATTGGATTTTCCCCAGTACAAGGCATTCTTTGGTCGCCTTATACGTGATTATTTGAATGGTAAATTTGGGGCAACACGTGATTTGCCGGCCGAATATACCATGTTACCATATGCGCTTGACCGACAGCAACATACGCCGCTTATCAAACATTGGCTGGATTCAGGCAATTGGGTTGTTTTGGACAGATACACATACAGTAACGCATTTTCAATTGCAAAAACACCACGCGAACAATGGGATTCAAAAATAGATTTTCTAGAAGACCTGGAATTTACAAATATGGGGATGTTGCGACCAGACTATAATATATATTTGTATCTGGATCCGCGCGTTGCATATGAAATGCGCAACACCGGCTTGAAAGAATACCAAAAAGGCAAGCCCGACATTCATGAGTCTGATTTTCAATTGTTATATGATGTATCAAATGTGTACCGTCATATCGCGTCGCGTAATCCGGGGCAGTGGACGATTGTTGATGAAATGCGTCCCGATGGCACACGTATGAACATAGAGCAGGTTTTTGACGTTATACGCCCAACAATTGATAACCTGTTACAAAAGAAAAGATAGACATAACGGTATGATAGTACCGTATTGATTTTTCTTGACATTTCCGGGGTATTGCGTCATAATGTGCGCGCTATAACAAAAAACACAAGGAAAAATAAAAATGGCAGCGACAAAATCGTTAAAAAAGTGCGAATTAGAGGCCAAATGGTATCTGATTGACGCAACTGATTGCACGCTGGGACGTTTGGCGGCATATACCGCGAACATCTTGCGTGGCAAGAACAAGCCAACTTGGACACCAAATATGGATTGTGGTGACCATGTTATCATTATCAATGCGGACAAAGTTGCTTTGTCTGGCCACAAGGCTGACAAAGATCGTTTCTTCTGGCATTCTTTGTGGACCGGTTCATTGAAATCACGTACCCTGGGTCAGATGCGCGAAGAAAAACCAGAAAAATTGGTTACAAACGCGGTAAAACGTATGATGGGACGTCGCACGGCGGTTGCATTGGCAAACAAACGTTTGACAAAACTGCACGTATATGCGGGCACAGAACATAAACACGCGGCCCAGAACCCAATCGTTATTGATTTCGCATCATTAAACCGTAAAAACAAAAGGGGCGAATAATGGCAGAAGCAAAAAAGACAGCCACAAAAGCTACAACTAAGAAGGCTGCAACAGCAAAAACAACTGCTAAAAAGGCACCTGTTGTTGCACCAAAATTAAACGACGCGACATATGCAACCGGTAAACGCAAGGATTCTGTTGCACGCGTATATTTGATGCCGGGCAAGGGCAACATCATCGTTAATGGCAAAGCATCTGCGGAATATTTCCGTCGTGCGGTATTACAGATGATTATTGCACAGCCATTCGGTGTTACAAATCGTGAAACTGCATATGACATTGTTGCCTTTGTAGAAGGTGGCGGTTTGTCAGGTCAGGCGGGTGCCGTTAAACACGGTATTTCCAAAGCCCTGGAAAAGAAAGAACCAGAATTACGCGCCGCATTAAAGACAGCCGGATTCTTGACCCGCGACAGCCGTGTTGTTGAACGTAAACACTACGGTTTCCGCAAGGCACGTCGTTCTACTCAGTTCAGCAAACGTTAATACGTTTACAAAACAAAAGAAAATCCCGCATCAGCGGGATTTTTTTATTATTGCTTTCATATAAAAACAGTGTATAATCACCTGGCAATTCTAATTAATTAGGGGAAAACATATGTTCAAAAAAGAAAAAATCAAAGATTTACACTATTCTGTAAATGGCGTAATTTCTGCGGACGAATTGCAGAAATCAGCTGACGAAATTTTGTTGGAATATGGCAAGAAGGTTAAAATGCCGGGATTTCGCACGGGCAAAGTTCCATTAAATATCCTGCGCCAGAAATACAATGCATCTGCGTATGGTGAAGCAATCGATAAATTGATGAACCGTGACCTGGAAACATATGTCGCAGACAAGAAAATTCGCCTGGCCGGCGCGCCAAAGGTTGATTTGTCGGGCTGGACCGTTGGCCAAGATGCGGAATATTCGATGGAATTTGATATTTTGCCAACTTTGCCGGCAATTGACTTGGAAAAAATCACGGTAACCAAGAAAGTTGCAAAACTGGACGAAAAAGAAGTTGAAACCGCACTGGAAAATATTCGCAAATCTCGCAGCACGGCCGAAAAACAAGACGAAAATTATGTCGCTGCAAATGGTGATACGGCTGTAATCGATTTCAAGGGATTTGTTGGTGATGAAGCATTTGCCGGTGGCGAGGCAAAAAAGCATCACCTGATTTTGGGCTCTGGCGCATTTATTCCGGGCTTCGAAGACCAAATCATTGGTCACAAGGTTGGCGATAAATTCGATGTCAACGTTAAATTCCCGGCGGATTATCATGCGGAAAACCTGGCGGACAAGGATGCTCGTTTCGAGGTAGAGGTTCACGAAGTCCGCAAACATATCTTGCCAGAATTAAATGACGACCTGGCAAAACAGGTAGGTCAAGAATCTGTCGAGGCTTTGCGTGAACACATCCGCAAAATCATCAATGAACAGTATGACGAAGCGGCCAAACGCGATATGCGCAATGAATTGCTGGATGTTTTGGCGGACAAAGTCAAGCTGGATTTGCCAGAAACATTGGTTGAACAAGAATACAATATGGCAAAATCTGAATTTGAACATCAACATTCCCACTGTCACGATGAAAAATGTGACCACAAATGGGATGAAAAACAAGAACACAAAGACGCCGAACGTCGTGTTAAATTGGGCCTGATATTGGCGGAATGGGGCACCCAGAACAAGGTAGAGGTCACACGTGAAGACTTGCAACAAGCCATCTGGGCCGAGGCCGCACGCTATCCAGATCCAAAACAGGTGTTTGAATTCTATAACAAGAATCAGAACGCCTTGGCAATGTTGCGTGGAATGATTTTCGAACGCAAGGCCCTGGATGCGATGTTGACACACGTCAAGACCAAAGAAAAAACGGTCCCGGCGGATGAATTGTTCAAACAGGCATCTGTACGCTAAACAACAAATAAATGCGCCACATGGCGCATTTATTTATAAAGGAAAGGACGAACAAAATGAAAGCATACCTGGATATATTGGGGGATATTTATAAAAACTGTACCGATGTGCGTCAAAATCGCACCGGCACACCCGACATCGGCATCGGACACGGCGCCACATTTGTGCACGATATGGCCGACGGGTTCCCATTAATTACAACTAAAAAGATGGGATTGAAAAACATTGCCACAGAACTGGAATTCTTTATTCGTGGCATAACGGACAAAAAATGGTTAACCGATCGCAAATGTAAAATATGGAATGAATGGGCCAATCCAGTCAAGGTAGAACAGGCTTATAAAATCAAGACCGGCATGTTAGAGCAGGGCGGACCATTAACCCCCGCACAGAAACAAATTGTTCGCAATTCTATAATGGATTCTGAACGCGATCTGGGGCCAATATATGGATTCCAGTGGCGACATTTTGGTGGCGAATATCAATGGGACACCGCCAGAATCGAACACAACCCAACGGATAACTTTAACCCGCAAAAACCCGGCACAGACCAGGTTGCAAACGCAATCGACAAATTAAAGAATAATCCAAACGATCGTCGCATACTGGTATCGGCATGGAATCCCACAGACTTTTATCAGATGGCACTACCACCATGTCACGTAATGCACCAATTAATTGCACGTGACGGCAAATTAAACCTTATCTGGACTCAGCGTTCATGCGACATGTTCCTTGGGATACCTTATAATATCGCCAGTTATGCACTGTTGCTGCTGTTATACGCCAAAGAAGCAGGCATGACCCCCGGCATATTAAAAGGCGAATTCCATGACGCACATATTTATACAAATCATCTGGACCAGGTTCGGGAACAACTGTCACGCACACCGTACAAATTACCAACCGTTGAAATACCCGACGACAACTGGAACGGCATGTTAAATTGGTCGGCCGACGGCGGATTCAAATTAAAAGATTATGTATGCCATGAAAAATTAACCGGTGCGGTTGCCCGATAAAAATCCTCGCCAGTTGGCGGGATTTTTTTATCTTTTTTTCTGAAAGGTTTCTTTTATGTTGTGCCACATAATCTTATGTTGTGGTAATTTACTTATAGAATCCGCGCGTTGTACCTCGGCACGAACAAATTCCATATGTTCCGCGGCCTGTTGCATATCCTGTTTCGTGGCCAAATATGCGGAATCGGCATCCATATAATCTTGAATAACTTTATTTTTAACAGAATCTGCCTTGACAGCTAACTCGTCACAAACCCTTTTGCGGTGGGCTATACGTGTTTCTGTGTTACCGCCTTTTGGCATACGTACATCATAGCTGGCCTCTTTCAAACGTTTGTATTCTGGATTGTTATATCCCAAATGTTGTGCCTCAATTAATGCGCTAGAATAGGCACTACGATGTTGTGCTTCTGCTCTAACATATTCGCTTTCAGCCTTTTTTAGGTCATATTCATTATATTCTGGCCAGTTATACCCCAGTGTTGCACTGGTTGCCATTAGCATAGCAATACCCAAAATATATACAAAATCTCTGACGGTTGTGTTTGTTTGTTTTTCAGACATATCAAATCCTTCTTATGACAAAAGTTAAGGTATACAAATGTTACAATTTTGTCAATAATAAATTCCTACAAAAAATCAAGGTTATTACTAGTAAGATATTATCCTATGATGTTTGACACTTAGCACATAAATGAAAAAAATCCCCCATTCGGGGGATTAAGCATTACCAAGCCATATAACCATCGTTACATTTGCGTTCGCACTTCTTTGTGGTTGAATTCCACTTCATTGTTCCTGTTTCGTCTTCATATTCTTCGCCAACTGGACAAATTGGAACGCATTCATTATTTTCAAGGTTATACAATTCTCCCTGATACATACATGCCGCAATCGTACATCCTTCGATATAACTGCTTGCTGCATCTTGCCCCAGTACGCTCTTGGCATTTCGACAACGTCCACACTGTTTGTTTGGCTCATCTGATTCGTATGAGTCATTTGTATAACCAGGTTCGCACGACGTTGCGATACATTCGCCCCACGTGCCACGATTTTCATCCCATTCACGTGTTCCTGTACCATGTTCAACCGAGCATACCTCTACATCAGGGACACAGGTATTTGATGAAACATGATAACCATCAACGCATTCTGTAATCTTACAGATTCCAAAAGCGCCCAACTTGCTGTCCCAGGTTTGACTTGCAGCCAGGGCATTCGGTGCCGTGCAAGTTTTTACATCATCTGCACACTGGTCACCTTCTGGGTGGAAGCCTGTATGACATTTTGCCACCAGACAGTTGCCATTTGGTTTGTATGCGGTTGCATTAGCGCGATCGCATCTCTTGCAACGACCATCAATCAATTCATAGTCTGGGTTACAAGAAGTCTCGACACAAGTTTCGTTGCCCTTAATCGTCTGAATTTCACATGGATTACCTGTTTCAGACTTCCCCTTGTATGTACAAACATTGTCATACTGTACGGTATCACTGTCACGTATCGCCATACCGCCCAAGATTTCATAGTCTTCACATGTTGTATAGCACTGTTCAATCTTGGTTGAACCCGCCCCAGATAACTTATGTGTTCCACCTGTTAATTCATCACAGGTCATTGGTGTGCTATCTGGTGTGCCATCTAGATCAATGTCCGATCCAGACAACGCATCGCAAACACTGTTTTCTGGGCACAATTCACATTGTGATTTATCGCCCGACAGATAGTATTTCGTATCACATACCTGAATTTCACAAGTGTCTGTCATAGTTGCTCCCTGATAGTCGCGACCAACCATTGTTGTGACATTGGCCGGGGCATCACATTCGCCAAAGCATTGTCCCGTGTATGTCGAGCCCGCATCTGATTCGGGATAACGCCCATCAAACAGCGTACTACACAGTTGCGGTTTAGCATTTGCAACCCCATCAAAGCCCGTACGTGTTGATTCATCACAAACACTGCCGGCTGGACAAATATCACATTGATTGTTATTGATGTAATATTTTTCGTCACACGTATCCAACATACACGCCGTACAATCGGACGAATAATCTTCTGCATTCGTATTGTACCCACAGGTCTTAATTCCGCTACCGTGCGAAACAGAGCAGGGCATTTCTGTCATAAAGCACGCGGATGCATCACTGCTGGTGTCTGATTCAGTTTGTCCTGCACGCCCGTCAAATGTTGCGCAACCCTGACGTGCGGTTGGGTGTCCTTCGTTGCCTGCATCTGCAACTGGACCAAAGAAGCCATATCCAACCTTGGTACAATCTGTGTCACCAATTGCATTCCAATAATATCCTGCATCACACTTCTGGAACATGCGGGCACGACATTCAGTGTATCCCTTGTTCTCGGGCGAATAGATACAGTACTGGAATCCAGAACCGTGATCCGACGTGAATGGATTTTCTGCCTTGAAGCACGATGTGGATTCAGCAGCGTTGTCGACGTTTGTGTCACCGCCGTCCGGACATGGTGTTCTGTTCAAACTACCCGGTTCACTGTACGCATCATATCCGACCGCCGTACAATCTGTTGCCGCCGCATTTTCACGATAATACCCACCTTGACACGTTGTGATATACTTGTCACGACAATCTGTTGCATATTTTGCACTGCCGTCTGCATTGTCAGATGTGTAATTACATACCTGGGTTCCTGCACCGTATGTCGCATTATATTCAACTGTCTTATAGCAGTCACCAGCATCGTCCGCGGTTGTCAGTGATCCTGTCAATCCTTCTGCTGGACATTCATAACGTTTCAGGTCGTCTGCGCCACTGTAATGGTTTATACCAACCTCAATACAGTCTATACCAGATACGTGATAGTATCCAGCTACACATTTCTTGACCGAATGATCGCGACACGATGCGTCGTATTCCTTTGTGTCATCATCATAGTTACACGTTTGTGTCCCGCTGGCCTTGCCGGTTGTGGATGTGTATGCCAACCCTTGCTTATAGCATACACCGCTGTTGGTCGCGCTTGTGCCACCGGCCGAGATGCCGCCGTCTGGGCAAATTTCGTGACCGCCAACAACGCCCGTGTCTGTTGGGTATGTTCCGCCCGGACACCAGTGATTGGCCGCACAAACCACACAATCTCCGCCCCGGCCTGGGTAGTAATAACCCGCCTCACAGACAGTGTCGCCTTCGGACCAAACAACATTTGCGGTTGTGTCTTCCGTTGTCACACGCAGGGCCGAATTTGTATTTTGCAACATCCCTGCGGCATCAATAACCATAACGTCGTCGACGCTGTAACCCGCAAAGTTGTATCCAGATTTGCCGGGCAGGGCACTTGTATCAATTGTTGTTAATGCCTTGCTTGCCGCCAGATCTTCAAACCAACCAACCGTGTATTTCAAATATACTGGTTTTTGTGTTGCATTTTCTGTGGCGTCACTTGCAACCAATTCAACTTTGAACACATCTGGTTCCCAAATCGCATACAGCGTTGTATCGGTACCATTCGCCGAGATGTTTTCAGATGTTGCAACATTCGCGACATAGCACGCGCCCGAGCCGTTCGCGTTGGTGCACCATTTATTAGCAGATACATATCCTGCACGTGCCAGTCCATCCGTTGCCGGTAACTTACAGACGCCACTGTCAAATGTGCATTCTATATATGCTGTGGCATCGCCTGTCCCCTGGTTCTTATCCAGTGTGACCGTATATTTATTCGCAACACATTGCGGATTTGTACCATTTTTCGCCGTATAACCCGCATTACACGTAATTGTATAAGAACAGGCTTCATATTCTCTCTTCGTTGTGTTGTATGGTGCGTTGGCCTCGTCTGGTGTTACGGTCTTGCTGTTTGCGATATCCGCGGTTGTCAAGGAACAAGCACTGTAACAATCTGCCTCTGTTGCACGTGGCGCATTAGATCCGATCCCGTCATTCGCTGCGCCGGTTTCCCCTAGACATGCGTGTGCTGTCATACTTTCTGTGTCTTCGGTTCCGTTTTCTACAACCGGTGCAGGACTGTAATATCCGTTTGTTACCGGCGTACATGCATTACCAACACCACTGTAATAATATCCCGCATCACATGTCAGCGCAATAGAATCACAGTTTGTTGTATATATAGCATTATTGCCACTGCCACTTGTATACCAACAATCCCATTTTGCGGTACCAAAGTTGAATGTCATATCTCCGCCATCAGTTGTAACCTTGCGACAGTCTGATATGCTATCTGCACCAGCGGCGGTTGTGGCACCATTCGCTGGACATGTTTCAATACAACCAGTCGAACCTTCGTTAATTTCACCATTGCCCGGACAATATTGACCCAATTCACAGCGGGTACGTACGCCGTTGTTGTAATAATAACCGGCCTCGCATGCAACCATATTCTGGTCCCAAATTGCGTACAGAGTAATTTCGCCACCATCCGACAGCAGGTTCTTGATACTACCGTTTGCAACAATTGTTTTTCCCTTGCCATCTTTCTGGGTGTTCCAAACACTGAATGTCTTGTTCGGCATTTCAATTGTATCAGCGGCTGCGCATTCCATATCATACACGCATGTAACATCCGCAACATTCAGGCTTCCTGCATCTGTCGGATCAAAATGCACCGTAAACGTTGTTGGTGTCCAGTTTGCTGTAACGGTTATGTGACCCGTTGTACCCGCAACAATTTCATTGTTTACAACCTTGTTGCCAGTCCAACCATCAAAGACGTAGCCCGTTTTTACAGGATTCTTTAATTCAATCGGTGTATCAGATATTGTATAAGTTTCCGGATTCTCGGCATTATTTGTGCCTCCATCCAATTCATATGTAATCACATACGAATCAGAGGCCCAGTTCGCGGTCAGAACCATATCGCCGATTGAACCATTTATAATCTGTGTAACCGTATTGCCATTTGCGTCGGTCCACTTGCTGAAAGTAAAACCTGTTTTTTCTGGTTTCTTTAAAACGATAGTGTTTGTTTCAACAGTGTACTTATCTGGGTTAGATTCACCGGTCTTATAAGTCCCGCCATTAAGATTGTATGTAATCTTATAGGTAACAGGTGTCCACTTTGCCCAGAATTCTTTATCTCCGGTTGTGCCCGCTGTGATCTCGGTAACACTTGTGTTGAAGTTGCTATCGCTGAACCACCCACCAAAATCATACCCACGTTTTGTTGGGTTGGATAGCACAAATGCATCTTCAATAGTATACTTTTCTGGGTTCGAAGCACCCGCATAATAGCCACCATCCAAGTTGTATTTAATAGTATATGGATTTGGTGTCCACTGCGCAAACAAAACCACAACACCCCCAGCATCAGTTGTCAACTTATTAACAAATTGTTCATCTGCATATGAATTGCCTGTACCATCCTCTTTTGTGTTCCAACCGGTGAATGTATACCCATCACGTACAAATTTATTTGAATATAAACTTTGACCATCACCAAATACAAACTCTTGTGTATTCATCACAACTTCGCCACCCATATAATTGTCGTGATATTCAACTGTATAGGTATTAGGATTACAGGTAATATGTTCATAATATTTAGAATACCCTCCAGTATATGTAAAACATAAATACCCAAATTTTTCAAAGCATTCATCAGTGTATGCAGCCGTATATCCTCCCTCACAGACAACGCTCATTTGGCAATTTGTGTATGGAGCAATCGTTGACTCAACATTTTCTCCAAGGAATACTTTCATACCAGCAACGGTAGCATTTTTTAGAGTACATGTTTTTGCATTTTCGGGACATACATTAGGACATACATATGTTACACCAGATGTAGAAGAGCGACAGCCAATGTATCCTTCAGGTGCAGATGGAACATAAGCAACAGGACCATATTGCCCACCAGTAGAGTACTGATATGTCCCATCCCCAACGGTAGAGCAGCTGACACATTGGTCATCTTGACGGAAATAATTGGCGTTACACTGAACGGCATATCCACCTTCAAAGCCACGCTGTATAGGACAAGTCCATGTGTCTTCTTCTGCCGAAACAGACACGCATTCTGAGGCACCGTAATACCATTTGCAAGGTGTTGTTGCAGTTGTATCATAAATACAACGTTGGTACGCAACCGTATCTCCACAGTCTGTAGTCCACAGATAGTTTGCAAAATCTATCGTATGCTCCGGTGCGGTACAATCCATTGTTGTCTCATAATAACACTGCTTTTCTGCGGTGTCATCACCGTCGGTTGCGCAAATATTATATGTGCCCTGATATTCGGCGCCCAGCGATGAACACGCCGTTGTACAACTTGTACATACGCCATTGCTTGGGTATGTGCCACTTGCGCAACCACAGGCACCGTCTTCTGTGCTGTTGCACGCATTCCATTGCGCGATAAAGGTCATATTCGTCGTACATGTGTTTGCTGCAACCGAAGTAACCGTTGCGCCCGTGGAGTCTTTCCAGCCTGCAAATGTATATCCTGGGCGTGCAATGTTATCGGCTGTCGGCAGGTCAAAAGAATCCATGACTTGGCACGATGTTTTATATTGCCCGCTCCATACTGTGTCACCTGGGGTTACATATGTGATTGTCTTTGCGCCCTCGGCAACATATTCCGCAGTAAATGTTTTACCAGTTGTATAAGTCCAGACAAAATCTGTGCCCGCGGTGTGAATTGTTGTTCCGTCATTCCAGTGGCTGAAATCATATCCATCTGGCTCGGTGCAAGTATTTGTCGCCGGTGCAAAGCCTGTATTATATATTGCCGTTGCGTTTGCCGGTGCGGTACCCGTTCCGTCACCACAATTGTATGTAACGGTATAGGACTTTGGAGTACATACACAGGACAAGCCGGTGCATTTTGGTGTTTCATATCCCGTGGCACATTCCGCACTTGCCACACAGGTGTTATTAGAAACACTGACCGAACATGTGTTCACACCATCTCCTTTGGCGCAATCGGCACATTTTGTCCATTTGGCCGTGAATGACATTTCAGATACACACGTGCCCGCCGCAATAGACGTTGTCTTTATACCAGTTGCGTCGTTGTACCATCCGTCAAATGTATGGCCGTCGCGTGTGGTTGTAGGCAATGTGATGACGGTTGATTCAACGTTACATTCTGTGTCGCTTACCGTTGTACCACCATTTTCATTAAATGTAACCTTGTTCATGCCACCAACTGTCCATTGGGCATATAGTGTCGTTGCCTTTGCAATATCCCAGGTGCGTGCTGATTGAGCCGCCGCGGTATAGTACTGTGTGCCACCCGTCTTGGCATCAAACCAACCCGTGAATACGTATCCGGCCTTTGTTGGGGCGGTTGTGCTGATTGCCGGCATAGTGCTGTCATATGTTGCTAAAACGTCTGCGGTCTGACCGCCTGTACCGCCATTGGCATCAAATGACACTGTGTACTGGTTCGCCGTCTTACAGGCATAGTATGTACTGTTTTTCGGTGTTGTAAACGTACTTGTCTTAGCTGTACAAGACTGGGATGTTCCCCAACCACCTGTAAATGTGTATCCGGTTTGTGTCAGGATGGACGAATCTCCAAAATAACATTCCACGTCCTGGTAACAGGTCACAGATGCGCCAAGCGAACCGGCCCCGCCATTTTTATCCAGCGTTATCACGCGATAACAGTCGGATGATGAATCGTGGTCTGCCGTTGTTGTGCCGGTAATGGTATACCCCGTTTCACAATCATCTACGCAACTTGTTGCAGTCGACCCGTTTGTGGTCTGGTATTTACCAGTTCCACATACAATGCACGACAGGGTTGCGCCATTCACATATGCACCGGCCTTGGCGGTAACTGACGCAACGGTTGGCGTGCATACGGTCTCGTTTTCGATGCCATAAAAGTCTTTATAATTGCAAGACGCCCATGTAGCACTGTGACAGTTTGCAGGGATATTACCCTTGGTAACTATTACGGTATTATAACAATCCTCTTTTGCATCGGACCCCAGTTCACTGTCTGGATATTCCGTCGGACAGGTCTCTGTGATTCCCTGATTAACAGAGGTGCTATATGTATAGTCTCCACCACCACAGTAACTATCTTCTGGACATGATTCGCACTGTGTTTTTAACATTGGCAAATATTTACCTGGATTACACGTGTATGTATTGGCTTTCCACTGTGCGGTCAAAGTTGTATTTCCAACCGTTGTATATGTATATTCTTTGTTCGCCTTTGGATAATTGCCATTCCAGCCCGTAAATGTATATCCTGTACGGCCACACATGGTTCCTGGCTGGGTTGTGAATGTACCGTCAAATATCACCGACTGTGTATTGATAGATGGTGTTTGAATATTGCCACCGTTACAATTGTAAGTGATGGTATATTCTTTTGGGGTTAATTTACCATAAACCGTGATGTCCCCTGTGCCAGATGTCTTGGTAATTCTGTTTTTGTATGCGGCATCACTAAACCAACCACCAAACGTATAACCGGCCTTGGATGCGTCTGTGAATGTCACAGGCGATTCGACCGTGTATGTCTTTGCGTTGCTGTGTGTCGCACCATCAGCAATTTCATATGTGATATCATAACTAATCGCATCGCCCCAAATTGCATATAATGCAACGCTACCATTATTAGTGGTCGTCAGGTTAGAAACATTTTCTTTGTCGGAATATTTTACATCGCCGTCGCTGCTGAATGCCCATCCCTGGAAATTCAAGCCGTCTTTTGTAAACTTGTTCGCGTTCAGTTGCTGCGCCACATCATATGTAAATGACTGACTGCTCATCGTGCCCGATCCGCCATTCGCATTAAACGTAACTGTGTATTTATTTGCTGTTGCGCGACATGTGCTTACGGCATTATTGGATGGCTCACATGTTGGGCTATTATATCCTGCCACCGCAATTGCTGTCGCGGTACCACAAATACCCAATGGAGCACTTGGTGTACAAGATGCAACACCCGTCCCTTTGTCACAAGTACATTCTGCGCCCCAGACTGCGTACAAATTAACCTTGGCGCCGTCTACACTGCTCAGGTTTAATACACTTTGTTTGTTGGTGTATTTGGCACTGCTTGCGCCACTGGTCTCGGCCCAACCCAAGAACTGTTTCGCGTCATTTGTGAATCCATTTGTGGACAAGGTGCCCGACTTATCATATGTATGCGTGCTGGTTGCGGGTGTCCCAGTTCCACCATTCGCATTATACACAATCGTATATGTAATCGGCGAACAGCTTGGGTTATAAGCACCGGAATTTTTGATATCCTTGTACCCATTTGCACAGTTGGTTGTATAAGAGCACTGGTTGTTTACAATATTTAACGAGCAGGTTGCCCCCGTTCCTGCCGCACACGCTGTACAGGGGCTCCATACTGCATATAGTGTCTTTTCACCGCTTGTGATGATATTTTTGATGCTTGCGCCCGGTGCGTATTCGGCCACCGTTGCATCTGTTGTCGATGCCCAGCCCTGGAAAGTGCTGTTAGTCTTCAACATTGTGCCCTGAGTTGTTGTCAAACAGGTCCCATTATAAGAACATGTCTGCGAACTGACTGTTGGTTCGCCCGAGGTTGCGTCGTTTGTATCATATTTAATGGTTATCGAATTTGCAGAACACGCATAATTATAAGATGTCGACCCCGCTGTACCTGTGTATGTCCCGCTGGTCCCATAACCATCGTTGCAAGTAACTGTACATTTTGGTGCGTTCGTCGTCGTATTTACCGGTTTCGCGGTTCCATTATCGGCACTGCATGTTGGTGTTACCCAAACTGCGTACACGCTTGTAGACGCTTTGAGTGTAAAAGAAGTGTTGCCACTTGTGGCGGTATTGGATTCCGACCATCCTTTGAATATCTTTGTGCCATTGCTAAGCCCGCAAGATGATGCGTTCCACGATGGTAATGTGCACGCCTTATTATAGTAACACGTTGCCGAACCATCAGATGTGCTAGATGCGCCACCACAGGTGCCAGCCCCGCCATTTTTATTTAATGTAATTGTGAAATAACAGTCATTTTCTGTTTTTGCGCCTGTTGCACTGGTACCTGCCGGACATATTGTCAGACCCGCATCAACACCGCTGTTTGACCCGGCTACGCCCTTGCAATAATTGCCGGCCGTACACTGTGCACATTTCGCTGTATCCGCATCCCAATATGTACCTGCTCCACAATCGTATGTATACCCCGCCCAAATCGCATAAAGTTTTACATCGGCTGTCGGTGTATATTCGCCAGTACTGCCACTTGTGGCGGTGCTTGATGTGGCCCAGCCCTTAAAGGTGTACCCGATGCGTGTAGTGGTTGGCATTGTTACGGGCACTGCCGTCCATTGTGCATATAATTTTAAATCCTTTGCGGATGCTTTGATTCGTGCTATACCGCCGTTTGTTATATATCCGTTTGCGTTAATAACTTGCGTGCCACCTGTTGCCGCCGTGAAATACCCGTTGAATATATATTCTGATGTTTGTGACGTAGTGTCAAGCGTCCCACCAACTGCATCGTAAGTAACAGTGTAACTTTTTTCTGGCAAGTCAACCGGATTCGAGGTTGTTGTCATAACATTCTTACGTGCCGCGTCCAAATACACGTTCGTTTCATAGCGACCATAAATTGTTACTGTGCCGTGGGTTGTCGCATCGTCTTCCAGTGAAATCGTTGTCGCGATTGGTGTACATGCCGTTGTTGTCGTAGTAGTTGCCCCCGTCGTGGTGCCACCAACACTGTGCCCGGTTGAACACGTACAGTAAGTCGCCTTATTCCCATTGACCGTATAGGAATTATCTGGACACGCCGTACAGGCATTGCCCGTTCCGGCTCCATTCAAATAATAGCCTGCGTTACAGGATGTATATTGTTTTATATCATCACAGGTATAACCATCTGCAAACGAATTCGTTGCGAAAATGACACCCATAAATAATACAAAAAAACCCAGGAAACAGCGTATTTTTCCCATATCTTCCTCTCTTTTGCTTTTTATGGTAGTAAAAATACGCTATATCGCGCAAGGGGAAATATTAAAAATCAATTAAAAAAATATATTTGACACATTTTTGATACTTGACTTTTTATAAAAAGCTATTTTTTTGCTTTAAAAAAGCCCCAACCGTTTGGTTGGGACTAATTCTGGTGGGTTAGGTAGGACTTGAACCCACGACCAAAGCGTTATGAGCGCTCCGCTCTAACCACTGAGCTACTAACCCACGGCGCCCATTATATATTATTTAAAATTTCGTGCAAGATAATTTTTTGTTCTATTTAATGAATTTTTATGTAATGATGCGCGTATGGGGCTGATTTCGCCGATTTTAAATGATGTTCAGATATCTGCGTTTAATGCGATTGAACGCACAAATTCTAATATTCTCATCCTGGGGCAGGCTGGAACTGGCAAATCTACATTTGTAAATTATTTAAAGTCCGCATCAAAAAAACGCATTGTGTGTGCGTGTCCGACGGCGGTGTCGGCATTAAATATCGGTGGACAAACGATACATTCTCTGTTTCAGATTCAACCACGTGATTTTATTATGCCCGAATTGTTAAAATTAAAGGCCAAGCCCAGAAATATTCTAAACGCTACGGATGTGTTGATTATTGATGAAATTTCGATGGTCGCACCGGATTTATTGGACGCAATTGATATCTTGGCCCGCATGGCACGCCATAACAACGCGCCCTTTGGCGGAATTCAGGTCGTAGCCATTGGGGATTTGTTCCAGTTGCCCCCAGTTATAACGCGCGATGCAATGTCTTACTATGAATCCACATACGAGCATCCAAATGCTTATTTCTTTGACAGTAACGTTTATAAACGTGCCAATTTTATTCGATTCAGTTTTGATATGGTATATCGTCAAAACGATGGGGCGCTATTAGAAAATCTGACTCGATTACGTAACCGCGATATTGATGCATTAAATTTCTTTAATAGCTGCAAGATAGAAGATGTTGAGCGTCGCGCAAATGCGGTTTTAATAACACCGTTTCGTGACACGGCCGAGCGGATAAATTCATCGCGCCTGGCCCAGATTAATGCGCCGGAAATAATGTATGCCGGGACATTGACCGGAACGTTTTCGGAACGCGATGTCCCCGCGCCATTGAATCTTATTTTAAAGGTTGGGGCATTGGTAATTTTTGTAAAAAATGGTGACAAATGGCACAACGGTTCGATGGGGATTGTGCGGGCAATGTCCACACGTGATATAACCGTACAGTTATTGTCTGATAATCGTGAAATTGTATTGGTAAAACCTGAAAAGTGGGAAAAGATAGAATATTCCCGTGATGAAAACGATAGAATTGTCGAAAACGAAGTAGGGGGATATAAACAATTTCCGCTGAATCTGGGGTATGCAATGACCATACACAAGGCCCAGGGAAAAACACTGGATGCGGTTGTTGTAGATATGTCGCGTGGCGCATTCGCCCACGGTCAGACTTATGTTGCGTTGTCCCGCACACGTGCGGCCACCGATATGCATATTTCGTCGCCCCTGCGACCACGCGATGTTATTTTTGATGATCGTGTACTTGAATTTGTGGGGATCGATATGCCACACGCATAAAATCTTGTGCATTTTGTGTCAAATCGGAAAACTTAACGCCACGACCTGTAATCAGATTGGTTGGTATTGGTTTACGCTCAATCGCCGCCAATACAGATTTAACAACAGCATTTCGTTCGGCGGCGAACAAGATTTTACCCGATTTGCTGATTTTATATGGGCTTTTTTCACCCAGGTCAAATGTTGAATGTTCGTCCGTTTCGGCATCGGGCATTTCGTTCCGAACGTTTGGAATAATCAATGTGCGCGTATTTTCTATGTACATTGGGTTAACCTTTTCGGCATTTTCCAGAAAAACCGCATCTATCATATTGTTATTGCGCAGGACCGCATCGTGTATCGACATAAAAGATACGCTGGTTGTCTTCAATTGCGATAATGGCGCCAACGGTTCGTGATTTATCGTAATAATATTCTTCAAGAATAAATCGATTTCCGCCTGCGTATAACCCGCGTTTAGCATCGCCTGTTGCAGCATACACTGCAACATCAACATTGTTGATGTGCCTTGGCAATGCGTAAAGAAAATCGCATTGCGCGCATATTGGATGGCGGTGTTTATATCGTGACGACGGCCGTATTGATTGACGATACGTGGCTTAAAGATATGTTCAAACAGAATTTGTACGAAAACAGGTTTTGTTTCAAGTTTATCAACGGTTGCGATTTGCTGGGCACGCTTTGTGTTATCTGCGTCCAGTTCTATAACATTGCGTCCCGCCGCGCGAAACAGTTCCGCCCGATCGTGTGATGGCACACGTGAACCAAACGCATAGAACGTCGAATATAAATCAATGCCTTTGATATCGTTTTGTCTTAAAATCTCGCGAATATATCGGCCATAGAATCGTGCTTTGTATTCGTCTGTTGTTTCTTCGCCACCCAGTGCAAATATGGCCAGTTTACCAACCGGTATTTGTGATGGGTTGCGAATAATCTCGTTGTCATTTACCGATTTAGGAACAATTTTTATAATCTGCGCGCTGCTGCGCTGAAAAGACTGATTCATATCTATGCCTTTATCATTTCTGATGGTTGTTTTTCGACATAGGTCTTATACCCATCATGGCATTGCTTAGTTTGTCGCCACTAGATTTCATTGCGTTAAAATCAACTATGTCATCAGATACACATTGTTCGATATTTGGTATTGGTGCTTTGTCTTGTGCAGCGATAATTACATTTCGTAATGCGTTTTGTTCGGCGCGGAATATGATTTGTCCGTTTTGTGTAAGACGCATCCTCGAATCGCTTTTATAACCATCACTGAAACCATGTTCTGCGCCTTGATGTGTGTTCAGTTTTCCTGCAACAAAAACGTTGCCATATGTTTCGCCAAAGAAAGATGGTTCCAGATTGTGAACACCCATAACGTGATCAGAAAACGGATTGTGATATTCCAGGACGTCATCGGACGCAGATAAAAAATTGATAGTCGTGACCTCGGGGTTTTCCAACGGCCCAACGGGATTGTGTTGAATTGCTATGATGCTTTTAAGAATTGCACTAACGGATTTGTCGTCAAATCCTGCATTTTTTAATTCTTTGTGTGTAACTTCTGATAATAACCGCAATGCGACCGCGCCGTGACAGTGATTATAAAATATTAAATTGCGCATATTCAGGATTGTGGTTGCCACATCACCAATAACAATACGCGGTTCAATTATTTCATCATAAAGGTCCAACACATATTCGGGCACAGGTTCGTTTTCGTTTATTTGATTCAGTTTTTGTTCTTGTTGAATCGCATTTTTTATCTTACGTCCCGCGCGACGAAATAAATTTATTTTTAACAAATCTGAATCCAGCGAACCAAAAGAATAAACCACACTGTAAATATTTACATCTTTTATATCGTAACTTTTAAGCGCGGGTTCAATATGTTTAATATATCCAGATGCGCGTTTCTCGTCTGTGGTGACGCCACCACCCAGTATGATCAGCGCAACCTTGTCCAATGGGATATTGCCCGCCATTGAATATCCCATATTATTCGGCATCATACGAATTAAACAAGAATGACTGGGCACATATTTATTCATATATCCTTCCTCATCATTATGGCATCTACGCCGTCATAGTACTTTGGGCGTACGCCGATTTGCTTGTACCCGTTACCGGTATACAGGCTTCGCGCCGGCGCGTTGTCCGCCGCCACCTCTAAGAATATATGTTTTATGCCACGTTTTTTCAAGTCGCCTTCAACAATTCCCAACATTGCCGCTGCAATGCCCGTGCGGCGCGCATCGGGATGAACGCCAATTGTGATTATTTCTGCCTCGTCACAGGTTGCGCGATAAACGATAAATCCGTTTTGACTTGCAATAATCTCGCAACCGGATTTTTGCAGGTCTGCAAAATCATCCGCACTCCATGGTTTATGTGGAAAACATTTGGCGTGTAATTCGGCCAAGTTGCCAAGTAAATTTTTGTTCTGCAATGATGGTCCCTTGTGGTGTTTAGCGTTTGCGTGCAAATGCACGATTATGATAATTTTGTTTTAATTGTGTTCTGGCAATTTGTTCTTCGTGTTTTGCTGAAAGTTTATGATATAAACTTGATGCAAAATCTGTGGTGTCTTTTGCAATTATAAATTGTTTTTTGTCTTTGGTGTCATATGCAATTTTAATCTTTGCAATATATTTAGATACACTACGACTTTCAGGATGTTTTATAGCGTATACTGTAATAGAAACTTTTTTTGTTGTGATTTCATAGTAATGTAAAGCGACCTTTCTGCTTTTACTGGCAGACATGTTATATGATACGTGTGCGCTTTTAATAGCTGCTTCTATTATATCTTTATGTTTGGTGTAAAATTCTTTTGTCATATTAATCTTCTTTTTGCGTGTTTTGTTCTGCGTAACTGGGGCGTAAATACATTGGCACAACAGGTTGTGTATCCCCAGATTTTAGTTTTTCTTTTATGATATTTACTCCCAACCGCAAATCAAATGCCTTGTGACCAACAGTACGTGGCCATGCCATTTGCTTTGTCTCTAATTCGTCAATTTCCATGGTGCAAGGATTTAAATCCGGGGCCGCCACAAAGAAATCCCCACGTCCCGAATCAATTGCAACAAACGCATCAGGGGTTTCCGCCAGATACAGGTCGAATAAGCTTAATCCTACAACGGGGATGTTTAATCCGATGCCCAATCCCTTGGTATACGCAATCCCTAAGCGGATGCCGGTAAAACTGCCAGGTCCAACAACTATTCCAATGGCGGATATGTCCGACCATCTAGCACCACATTCAGATATGAATTTTTCACATTCGATCGGCAATGCAACTGATTGTTTTTCAACCGAAACCGATTTGTATTTATCGTCCAGCACGAATTCTAAATTGCTGCCCGATGTATTAATAATTAAAATCATTTTTGTTTATCCTTTAATTCGTGCAACAAATCCCAAAATAGATGTGAAATTGTGCCGTAATCCATTCTGGTTTTACCTGTGCCTTTGTCGACTATAAATGATGCATAACTTGGACAATGAAAAGGTGGTGTAATCCCTGGAATTTTTGATTCTGTGACACGTATATCGTATCTTTTATCTTTCCCAACAATCAGTGTTTTTTGCATGCCTTTTATCATGTGGGGCATTTGGGCGGTTGTGATATTCAATTCATGTTCTTGTGTGTATGCTACCACACGGTTAAAACAATCAATCTGTTCTTGTCCGTCGCCAAACACGACGGCTTCAATTGGTTTGCCGTTAAGTATTACTGTATTTGTTTTCATATACGTACCCCAAAACCAATTTTCTTTGAAAATCCAGCAGTCTGGCGTACAGACAATAATTCGTCAATTTTATTACATGTAAATTCAGTGCGTACGTCTTCGGCATTGTTTTCCAATAAAGCGCGCCGCAGTATTGCTGTCAATTCGCGCTGTAATTGGCGTACTCCTTGTTCTGATGTATAATTCTGAATAATATGTCGAATTGCATCGTCTGAGATAACAATGTTTTCAATTTCCCATCCGGTATCGATTGCCGCGCGTTTAATTAAATGTTCGCGTGCAATCTGAACCTTTTCTTCGATTGAATATCCCGGTATTTCGATAATTTCCATACGATCTTTTAAGGCATTTGATAAATTTAAAGTGTTTGCGGTTGCGATAAATAAAACATTTGATAAATCAAAGTCCACTTCCAGATAATGGTCGCGGAAAGCCTTGTTTTGTTCTGGATCCAAAATTTCCAGCAACGCCGATTCAGGATCACCACGCCAATCGCGTCCCATCTTATCAATTTCATCCAATACAATAACAGGATTGTTTGACTTGCAGCGTTTCAATGCATCCATAATGCGCCCCGTCTGTGCGCCGATATATGTTTTGCGGTGTCCACGGAAATGCGCCTCGTCCGATACACCGCCCAGGGATATTCGATGATATTTACGCCCCAGCGCCGTTGCGATGGATTTTCCCAGCGATGTTTTCCCAACGCCCGGCGCACCAACAAAGCACAAAATTGACCCTTGGTTGGATTTAGTTTTTTTCATTACTGCGATATGTTCCAAGATACGTTCTTTTACACCACGCATACCCGAATGTTCGGAATCCAACACACCACGCGCCACATCCAAATCAATTTGTGATTTATCAGATTTATTCCACGGCATAGACAGCAGTTCGTCCAAATATGTCTTTAACAAACCACCCTCATTAGACATCGGTGACAATGATTTCATGCGCTTCCATTCGCTCATTGCTTTTTCTTTTGCCTCGCGGGGCAGGTGGGCTTTTTCAATCCGCTTGCGAATATTTTCTGTGTCCATTTCCAGGTCATCATCGCCCATTTCATGTTGAATGGCACGCATCTTTTCTTGCAAGATTGCTTCGCGTCGCCCCTTTTCCATCTGTTGGTGAATCCGCTTGTTAATAGATTCTTCAATCTTTGCAGTTTCCGCAACCAGGTTTACCTGTTCCAACAGGATTATTAGCTTTTCGCGCCACGACGATGCGCTTAGTATTTTTAGTGCTGGTTCGACGTCCATTTCAATTGTCTGAACAACAAAATCAATAAATGCGGGCAATGGATAATTTGTCGCGACATTGCGCAATTTTTCCATTTTAAATTTTTTCATCCCAGCCAAGAATTGCATGTTTTCGGCAATTTTATCACGTAGTGCCAATGTTTGTTCGTGATTGGTGTCATCTTGGATTGCGATTGGTTCCACGTTTCCGACAAATATACCATCTTCGATAACAATGTCGCTGACCCGAACGGCATCTGTTGTGCGAACAATCGCGTGCAGGCTTCCATCTGGCATACGTAAAATTTGAACGATGTCGCCGATTGTGCCGACGTTGTAAATGTCGTCGGGATTGGACGGATAGTTCCACGTACGTTGTGCCACCAAAACCAGGCGTTGCCCAGTTTTTCCAGCGGATTCAATACACGCAATAGATGTTTTATTGTCAATGTACACCGGCACCGTCAGTCCCGGATGTACCACAAAATCCCGAAATGGTAAAATATATTCTTTCATAGTGAATTAAATATAATACATTTTGCGAATATTTCAAGAACTATGAAATCATAAACATCTACAACGTATCGTCTTTTTTAAGATTTGTTTGTTGTGATATTCTTATGTCTTTAAAAAAAATCCCGGCGTCTGCCGGGATTTTTGATTAACGGCGACGACTGTGCCCGCCGAAACTGCCGTGTTGGGCGCTATTGCTAGAACGTTTTGATAAATAACGCGCTGCAATCAAAACTAACCATTCTAATGACAGCATTGCCAAACCCATCAATTTATTTTCAATGCCATTCATCCAACCCAATACATAAACCAATTGGGCGATAAAAGAAATGTATAAAACGCCGAATACGCCGGTAAAGAATACTTTTTTTATTTTTCCAAACATTTTTTGTCCTTATGTTCCGTTTTAATAATAAATTAAAAATGCCGGGTTTCTGGTGCCATGTACCCGGCGAACACCGCAATTGCTTAAACGAATACGGTCAACAATCGCCAACCATATTCAACGCCATCATTAGGCAGCCATTGCAAGGCGAACATTGTCGTTCGCAGCGATTCTATCGCCATTCAGTTTTTATTTGGCTTTTAACGACACCACGTCGGATTCACCCAGTTTGTCTTTCATCATCTGTCGAATCTATGTCAGCCCCATAACTAAATACGACCACAAATCGTATCAAGTAATGGTGGAGCTGTGGGGTACCGCCCCCCAGTCCATAATGACTATTTCACAACGGATTCAGAATCATCATCGTTTGCACGACCCAAAGATTATAGTCTTTTGGACTGGAAATTGCAAGTTTTTAGATTATAATACACACAAAAGGTATAAAAATGAAATTCTTAGACAGGGCAAAGATTTATGTCAAAGCGGGCGATGGTGGCAACGGCAGTGCCAGTTTCCGTCGTGAAAAATATATTGAATACGGTGGTCCCAATGGTGGGGATGGTGGTCGTGGTGGCGATGTTGTTTTTGTGGCTGTGCCAAATGTTAACACGTTAATTGATTATCGCTATAAGATGCATTTTACGGCCCAGCGTGGACAAAACGGCATGGGTAAAATGCGAACAGGCGCATCTGGTGAAACGCTGTATTTACCGGTGCCAACAGGTACGGTTATTTTGTCCGAAAACGAAGAAATTGAATACGCCGACTTGAATACGGACGGTATGGAATATCGTGCGGCACGTGGCGGTAATGGTGGTTGGGGTAATTTGCATTTTAAAAGTCCAACAAACCGTGCCCCAAAACAGGCCAACGATGGTCTGCCGGGTGAAGAAAGAACGGTTGTTTTGCGCCTAAAGTTGATTGCGGATATTGGTCTGGTCGGGTTTCCGAACGCTGGAAAATCCACATTATTGTCAGCGGTAACGGCGGCTCGTCCAAAGATTGCAAACTATCCATTTACGACACTGAATCCACAGTTGGGGGTTATGTATGCGCACGATCGTGAATTTGTGTTGGTTGATTTGCCCGGATTGATTGAGGGGGCGCACACCGGTGTTGGTCTGGGGGATAAATTCTTGGGGCATGCCGAACGTACCAAGATGATTTTGCATGTAATTGACGGTACAGAACCCGATTGGGCGGCACGCTATGCGGCAATTCGTCACGAAATGGATTCGTATGGTGGTGGTTTGTTGAATAAACCAGAAATGGTAATCATAAACAAAATTGATGCCATTGAACCAGATGTATTAAAAGAAAAATTGGCTGAATTTAAAAAATCATTTGGCCGTAAAAAGAAACCTGAAATATTAACCATCAGTGCCGCAGGGAGAGTAGGGATCCAAGAGCTGGTCAGTGCTATTGAGAAAAAATTCCTGGGGGTTGAAAATGATGAAGCGCAGAAACAAATTGGCTCTGTATCAGAATGATAAAGACAAAATTCATGCGTTTAATATGGCGCGGGCATCTGGGGGCTATGCAATCACAGACGGTGGTGGGCGCGTTCCGTTGTCACAATTGACATCGGATGATGTCGAGTTTGTTGCTGGTCGTTGGTGTGTTCAGGTGGACTTTCCCTATGAAATCAGCATGATAAGAGATCGTGAATTGATACTGTCAGACAGGATTCCTCATACAGAACGTATTCCCTTTGAATATTATCGTGCATACAGATTTGGTGAAAATTGTTTTGGACCATTTTTGGTGCCATCCCCAGACGTTGTCGTTGCCAAATACGAGACGGATGATGGTGTCTATTGGGGGTATGGTGCTACCATAGAGCAGGCACGTGCATTTCTTGGAATAAAATTATTTGATCAGTATATGGATTTGATACATGCGACGGCTTGTCGCGGCGCAAAAAACAATCAGAAAAAATAATTTTTTGATTTTTACTGCGTTCTCTGCTAAAATTTTTCTACGAACAAAAACAAAAAACAGAAGGAGAAGTACACAATGGTATCATTAAAAGGTACACAGACAGAAAAAAATCTGTTAATTGCATTCGCCGGTGAATCCCAGGCACGTAATCGCTATACATTCTTTGCATCTGCTGCAAAAAAAGAAGGCTATCAGGCAATTTCTAAAATTTTTCTGGAAACCGCGGAGCAGGAAAAAGAACATGCATCACGGTTGTTTAAATTCCTAGAAGGGGGCGATTTGGAAATAACTGCGTCTTTCCCGGCGGGTAAAATTGGCACAACACTGGAAAATTTACAGGCTGCTGCATATGGTGAACACGAAGAAAACACAGAAATGTATCCAAAATTTGCACAGATCGCCGCCCAAGAAGGATTTCCAGCAATCGCTGAAATTCTGAAAAATATTGGTTTGGCGGAACGTTATCACGAATCTCGTTTCCGTGCTCTGGCCGAAGCAATTGAAGACGGCACATTGTTCAAGCAAGACAACATTGTTATGTGGCGCTGTACAAACTGTGGTATGTGGCACATTGGGACCGAAGCACCAAAAGTATGTCCTGCGTGCTTGCATGAACAGGGGTACTTCATCAGCGAGGGCACAACATCCCGTTGCGACACGAACGAAGGGTTCTGTGAATACGCGGTCATTGATGACTAATAAAAAATCCCGCAATTGCGGGATTTTTTATTTCTCTAATGTGTCCAGAATTTTATCTAATTTACGCAGCGAACTGTTCGCGCAGCCACGCCCGCGCCATGTTAAGATTTCTTCGCCAGATTGCTGATTTACAATAGATATATTGAAATTCCACCACCAAAATCCGTTAAGTGCGCACCATATCGGACGAAATTTTTCTTCGCGTTCCGATATAGTTAACAAATAATGTGCGTTTGACGGGACTTCAAAGCGTTCATAATCTGTAATATCTGTTTCAATAATGTTGTTGGTGCTTTTTATTTTTCCAATTTTTATTGTATACCCTCGTTGTTGCAGGCGTTCTTTTGTCGCCTGACGCATATTGTATCCCCCGCGTGTGGTATAGATTTCTTGTGTTTTATCCAATGTCCCTGGTTTCATATGCACGTGATTGCACGCGCCCAGCATTCCAATCATCATAAATAAAATCAAATTGCGAAACATTTCCCAAGATCCTTTTTCCTGTATTCTATGTCTGGGCATTAAATAATACAAGATAAAAATAACTTGCAAACGTAGACTTAATCCCGTACTGCTGGGAACAGCCACTGATGGGGATTGGGTTCGTGGGTCATAAGAATGCTCAACCCGGGTGGCACTGATAAGTCGGTACAACTTTGTAAAGACATAATTTTATTCTTCCTTTGGTTATAAATTATGTCATCCCGGTTGTTTGAATAAAAAATCCCCATTACGGGGAAATAAAAGACGGCCACATTTCGTGTCCGCTGTTCCATCTAATTATATCACAAAATAAATAAAAAATCAATTATAATTAAAACCGACCATGTTGGTCGGTTGTAATTCTGGCGCACCCGGCGGATTCCCTCGGGCGGGCGCCCTGTGGGGCATTCGTATTCACTCAAACGTCGCAGGCTTGTTTTCGTGAACTCATTGTCGAACGCTGCGCGCCCAAATCGCGGGATGCACACACATAATTAAAACCGACCGTGTTGGTCGGTTGTAATTCTGGCGCACCCGGCGCGATTCGAACGCGCAATCCCCGCCTTCGGAGGGCGATGCTCTATCCAATTAAGCCACGGGTGCAACAAACGATATTATAAATATTTACAATAAAAATGCAAGCGGGGCGGGGTGACTATTTCGCTTTTATTCTAAGATTCTGCATAAACCTGCGCAGTGCGGATTGTATGGATTGTTTTTGTTTTACTAATTTTAATCCTGTGCGCACAAAATTACGGTCCAGTTTACGATGCGTAATGCTGTCATAATAATCCATTAAATCTTCTGACAAATCGGGCAACGGAAATGATTCCAGTATGGATATCATTGCAAATTCCTCGGATGCCAACGCAATCCCTGTTACATCAATAATCTGGTCCAGACTGCCATCTGATTTGCAAATTATATTGGCGGGTTTAAGATCGCAATGGACCAAATGTATATTGTGACAGCGCGACAATGTCTTTATCATCGCGCTATAAATGTCAGTCAAAACTTTTGGTCGTGTCGTTGGAGCGGTGATTTTGTATACATCTGAAAAATGTTTTCCCACAGATAAAAACACATCGTCTAAATTGCTTTGCGCTAATTGTGCCTGAATGTCCAGAGCTTGTTTATATGTCTCAAAAATTCTGTCGTCGCCAATATTGTTCTTTATATGTTGGGCCAGGGTGCAATTGGGGTTGTAATCATAAATCTCATACCATTGCACGATATAGACGTTAATATTTATTTTTGGAACCGGGATCCCCCTTTGAACCACACGCTCGGATATGCTTTTGTCGCGCATTGCAATGTTGTAATCAACAAATTTGCAAATTACTGGTCCGCGCTTGCGCGTTTCAGCCACGAATATAGGCTTCTTTGGCGAACATCCATCTGGTGTACGAATATTTGTCACATGGGGAAAACCTGTTTTGATTGCGGTATGAAAAAAATTAGAACTATTACTTGTGTCCATTTATTTATCCTATGAAGGTTATTCTAGACGGATTGTATATAAAGTCAAGATTTATCCGCGTTGCAACAGGCTTAACATAAAATCATCCAAATCACCGTCCAGAACCGCGTCTGAGTCGGTTTTTTCAACGCCGGTCCGAACATCTTTGACTAACTGATATGGGTACAGGACATAGTTTCTAATCTGGCTGCCCCATTCGATTTTCTTTTGCGCGGCCAGGGCTGCGTTTTCTTCTTCTGCGCGCTTTTGCATTTCCAATTCGTACAACTTACTGCGCAGCATTTTCATTGCCATTTCACGATTTTGAATCTGACTGCGTTCATTTTGACATGTCACAACCGTGTTTGTCGGTATGTGAGTAATACGAACCGCGCTGTCTGTTTTGTTAACGTGCTGTCCACCAGCCCCAGACGAGCGATATGTATCAATACGCAGGTCTTTTTCATTAATTTCAATTTCGATTGTATCATCTACATCGGGCCATACATCAACAGATGCAAAACTGGTCTGACGTTTGCCATTGGCGTTAAATGGTGAAATTCTAACCAGGCGATGCACACCAATTTCATTTTTTAACCATCCGTACGCACGTTCCCCAGAAATTCGATATGTTATGTTTTTTATCCCGGCGGTATCGCCTTCGTGTTCTTCGATAACCTCAATAGAAAAACCGTGACGTTCGGCCCATCTAGCATACATTCTAGACAGCATTTGTGCCCAATCTTGAGCCTCGGTTCCGCCTGCGCCAGCCTGAATAAATAAAAACGCACCGTTGTTATCCGCAGGTTCCCGGAACAGGGTGATGAATTTTGCGCGATGCGCCGCCTGGGACAATGCTTCAATCCCTGAAATAATATCTGGGTCGTCTGGGGCCATTTGGTACAGTTCCCCCAGGTTTTTGTATTCCGATTCCAGGTGTACTAATTCGCTTAACGTCTTTTCCAGAGCAGATTTTTTTTGCAAAATCGCACGTGCAGAATCTGGATTGCTCCATAAATCTGGATTGTTAACCTGAATATTTAATTCATCAATTTGTGTTTGTAATTTTTCGGGGTCAAAGAAACCCCCTGACGGCGGAAATGTCGTCGGAAATCTGTGATAAAATTTCGTTAATCATAATCATAAGCGAAATCTTAGCACGGATTTTTGTTGAATCAATTAAATTTTAAGGTAAAAACCAAATCTGTGTTTGCGTTTTTTTTGCCAATATGATAAAATCATAGCAACGAGAGGGATCCTAATGAATAAATTTCTGATGATTTTTGGGCTGTTTGGCCTGTGCTTCGGTGCAACGAATGCGATGGCTGTGTCGGCTGGAACCGTATCTGCGGCGAATGCGGCATCTAATTCGCGTAGTGTGTCCATGTACACCCCCAGTGCCGATGGTGCCCGCGGAAATCAGGGCTTGGCCAATGCGTACAAGGCAAATCAGCGTAACACATACTATATGGTAACCCAGCCTGATGTTGATACGGCGTGTCGTGAAAAGATTTTTGCCTGTTTGTCGGATTATTGTGGCGATGTAACGGTCGTTCCTGGTCAACGTTCGTCAAAGTGCCAATATGCAACGGAATCAGAATTGTATAATTATACATTGCTCTGTTTGCAGAAAGATAACTCGGTCCTGTTGCCCCAGTATAATACAAATACTCGTACCAGTCCGGGCGGTATGAATACGGCGGCGCGCCTGTGCCCTGCCTATGTGCAACAGGAATTGATGTCATATCTGTCAATGGCGAATATGGCGGATAAATTGTCGAAATCTAATTCGGATCTATGTATTCAGCGGCGCCAGGAATTAGAAGCTGCAATGGCATGCCATTCGATTGCGCTTGCATATGGTAACGAAACATCCAGTATGCTAAATACACAATTGACGGATTATTGTGGTGCTGGTGTGCCGGGGGGCAGTGCGGAAATGGTGTCTCGTTTCGCAAATGCTGGCAATGTTGGGGCCAGTATTTGGGGGTGGGCTGAAAAAATCGTAAGCCTGAACCGGAACGAGAGGGGAGCCGACTGGCAGGCGGCGGTTGATGCGGTCTTGGCGGGTTATACAAATCGTATGAATCTGGCGTGTGGTGATAATATGCAATTAAATACGGCGGCCCACGCAACGGGTTCGTCACAGCCAACAACGCTTCAGACTGTTGCTGCGTTGGCGGTGGGAACGGCATTTCCAACCGTTGCGGCGCCGGTTGAAAATCCATATGAAACCCAATCTGTTTTTATGGAGGTTCAATCACGCTCAGAATTGTGGGATTATAACACTGCGTACCAGGTGGTCCAGGCGGGCTTGACCAATAATGCACTGACCCAGAATGCTTTTTTAACCAGTGCGCAAATGGACAATATGCAAACTGCTTATAAACGCGGGACCAAGGTATTTGTTATCCGTGACAGCGCGCGTTGCTATACCATACCGGTGGCACAACTGTCACAGATGGAAACGTCAATGGTGGCACAATCCTTTGCAAATTGTATAAGCAAATAAGAAAATCCCCCGTCGGGGGATTTTTTTATTCCTATCTATCTGCTTGAATGATTGGGGATTTTTTGGTATAATATTGCCTATGAAAATATCGCGTCGTGGTGTTTTAAAAATAACCGGATTTGGGATGCTGGCGCTGACTGCGTTGCCACGTATGGCATTTGCGGCACGCAATTCATTGCGTTCGTTGCGCACCGGTGTTCAGCCCGGTGGAAAAACGCGATTGGTGATTGAAACGGCGACCCGTCCGTCGTATTCATTGTCTTATCCCACCAATCAATTGATTGTTACATTATCAAATACGGCGGCAAACACGGGGATAAGTCCGAAATTGGCATCCGGGACACTTGTAAAATCCCTGGCCCAGGCCCAGGCGGGCGACACATTGCAAATTATCGTTAATTTAAACAGGTCGATTTCTGCACTTCAAAAATCTCAAATTATGATTCTGGAACCAAATGGTGATAATGATTACCGTTTAGTGTTGGATTTTGTCGCTGGCGTGCCGGGCGCCGCATCGTCGGGCGTCACCACGGCAACGACACAATCGCCAAAGAAAACAACCGCGTCGGCAAAAAAATACGTAATTGTTGTTGATGCCGGCCACGGTGGCAAGGATCCGGGCTGCATCGGCAAGGGTGGCACACGCGAAAAAGATATTGTCTTGTCTGTGGCGCGTAAATTAAAGACGCAATTGGATGCAAATGGATTCCAAACGTATTTAACACGTGGTGGCGATACGTATTTAAAATTGGCAGAACGTGCCGCGATTGCCGAAAAGAAGAAAGCCGATTTATTTATTTCTTTGCACGCGAACGCAAACCCCAGTCGTGCAATGAAAGGCTTTTCAATTTATACCCTGTCTGAAAAGGCATCTGATGAAGAGGCAAAAAAACTGGCCGAGGCTGAAAATGCTGCTGACAAAATCGGGGTAGAGGGTTTTACCGAATTTGAAGAAAATATTCGTATCGCGTTGTCGTCATTGCAACAACACGCCGTCGCCGAAATGAGCGAGGAATACGCCACCGCCGCCGCCCGTGCGTTCAAAAACAAATCAATAACCCAGCAACCCGGTCCTGATGTTCGTCATGCACCGTTTGCGGTTTTGCGTTCGACTGTACCGGGTGCTTTGTTGGAATTGGGGCATCTGTCCAATTCTGCCGAAGAGAAGTTGCTTAAAACATCTGCGCATCAGGATAAATTGGTGGCCGCCATTGTTAAGTCTGTCAAAAATTATAATTTTGATGTTTAAAAAAATCCCGCATGTTGCGGGATTTTTATTTTACGTGCATTTGAGTTTGTTCTTTGATGTATTTACCCAGGGCTGTTATAGTTCCTGCCCCCAGTCCGACAACAACATTACCTGGTCTTAATGTCGGAACAAGTTGTTTTGCAACTTGATCTATTTTGCCCGGTATATGTTCGAATTTTGCTTGGGTGGCAAAATTGCGGCCGGTGATGTCTGGAATAGGATCCTCAGATGCTTCGAATACGTCTGTTACTATGACGCGACTGGCGTTAGAAAAAGCGCCCTTGAATTCGTTCCATAACCCCTTTAAGCGTGTATATCGATGAGGTTGAAAGACAGCAACGATATTCTGTTTGCCAAATTTTGTGGCTGCTGAATCTAGTACGGCGTTAATTTCAGTCGGGTGGTGTGCATAATCGTCATAAATTTGAATTCCATTAAATTCATAAACTTTTTGAAATCTGCGGCCCATACCAGAAAATGTTTTAAAGTGCGCTTTTATTTTGTTGATGTTTGTTCCGGCTTCATTAAGCGCTGTTATAACTGGTAATGTGTTGTAAACATTATGCAATCCTGTTAATTCTAATGTTATGTTAACTAATTTTTTATCACGATGATATACATCAAAAGTTGTTCCGTTTGGTGTGGATAAAATATTTTTTGCTGTATAGTCAGCATTGTTTTTTATACCAAAAGTAACAAGATTTTGTCCCTTAATACTACGGGCGCCAACGTCGTCGGCATTGATAATTATTTTTTTTGCCTTAGAAGCGGCGATATTAAATGTTTTAATAATATCCGACATTCCGTTCTTATAAAAATCTAAATGATCTTCTTCCAGATTGTTTATGACCAAAATGTCTGGATGATATTTAACAAGTGTGCCATCACTTTCATCTAATTCTGCTATAAAATGATCTCCTTTTTTATGTTGTGCATTTGTATTGATTTCTGGAACGATACCACCAACGACAAAAGCGGGGGCCATTCCTCTCTTGTCCAGCACATATGCGGCCATCCCACTGGTTGTGGTTTTTCCGTGTGTGCCAGCGAATCCTATAAATAATTTGTTATCATTTTGCGCCTTGTGCGCAACTTCTGCTAATAAATCCGAACGGTGAAATATCTCTTTACCAAGTTTTTTCCCTTTTTGTAATTCGGGGTTCGTATCACGAATAGCGGTGCTTACAACTAATGTATCTGTATCGTCTGGCAAATTGTTTTCCGTATGACCAATGTTAACATTTGCGCCCAATTTTCTGATTGCGTCAATATATTTGCTATCTACGATGTCCGAGCCGCTAACAGAATGTCCGTCTTCTAATAAATATTTAGCCAAGCCGCTCATGCCGATACCGCCAATAGCAATAAAATGATATTTTTTCAACATACGAACTCCGTTTTCTTTATGTGAGACACTGTACAACAGCACGATAAGAAGTCAATGTTTTTATGAAAAAAATCCCGCATATTGCGGGTAATTTCTGGCGGAGCAGAAGGGATTTGAACCCTTGATAGAGTTGCCCCTATACACGATTTCGAGTCGTGCGCATTCAACCACTCTGCCACTGCTCCTGTGTGCGCCATTATAATCATACTGGGATTATTTTGCAAGGGTTATTATTTGACTTTTAAATCGCATTTGCTAGAATTTCCCCCATGGAAAAAACATTCAACGAAAAGGTTTATGATACTGTTGCGCGTATACCATATGGTCGCGTTGCTACGTTCGGACAAATTGCCCAAATTATTGGTCGTCCGCGTATGGCGCGATTTGTTGGCTATGCGTCTAATAACAAGGCTTCTTGGCACCTGCCTTGGCATCGGGTCGTGTTCAAGGATGGGTCGCTGTGCTGTGGCATGGCGACGGAACAGTATCGCACCCTGCGTGCCGAGGGGGTAAAATTCGATTCTGACAAGCGTGTCATAATATCGGAATTTCAATGGGACCCAGAACGTGATGTGGTGCCATTGGAATTAAAAGATTTGCCATTGGTTTTTTGATAAAAATCGGGGCGTACCCCGATTTTTATTTTTTCTTTTTATTTTCTTTGCTTTTCTTGGTTAATCGTTCGTATATTACCTCTGATGACAAGGGTTTATATGACAGGAACCACGCACGAGAATCAACACCGTGGGATTTTGTGTTTTGTTGACGGTTCATTTCGTGCGCTGTTTGTGGGGCGGATACTATTACGTGTTCACCTGGAACCCAGTCAGCGGGAATTGCAACTCTGAACGCGTCTGCGGTTTGTAGTGCGACCACAATACGCATAATTTCTGTAAAATTTCGCCCCAGTATGGCCGGATAATACAATATTGTGCGAATTATACCACGTGGGTCAATGATAAAGACCGCACGCACAGCGTGTGTGTTGGATACAGAATCATGAATCATACCATATGCACGTGCAATATTTGTATCCATATCTGCAATGATAGGGAATGTTATGTTGGCACCACCGTCCATTTCACTTATCGCGTGAATCCAAGCTAGATGGGATGGAATTGCCCCAATAGAAAGTGCAACTAAATCCGTGTTCATTTCTTTGAATTGGACAAGTAGTTCCTGAAATCTTATGAATTCGGTTGTACATACGGGTGTAAAATCAGACGGGTGTGAAAAAAAGACTATCCATTTCCCCGCATAATCATTTGGGAAATGTATCGGTCCATTTGTGGTCTGGGCGTTAAATTCGGGTGCCGCATCACCAATCAGTGGCATTGTTGGTGTGTCATCCACTTCATCGCAAATATCAAACATGGTTTTTCTCCTTGGTGTTATATGTTTGAAGCCTAGCATTTTTGCTAATGTTCGGGGCACAAGAACCTTTTCATAGATGGTGACGTAATAAAAAACTTTACTCTTGATAAATTATGGTATGATGTGAATAATGTATGGCAAGATAAAAAAGGATATATAGTTATGAAACGTTCTGATATTGTGCGGACAATCCAGGTCCAATTTAAACATATGCGTGCATCTGATGCGGCGGCGATGCTGGACACGGTTGCAGACACTATGATTGAATCTGTGGCAAATGGCAATCGTATTGAAATACGTGGTTTTGGCACGTTTCAGCCACGTGCACGTGCGACAAAAATTGGATACAATCCGTGTACCGGGATGCCAATGCCGTTGCCAGCCAGTACGACTATATTATTCAAGCCTAGTCGCGAATTAACCAAGAAAATGAATGGATAATTAATTATGTTATTTGGCAAAAAGTCTGGTATAAAAAATCGTAATCGTGAACGCTACGAACGCGTACGTCGTCTGATGTGGATAAAATGTGCCGCCTGTGGTAAATTGGTTTTCTACAAAGACTATCGGGAAAATTTATACATATGCCCACATTGCAAGCGTGCATTTATAATGTCGCCAAAGCAGCGCTTTAATTTACTGTTTGATAATCACGCGTGGGAAAAATTAACATTGCCAACGACAACCGACGACCCATTGCGGTTCGTAGACAGAATGTCTTATGTCGATCGTTTGGCGGATGCGCGCGCCGACACCGGGTGCAGTGATGCGGTAACAACGGCCGACGGCACAATTGGTGGGGTTGCAACAACGGTTTGTGTATTGAATGGCGATTTTATGATGGGATCTATGGGGCGTGCTGCCGGCGATGGAATTATCGCCAGTATTGAGCACGCCATTGAAACCCGCCAACCGTTTGTTATGGTCGTGGCCAGTGGTGGTGCCCGTATGCAAGAAAACATCTTGTCACTAATGCAGATGGCGCGCACAACGGCGGCGGTGAACAAATTGCACGAAAATAAAATACCGTATATTGTTTTATTAACAGACCCAACGTACGGTGGTGTAACGGCGTCTTTTGCAATGTTGGGTGATATTCATATCGCAGAATCCGGTGCGCGTATCGGATTTGCAGGTCGTCGTGTCATTGAACAGAATATTCGTGAAAAATTACCGTCTAATTTCCAAACGGCGGAATATTTGTATGAACACGGTATGATTGATATGGTTGTTCAGCGTTCAGAACTGCACGATGTAATCGCCAAGATTTTGGCGGTGTTAACTAAACAGTCGCGCGCGCCAAAGCAAATAAATGTCACTACGCCGGCATATGATGCGTCCAAAAAGATTCGCGGAATGGGTGAAAATGACGCCTATGACAAAGTATTATTGGCTCGCCATGAAAATCGTCCACATTTCTTGGATTATGTAGCGGGTATAGTTGAAGATTGGACGTACCTAGCGGGCGACAGATTATATGCCGAAGACCCAGCAATGGCGTCTGGAATTGGATTCTGGCGTGGTGTCCCGTCCGTAATTATCGGGCAAGAGCAGGGACGTACCATTGAAACTCGTCAAAAACATCGCTTTGGTATGGCAAATCCTGACGGCTATCGCAAAGCCCAGCGTATGATGCGTCTGGCAGAAAAATTTGAACTGCCACTGATTTCGTTGTTTGATACTGCCGGCGCCTTTGCTGGACGTGAAGGCGAAGAACGTGGTCAGTCCCAGGCGGTTGCAGAATCAATGGCGGTTGGCCTGTCTATTAAAACGCCGTACGTTGCCGTTAACGTGGGCCAGGGTGGTTCTGGTGGTGCGATTGCAATTGGTACAGCAGACCGTGTATTGATGTTGGAAAATGCTGTTTACTCGGTGATTGCGCCGGAATCGTGCGCATCTATCCTGTGGAAGGATAATAAATTCAAGGCGACCGCCGCCGCGGCAATGAAATTGACCGCGCGTGATATGGCGGATTTGAATGTTATTGATGAAATTATCCCCGAACCGGACAAGGGGGCGCATACAAATTGGCAAACAACAATGGAATTACTGTCGACGGCGGTGGCACGGCACATCACCGAGTTGCAGGAAATTCCAGCTTCTGAATTACCGGCAAAACGTGCTGATAAATTCTTTGCAATGACACGCGATGTTGAAATCTTTCAGCCCGCTCGTGACATCGAAGATAATTAAATAAAAACCGGCATTTGCCGGTTTTTTGTTTACATATTATTTTTTAATGACATATATATTTGTCCCAAATCGGTTTCAAGCAGTGTAGTGACCAACTTATCTGCATTATCAGCCTCGCGGGCGCCGTTCATAATTTTATCAAAACTGCGCACAAATTGCGTTGCCTGGGAACGAAATACCGCATCAGATTTAATCATATTGCGAATTTGCCTCTTGTCGGCTGCATTCATCATCTTGGCCAGCCACTTGGAAAAGATTGTCTTGTCGCCCGCGTGATATTTCTTTAATACAACATCTGGGATATCTGCACCAGTTGCGCGAGTTAAATCTTGGGACTGTTCATGCAGTTTTTCAAACATCTTTTCACTTTGTGCCAAGAAATCAGAAGAACCAATTTTACCAAACGATTCCATTGGCGCGGTTTTGATTGCATCCATTGGCGCGGTTGCGCGTGCAACCATCATTTGTTTATTTAATGTCTGCATAGTATTCACCGCTTTGGCATAATCCGACATCAAATCAATCATCTGTTGACGTGATGTGCCAGCTAAATCTTCCAGTTTGATTGCAGACTGTGATACCGCATCAGTTGATTCATCAACCGCGGCCTTCATCAGATTAACTTTCTCGGTCAATGAAGCAACAATTTTTTCAAGTTTTTCACTGGTTTCAACCGAATCCTTGCTTAAATCCGGCAGGGCCGCATAGTATTTTTCAATCAATTCTGACAACGGCTGTAACTGGGCGGTTGTTTCGTTAGACATTTTTATCAGATTTTCTGACTGACCCGACAATTGTGTGTGCGCGGTGTTCATTTCTATCAGTGTTTCACGTACGCCCGTTGCCATTGCCTTGACCGAATCCGAAAACGCATTCGCAGCACCACGTGTATTTTCAAGGGTGATATTTGCAACCCCCGACACGGTTTTAAGTTCGGAAACAACGCCGGTTGCAAATTCTTTGATTTCACCGTCAAAATGCTTGGTTAATGTGGCTATTTCGGTGGAAATACCACGAACGGCGCCCTCGGTTGCACTGGCCGAAGACATCAACTTTTCAACTGCATCGGTTAACTTGCGGATTTGTTTGTCGATTGACGATTCCGCCAGGCGAACTTGGCCTCCAACAACGTTGGCGGTATTGGTAAGCGTGTTCATCTGGCTGGTTAATTGTTTCTTTGATTGTTTGCTGAATGTTTCCATCTTGTCCAGATATCCATCCAGTAATCTGTCGTTGCGTATCATTATTTCTTCATAGTTGGCCGCCGAACTTTTTACATCGCCAAAACCATCTGCTGTTGATTTTGCCAATTCGGAAATCTTGCCCATCATTGTTTCGGATTCTGTGGTCAGATTTTTCATCTGTTCGGTGTTTTTGGAGAATTCCTCGCCCAGATGTTCTGATAAATTTTCACTTGTCGCAACCCAGGAATCTATTTGTGATTGTATCTGGGATGTACGTGTTGTTGTATCTTGTGTGGTGTTGTTAATTTGTTCTAATAATGTGTTGACTGTATTGCTAAATTTGTCTGTAGCATTTTCAACATCGTGCCACGTTTCAGATTCTACAACATTGTTTAAACCGCTGACTGTATTGTCCAGACGACCAGACATATTTGCGATTTTTTTTGTGGCATCGTCCGCCAAAGCAACCAATCTGTCATTTTGTTCGCTTAGCAAGCTTTTAAGTTCATTAGCAGATGCTATTTGTGCGTTTAACGTATCACGCATAGTTGTAAAGCTGGCCTCGATCTTGGATATTTCATCGTTTAAAATGGTGCTTAACACACGCGTTGCGTCGGCGATTTTTGCGCGTTCCGGCCGTGTCATAATGGTTAGTAACGATTGCATAACCTTTTGTGATTTGCGCGACACAAAAAACAGAACGGTTAATGAGATAAACAACAGCGCACCCAATATTGCGCCACCCCAGATAAACAATTGATTGAATTCCATTCCTTTTCTCCCTAAAACAAATGCGAACTTTATATGTCTTGCAGTTCATTTGGATTTATACTAGAATCCAAACAATAAAGCAAGGGCATAAATGGCAAAAAAACGCACATTATCATACGAACAAGATATGGCTGCGAATCCTCGTGAAAACGTCTGGGTCCAGGCGAACGCCGGTACTGGTAAAACTAGCGTCTTGGTGCAACGTCTGTTGCGTATTTTGTTTCGCGCGTCCAATGATTGTGGTGGTGGTATTTTATGTCTGACGTATACCAATGCCGGGGCGGGCGAAATGCGTAATCGTATTTTGGCGGCCTTGCGCGAATGGGCGTGCGCATCGGACAATGAATTGATAGATTTGTTGGATGGTGTTTCTGAAAATCGTCCGGCAACACCCGATGATATATTGCGTGCGCGTGAAATATTCTTTTATTTTATCGATAACCCAGATGTTTTAAAAATAAAAACAATCCACGGCTTTTGCGAAGAAATTTTGCATCGTTTCCCGGTCGAGGCCGGATTATCACCGGCCTGGTCGCTGGTGTCCGATGATGCTCAGCGTATTTTGTTACAGGAGGCATTTGAACGTCTGGTTAATGCACCGTCTGATGACGAACGGGTTGGGGGGGCGTTCGCGCATATTGTTAATCGTATTTCGGAATATTCTATGCCAGATTTGTTGGCGGAATTAAGCAACCAATATAAACACTTTTTTGGTGTTGAAAATATTGTTAATTATCGTAAATACTTTATTGAAACGACGTTTAAATTTTTAGAATTGGATAAGCTGGTACAAACCGATGTTAATCGGCAAAATTTGGAAAAAATCGTCACTTTGGCGGAGCTGGAACAAAAAAAGCGAAAAACGCCGGCCGGATACATAAACGATATTATTAACAGTATTAAACAGTATGTTGATAATACGATAGAATTTAAAGAATACAAAAATGCGTTTTTAAAGGCGGATGGCACACCGATTGCAAATGTTTCAAAATTAGAATTTTTGTCTGATGAGCTGGCGCGCGTATATGCTCTGAATCAGTATTATGAAAACAAAGTTGTTTTCGATGATACGGTTGCGATGTTTGATTTGTCGGCCGCGTTCGCGCAAACATATCGTGAAATAAAATCTATGCGAAATGTTCTGGATTTTGAAGATATGATTTTATATACGCGCAAACTGTTTTCTAATCCGGAAACAATGGGTTGGGTCCTGTCACAGTTGGATTTGTCGCTGTCGCACATATTGGTGGACGAGGCCCAGGATACATCGCCCGCCCAGTGGGATATTTTAAGAATGTTATCGGGCGAGTTTTTTGTGGATGGCGACACCGATAAAAATCCACATTCTTTGTTCGTTGTCGGTGACAGTAAGCAGTCTATTTATGGCTTTCAAGGGGCGGATTCGCGCGCATTTGCGTTAAGTCGTGATGCAATCGCAACACAGATAAAGGAGAATCTGCGCGCCATACGCGAAATCCCATTGGCACAAAGTTTTCGTTCAAGTCCCCAGGTTTTATATGCGGTGGATGCGTTCTTTGCGGACGATACGGTGTGTAAAAAAACGGGGTTTGTGAACAATCCGCACAAATGCTTTCGCCAGAGTGCAAATGGCGTGGTTGAATTACATAAATTGGTTTCGAAAAAAAGTGATGAGACGACGGTTGACGGGTATGTTAATCGTGTTGCGACACACATAAAATCATTGATTGACAATGCGGTGTTTAAACCAAGTGATATTATGGTTTTGGTTCAAAATCGCTATCCAATGGCCCCAAAGCTGGTTCGTGAATTAAAGCGCTTGTCAATAGATGTTGCGGGTAGCGATCGTATTGTTTTGCCAAATTTTCCGGCGGTTCGTGACCTGTTAAATCTGGTTCGGTTTTGTCTGAATTCGGCGGATGATTTTAGTTTGTGTTGTGTATTAAGAAGTCCGTTTTATCGTTTGAATGAACGTGATATTTTAAATTTGTGCAAAATAAAAAATGATGAAAACAAGGCACGAAAAAACGCGTCCCCAGACTTTGTTCCAATGACCGTTTTTGAGGTATTGGAAAATTTCCATCCGGAAATTTACACCGACCTGGGCCAGGTGTTGGAATGGTCAAAAACTATGTCGCCATATTCATTTTTTGATGCGTTTTTGAATCTCAATGATATGCGGTCAAAAATGATTTCTGCCCTGGGCGACCAGGTTATAGATCCATTGGAAGAATTTATGACAATATGTCTGGCGTATGAACGTACGATGCCCGGAACGTTAAAGCAATTTTTAAAATACTTTATCGCCGGCAACAGTCAAATTAAACGCGATATGGATGCATCAAACGGTGTGCGCATTGTTACCGTCCACGGCAGCAAGGGCCTTGAAGCGCCCGCGGTCTTTTTAATAGACACTGTTAATACGCCGGATTCTGAAAAGCTATTGCCGGTGCCAACGTCAAACGATATCAATATGCCGGTTTGGTTATGGTCGCCACGCGCGAATAATTCGGCGCGTCGGGCGGTGGCCGCGGCAGCGCTTATGGATACACGTGTGGCGGAATATTATCGCCTGTTGTATGTGGCGATGACGCGTGCGCGTGATAATCTTTATATTTATGGGTTTACAAACAATACCTCATCGCCCGAAATTTCGTGGCATAATCAGTTGTGGCGTGTATTTGACGTATTGCCAAGCACCGAAAAAACAGACGAGGTAATCAGGATTACAAATGTCAAATAACATAACCGAAATCTTGAAAAATCACGACGCGATTAAGTTCTCCACCACCGCTGGCACACAGATGCATAATCGTCTGGCACAGATTGTGATTGATGATAATTGTACACGTGGGGATGCGGAATTGGTCGAACGTATAAAATCTGTGCCAAATCTGGCGCGACTGTTTTCGTCCACATCCCAGACCGAGGTTCCAATCGCCGGCAATATCGGCACGCGCTTTGTCTGTCGTCGCATAGATCGCCTGTACATTGACGACGGCGCACAAACGGTTTATGTCCTGGATTACAAGACCGACGTATCCCCCGAACAATTTCGCGAACGCTATGTTGCGCAATTACACGAATATGCGGCATTGTTGCGCCAGATTTATCCAAAATATAAAATTCAGTGCCTTATTTTATGGACACATGATTGGACGCTTGAACGCGTATAAAACGCTTGAAATAGGGCGCCCTTGGTCGCTATAATTCGCGTATGTTAATTGGATTGAACATTTCAAATATTGTATTGATAGAACGTCTAAATCTGGAATTTGGGCGTGGTCTGAATGTGCTGACCGGCGAAACGGGCGCGGGCAAAAGTATTTTAATGGACGCACTGTCCCTGGCGTTGGGTGCGCGATCTGATACCGGGTTAATCCGTCACGGCTGTGATATGGCCTCTGTGACGGCGGAATTTGATTCTGCGAATGCCACGGTTTGTGATGTGTTGCGGGAATTTGATATTGATTGTGCCGACGGTGTTATTTTACGTCGTACATTAACGTGCGATGGCAAAAGTCGCGCATGGATAAACGATACGCCGGTGTCGGTCAAAACGTTAAAGGCGGTGGGGGATGCGCTTGTTGAAATACATGGACAGTTTGCAAATCATACGTTATTGAACCAGGGCGCGCATCGCCCGACATTGGATTTGTTTGCATCTGGCAATATAAATGGGTTTGATGAACTTGTGTCGTCTACACGCGATGCGTATCGCACATATCACGACGCCGACAAACGTTTAAACGAATTGTCTGATATGTTGTCGCGTGCGGAAAGCGAGCGCGAATTTTTGGCACATAATGTGACGGAATTACAGAAACTGAATCCGCAACCTGGCGAAGAAGAAGATCTGTCTGCGCGTCGTGCGGCAATGATGAACGCTGAAAAAAACGCCGCCATCCTGGGCGAGGCACTGGATGTCCTGAATGCGCGTGGCAATTCACTAGATGCGCAAATTTTCACTGTTGCGCATATTTTGCAGCGCATAAAATCCGAACCGAATCCATATTCTGGACAAATTGATAAATTATACAATGCCGCCGAAATGATATCGGATGTTATGGGCGCGTTGGAGCCGGAGTCAACGGATGTTGATGATATGGATACGATCGAAGAACGTCTGTTTGCAATTCGTGCGGCTGCGCGTAAACATCGTGTACCTGCGGATGAACTGCCCCAAAAACTACGCGAGATGTCCGCCCAGTTAGAGGTTATTGACAACTCGGACGCGGAATTAAAACGCGTAAAAACGCTACGCGATGATGCGTTTGATAAATTTAAGACATATGCCACGGAATTGGGGCGATTACGTAAATTAGCGGCATCTAAAATGCGCGAATGTATTTTGGCTGAATTGCCAGAACTGAAATTGGGTTCGGCAGATTTTATGGTTGAATGCGCGGAATGTGCCCCGTCATCATCGGGTGCAGATGAGATTACATTTATGATAAAAACAAACCCAGGTTCCCCATTTGCACCACTTCATAGGGCGGCATCTGGTGGCGAGTTAGCGCGATTTATGTTAGCGTTGCGTGTGGTGTTGGCGGGCAGTGGGGATACGCATTCCTTTGTATTTGATGAAATAGATACCGGCATTTCAGGTGCAACCGCATCGGCGGTTGGTGCGCGTTTGAATCGTTTAGCATCCCAATCCCAGGCATTGGTTATTACTCATTCGGCCCAGGTTGCGGGCTTTGCCGATAGACATTTCAAGATTTCTAAAAGTGTTGCAGACAATAAAACAACAACCAGTGTTTCCGAGATTGTTGGCACTGACCGAATTAACGAAATTGCGCGCATTATCAGCGGTGCGGAAATAACACCTGAATCCATAACAATGGCAAAAACCTTGATAAAGGATAAGTTATGAAAAAATTAACCGTTATTGAAAATCTGGGGCAACATACAGTTGGCCAAGAATTAAAGGTTATGGAATCAGATGGTTGGGTATCAAAAATCCTCGTTGGGCGCAGTGCACCAAAATTCAAACCCGGTGACATAATCAAAGTTTATGAGTCGACAAATAAATATATCCCGCTTGAGGTGGCGCGTTCGTACAAGTTAAATGACGATATGTATGTTGATATACAAATAATGCCCAAGACGAACCGTGCTATCCGTGAAGTTTATAAAGACTTATCTTTTTGTGATGGCGTGCGGTTAAATTGGGATATTATTCGGTTTTTACACCAGTGTGGAATTTATCCGTCGTTAAGTAAATATACAAATATGCGGTTGCTTTTGACAGAGTTTCCTATGCTGGATAAAACGCATTAAAAAAAACGCCCAATTGGGCGTTTTTTTACAAGGTTACCGTCCCGTCTGCGAATTCAATGCTGGCGGGGGTGCCGGCACCGGCGCGACCAATTATGTTATTGTTCGCGTCGCGCACAATTGCATAGCCACGGCTTAACACACTTTTGTAACTAAGTGATTGTAACATTTGTCCCAGGTGTGTCACAGATTGCGACAATGCACTCATTCGGTTTTGTAAAATTGACGGAAAATTCGCAATAATATCCATACGCTGATGTGCCAAATTGATTTTGTTTGTTATTAAGATATTCATTGTGCGCCCAATGTCATCCAAGCGTTGCGTGTGTTCCATCAGAACCTGGTGTGGGCTTTTAATGTTTATTGCCTCTATGCGTTGTTTTGCATTTGATAAACGCGTCAAAAACGTAGAAGACAATCGTACCCATGCGTTATCCAATTCTTGGAATAATGCCAATTTTGTTGGCACGACCATTTCGGCCGCACCCGTTGGCGTTGGTGCACGTACGTCAGCGGCAAAGTCAATCAGCATCCAATCCGGCTCGTGCCCAACGCCCGATATTAGCGGAATATGACTGGCGGCGGCGGCGCGCACAACAATTTCTTCTGAAAAGGGCAGCAAGTCTTCCAAACTTCCCCCGCCACGCGCAACGATGATAACATCGACATTGTTCATTTTATTAAAATATTCAATTCCGGCGGCAACCTCTGATGCAGCGGTCGTGCCCTGAACGGTCGCGGGATACAGCAAAACGTGAACCGGGAATCGTTCGCGCAAGCGGTTTTGAATATCTTGGAATGCGGCACCGGTTGGACTGGTAACGACACCAATACGTTGTGGTAATCGTGGCAATGGCTTTTTACGCGATGCATCAAACAATCCCTCTGCGGCCAATTTTTGTTTGCGTTCTTCTAACATTTTAAGAATTGCGCCAATACCCGCCATTTCAATTTCATTGATAATTATTTGATAATTACTGCGCGCTGGATATGTTGTGAACCGTCCGGTAACGACCACCTCCATCCCTTCTTCCAATTTAAATGCAAGTGGTGTTCCACGCCAAATAATTGCAGAGATTGCAGCGCCGGCATCTTTGACGGTCATATATATATGCCCCGATGAAGCTCGTGTGATTTGCGATAATTCCCCTCGTATTTTTATGCGTGGGAACGCGGTTTCTACCACGCCTTTAAGCAGGGTTGCCGCATCAGTTACGCTAAATATGGTATCCGGTTTAACAAATGGTTCTGGCTGTTGCATATTTTTACCGTCTTTCTAGTTCTGCAATTATACGTTTTACAAATTCTGTTTTGTTCGGTGTTTTCATGTCTTTCATACGCTTGTTAATTGGTTCGCCCAATTCGTATGGCACGCGCAGTGGTGCAAATTGATCGCCTGTTGTATCAAATGGTGTATCTGTGAATCGATTATGCATATAGACCACCGGTGCATATTCCCACGCCCCCAGTTTTATGGCAGATGGTTCCCAAACCGTATCGCCGCCATACAATTCATATATACAAATACTGGACAGGGCACAAAAACCCTTGGTCCACGGGACAAAACCATTAAATGGCAAATTACCTACAAATTTGCGCCGAAATGCGGGATTTTTATACATATTACGCAAGGTATATGTTATGTCATAAAGGCTGTATTGCACATCTGCATATGGCATAACCGCCGCATCAATTTGTGCGGCCTGGGCCAACAGTTTCTGCGTTGCCGCATCATATTGTTTTACATAATCTTTCATGATAAAAATACTAGCACAAAATGAACCGATATTCAATTTATAATTCGGTCAATGGCCAACGCGGACGTGGTGCAATGGGTGTTTTTACGATGCGTCCCACTCGATAATTTTCAATTCCCGCCCACGCAATCATTGCGCCATTGTCTGTACACAAATTCATTGGTGGTGCGGCAAAAATCATACCGTTTTGTGCAGCCAGTTTTTCCAAGGCGTTGCGAATGGCATTGTTTTTAGCAACGCCGCCGGCCACAACCAATGTTTTTGGCATTGCATCACGCACACGCCCATCGTTCATAGCATTGTTTAATCTGTTTACGATACAATCAACCACAGATGCCTGGAACGATGCACAAAAGTCGTTTATAAATTCGTCACTGTGTGGGGCAGGATTTTTGTCCAAGAATGTTCGTGCTGCGGTTTTTATACCGCTGAATGAAAAGTCGCATCCCGGCTTGTCGCACAATGGGCGCGGAAACTTGAATGCGCGCGGGTTCCCGTTCTGGGCACGTTTGTCCACAACGGGGCCGCCTGGATACCCCAGCCCCAACATCTTGGCAACCTTATCAAAGGCTTCGCCGGCACTATCGTCCAGGGTTTGTCCAATTAACTCGTATTGCCCGACACCGCGCACTAATAAAATCTGACAATGCCCACCCGACGCCAACATCAGTAAATATGGAAACTCAACCGAGGCGGCACCAGCCACGCCACTAGCGGATGTTGCAGACAATCGGGGGACCAGGGCGTGCCCCTCAAGATGATTAACCGCAACCAGTGGTTTACCGGTAGACTGTGCGATTCCGGTCGCCGCCATCCATCCAACCAACACACCCCCAATCAGTCCTGGTCCCGCCGTTGCAGCAATAACATCAATATCATCAATCGTCTTGTTCGCGCGCGCCAATGTTTGTTGAATTACATCATCTATCGCCAAAATGTGAGCTCGCGCCGCCAGTTCCGGTACCACGCCCCCGTATTTTTGATGTTCTGGGATTTGGGAATAAATTATATGCGACAAAATGTTGCGGTTTGAATCAACGATTGCCGCCGATGTTTCATCGCACGATGATTCAATCCCCAGACACAGGGTGGGGCGTACATCATCCGTGGTGTTTCCCATCATTGAACCCATATCCATATGAATAATTTTTTCATCATCCATCTTACTTAATCGCAATAAACGCGACCCCCATTTCGCCAATCTGACGACGACGTTTGGCATAGTTCATAAATTCCGCATCTACAACGTGCCCAGCAGCCGATGATGCGTGGCGCAGCGTCTGCCCACCCGGCAACAGTAATCCCATATGCGTAACTGCCAATTCGGTGCCGATTGTATCAACACTGTTTGAATTTGCGCTTATAAACAGAACAATCATTGTTTCGGTGTTGGCGGGCTGTGTTAAGTTTTTGTACGGCACGTATTCTATCGTTGTAAATTCAGGTACAAAATCAGAATCCAGTTTATGAACCTTCTTCATCCAGGCCGCTTTGTCAATCGTCAGGCGACGCGTCGTTGTTTTGCCATATTGTGAACTGACATTTTCAACACGATTTGAATTATTACGCAACCAGTCAGTTTCAATAAAATGATTACGGTTCATAAAATCAATTTCACCGTCTTTATATCGAATTTGATTCAGATTGCTAACATCGCCACCCGCCATAACGGTTTCAACAAATGTTGTGCAATCAAACGCATCTGTTCGAACAAGTGGGTCGCTATCTGGGGCGTGTCCTTCCCCCAGTGGGTCACGCATATATTTCGCCCCCAGGTAATCCGCACCCGATGGTATCCCCGGCGCACCCGCGCACCCCGTTAATAAAAGCAACAGTGCCAACCGCTTCATCTTTTACAGATTTTCTTTTAATTGCATTCCCATGTTGCAAAGGCGGGCCGCATCTGCGATTGTCATTTCGCCGGAATCGGGCAGATTTGCAATTTTACCAACACACGCAACCACAATATCAATATTTTCATCGCCGCCAATCAATGTGCGCACGGTTGCCACGCGTTCTTCGTTATTTGCTGACGCCCAGTTTTTTAGGGCTCCACTGCTTAAATCTTTTGAGCGTAACGATGCCGTAAACACAAACAGGGCCACAATCAAAACACCTGCGCCAATCAAGATTTTAAAATATTTTTTTATAAAATTCATTGTACATTCTCCTCTTTGTTCTTGCATGCAACCAACCATACATCATAGTCTGCGTTTTGCAGTGGACGCACACCCGGTTCATTACGTGACATCCAATTGCTGAATATCGTGCCATCAGCCGATGTTGAAATTTTTAGAAATGCGAAATAATCTTCGGCATCAAACGGATCTGTCTGTTTGCAACTATGCGCCGTGATGGTCAGTTTTTCAAAGTGTACTGAATCCCCGACGGGAATATCAATTGAATAAGTTTTTCCAGCGGCCTTGTTCATAATCCGTACGCTTGCAATGTCGCGATTAACATATGCTGTTGCCACACCAGGCAACGCACATGCAAGCATAAAAAAAGCAAGTAATTTTTTCATAGCATTTATATTATCTTGTGTGGCAGATAAAGTCAAATCGATATTGAAAGAGGGCTGTTGACAAGCCACGTCCAAATACCCGATAGAATATTACTTATTATTGCAAGTCAATGAATTATTTGTTATAATAAACTAGTCGTAACCGATGGTTATGATGGGGTGTCGAAACCCGGCTAGTAGTGTACAAATCGCATTTGTACAAAATCTCTCCTGATATTCGTGTCCGTCGGGACATGTCGCGGTTGATGAGCCTTATATCTCCATCGCAATCACGTGTCCATCTGGCTATTGTATAATGTATGCGCCAGCAGGGGTGAGTTATACCGGCAGCACCGGCACATATGAATTTACCGACGCTTGCCCAATGTCCTAAAAAAAATCCCCCAAACGGGGGATCTTTTTATTTGTTTGCATTCTTTTCTGCAGAAGTTGCAGCCAAGTCTTCGACGATACGCGCCTTTTTACCTGACAAACCACGCAGGAAGAATAACTTTGCACGACGTACTTTACCGATACGAACCTTTTCGATTTTTTCAATCGCTGGGCTGCACAGTGGGAACTTACGTTCTACACCAACACCGTATGATTCACGACGTACTGTAAAGGATGCATTATTCCCCATGCCGCCATCACGTGCGATAACAACACCTTCGAAAACCTGGATACGGAATTTGTCACCATCTTTAATTTTGACGTGAACTTTTAATGTATCTCCGGCTTTGAACGCTGGGATTTTTTTGTCGCCTTTCAGTTTTGCAACCTGGGCTTCTTCGATTTTTTTAATAATGCTCATTTTTAGTTTTCCTTTATTAAGTCCGGTCGACGTTCTTTTGTTATGTCGACCGATTGTTGTTTCCGCCACCGTTCGATATTGCCGTGGTGACCGGACAGCAGGACTTCTGGGACACTTTGTCCACGCCATACTGACGGGCGGGTGTATAACGGCCATTCAAGCCCCCCGATTTCGAAACTTTCATTTTCTGTGGTGTCTGAGCCACCATGAACCACATTATCCATTACGCGAACGCAACTGTCAACAAAAACTTGTGCTGCAATTTCGCCCCCAGACAATATATAATCACCAATGGACAATTCCATTATACCATATTGTTCAATAACGCGCTCATCAATTCCCTCGTATCTACCACAGAGCAGGGTGTAGGTCGCATCTGTGTCTGCGATAAATTCGCGTACAATTTTCTGGTTTAGTGTTTTTCCACGTGGTGAAAAATATATAATTTTTCCCGGATTTTTAATTGAATCCAACGCGTTTCCCAAGACGTCTGGGCGCATAACCATACCCGCGCCACCACCGAATTGGGTATCATCAACGCTGCCATAATTATTGATGGCAAAGTCACGAATGTTGATAATATTATACGACCAAATGCCATGTTCCAGTGCGCGTCCAACAACACCGCCACTTAGCGTGCCGGGGAACATTTCTGGAAAAATGGTCAGTATATTAAAGTGCATTTTTTTATTTAGTCTTGATATTACAAGCATTAAACTTGCATATTCCACAGAACGCCTGTCCCAAACCACACATTGTTTCAAGTGTTTCTGGACTGCGTGCATATTCTGGCATAACAATATTGATTTCTGTGTCTTCTTTGATTGCAACGGCAACTTTGCTATCTACACCATTTTTATACATTTTTAACGTAGAACACTGAACGTCTGGTGTATTAAATTTTGCAGTACATACAGCTGTAAAACCTTTGCCGCTTCCATCAAACTTAAATGTTACCTTTTGTTCTTTTTTCATGATCTTTTCAGTTTTTTTGTTTCTAGTTTTTGTTAGATATCAGTTTACATAGATGATCTGTGATTCAAAATCAACCCTCGCTCCAACGAACGACACCATGTCGCCGTTGTCCATTTCAATGATATCGCCAGCGCCATAGTTTTGAATACATACAACATGGCCAATAATATTGCCACGCTGATTTACGGTCATTCCGACTAAATCAGTCTGGTAATATTCTTGTTCGCCCAGACTTGGCAAGTCTGCACGTCCAATAAACAGTTCTGTTCCACGCAACAATTCGGCTGAATCTCGGTCCTCGACACCGCGAATTTTTGCAATAATGACGGTCGAATTAGGAACTGTCCGCAAAAACTTAAAATCTTCTGGCAGAAAACGATCAGAAATTACGTTAAACTTCTTGAAGTCTTCCGGCTTATCAGAATATGTCTGAACACGAACTTCGCCCCTGATCCCTTGGGGGGCAACAATTTTTCCAACCAAGATTTTTTCGTTATTTTGCATTTTGTTTTAATTGTTTAATGATATTTTCGTAACGTATTTTTCGAATACACTGCACATTATCTGTCAACGGACATTCGCTATTGTTATCTGATGTGACAATAATACAATCCTGTTTATGTGTTGCCATATATTCAACCGCATTAGTCCAAGACGTAAAACGCCAATCCTTTTGCCTGCAATATGTGCCATCGTACGGACAATCAAAAGCTGTGCTAGCACGTCCATCCTTATGCAAAGTTGGTCTCATAATAAACTTTCGTTCATCGGCAAGACTGCCACCACTTAACATCATATCTGGATTAACTAATTCGTATTCTGGCACAACATGTTCCTTTCTGGGTACAGATTACCGTTGTCTTTGTTTTTTTTCTTTATGCTCGCGCAATTTTGTACATTCGCTTGCATATGCGGGACATAACCCACCTGTTACAAATGCAACGGGTCTATTTTCACGCATTGCTTCGAACATTTGCAGATAAAATTCCTCGTTACGGTCAGCCTGAGCGCATTCTAAATCTTGCGCATACGGACATCTGTCGTTCATACCATCAACCTCTTTGCCGTTCGTATGTATTAGGCAATTTTAATAATTCCTGCTTTATCTGCATAAAATAATCATGCAAATTAATACCGTTTTCCATGGCAAAGGACATCATATCATCATATATTGTCTAAATAACAATCGTGCATAAGTGTTTTAAGTTTTTTATCTTCAAACCACACTTCATGAAAAGCCTTATGAATAAAGGCTTTGCACATATTAATACGGCTCTTTGATTTTGATGCCTTTGCCATTAGATAAACATTTCGGAATAAATTATTCTGCAACAGCTTCGGTTGTTTCTTCGGCAGCTGGTGCTGTTTCTGCTTCTGCTGCGGCCTTGGCTGCGGCTTCTGCTGCTGCTTTTTCATCAGCGATTTTTGCCAATTTTTCAGCCTTATCTTTGATCTTCATCTGTGTTTTTTCAGATTGCAGATGTTTCTTTGTCTGAACTGGAATCGCTTTTGCTTTTACCAAACCGGCTTTGGCCAAGAATTTGTGTACACGATCAGATGGTTGTGCACCTTTTGCCAACCAGGCTTTTACTTCATCAATTTTCAATGTAACACGTTTGTCGCTGTCTTTGGCCTGCATTGGGTCATATTTACCAACAACTTCCAGAACGTTTCCGGAATTACGCGCATTGCGTGAATCTGTCACAACGATGTGATAGTATGGGCGTTTTTTTGCACCAAAACGTGCCAAACGAATAACAGTTGCCATAATTTACTCCTTTTTATTTATAACTGTTTTAACCACAAAGAAAACCGCCATCAAGGACGAAACTCGTCGGATGATGTACCACACGCATGCTGCGAACTGGTGTTATTAAAATGGCAATCTTTGGGATTTGCACACCTATTATGAGCCAAAAAATCAAAAAAGTCAAATGTTTATTGAAGAATCGTGCAATTCAAAAATAAAACCGACCGTCGTGGTCGGTTGAATTCTTGGTGCGGGCGAAGGGAATCGAACCCTCGCCTAAAGCTTGGGAAGCTTTCGTTCTACCATTATACTACGCCCGCAATGTATGGCGAAATATTATCTTATTTCGTCATCAATGTCCAGAATTTATTTCTGGCGTCCACGCAACATATCTGCCAATGGTTCAACAATATAAGAATTGCGCTGTTTATCAACGTTGGCTAATTTTGTCCCCAGTATTTCCAGTTGTGGCGACCATACTGCATATTTTTCAATATACTGACGTGCCATTTCTGGATTTTTTGATAACTGAATATCAATCACATCGCGCAACATTTTTTTACCGCGTGCGATAACTGCATCAAAATCTATGACCAAACGATTTGATGAATCCAGACGAATTGCGCCACACTCAAATAACATATTATGTTGCATAATATTGCGTTTTGCATGGGCGCGACTAAAATTTGCACCCGGATATAAATACGCAATCAGCCACGATGTAATCAACTCTTGTTTTTGATGTGGCGCAAAAAAACCAGCATGCACCAATTCATCTAACATCGCAATAGAGCCCGCATCGGCTTTGTGTTCTTCGATAATATTTTTGTATTCACCCAGTGATTCCAGGCCGTCTTTTGGTCCCAATGTGTGCATATTTTCGTGCAAAATTGTAAAATCGTGCAGGGCACGTACCGAAAAATATTTGTGAAATTCCGGCGCCAGCAATGCATTTTTCTTTTCGTCAATTCCATTGCCATATTTGCACTGGCGCATTTGCTTTAAATAGACCGTCCGATGACCGCCACCGGTTTGAACCGCCAATTTATCTGCATTAGGCAAATTAAATGCCAATGTTATCTGACTGCGATATGCGGCATTATGCCCGCTGACCGATACAACATCGACATCAACCATTGTTTGTTTTGTGTTTGTCCCCAGGACTTGTTTGTACTCATCTGCACGCGGCATTTTGGATGCCAACATAGGCAAGTATTGTTTTATTTTTAATAAATAATCTGTGCCAGCCGTATCAACGATACCAACCGTCGCCCCCAGGTTGTCTTTTGCATATGGTGTAATTCCGCGCGCATCCAACATAGATTTTAATTTTGGGTTTTGTAATACAGTCGGCGTCATCGCATCGTCATAGCATTCACGCCCCAGTGTAAATTCCAGCGGCCCTGATTGCAGGGTCGCCCATTTTTTGTCGGCTTCACAATCAGCCCACGGCCAGTAATTCATCAATGCTGCGGATTGCAGTGTCAGATATTCTTTGAAATCGAAATTTTCCGTGCTTACAGCGGCGGCCTGTAGTGCATACGCTGCCGAACGAAAATTAAATTTGAACGCATTTGTATAATCAACAGCTTTCAATTCATCGCCAAAACGCTTTACAATGGTACGTTGGTTTAATATTTCACGCACCTCGTCATCTTTATAGCCACTTTCCAACATACGAATTAAAATGTCGTGAAATTCATCAACTGATAAATTATATGGATACAAACCGCGTCCCAAACGTGGCTCAACATCATTGGTTAACGCAACCGGTGCGCCTGATTTTTCATGTGCAAATATTCCGCGTTGCCCACGAAATAATTTCTGCGCTAATTTTATATCTTTAAAAGATTGGCTCGATTCTAGAAACAGTTCAAAATCTAAATTATAAGGATGGTCTAGTTGTAACGCCACACGATCGATAATATCAGACGCACGCACCAACCATTTTAAAGCGGTCTTTTCTCGTTCAGGAAGGGTATTGTATTGTTCCGCATCAATTCCCAACATAGTATACGGCGTAAATGCTTCGGCAGATGTCCGCTGGATCAGTTCATCATGGTCATATGCAATCTTATACAGGCGTCTTATCGTTGGCATTTTGCATCCTTTTATTTCTGTTTTGCCATTTACAATGTCGGTGGCATTGCGGCCACGCTAATAACATAAATCCAAGTTTTTATACACAATAATTATTATCTCTTTTTTTGTAATAATTCGTTATAAACTTGCGCGATGGTTTTATTGTCCATTGTGGTTTTATATTTATAGTTTAATATCGCCTGGTTGTTGTTTGTTATTTCTAAACAATCACTGCCACCACTATGTCCATTGCCGCTTATTATACGCGCATTTGCAATATTATTATCAGCGGCACGTCCCAAACGGCTCAATCCACTAATATCATAAAACATAACGTTTGTTTTATCGCCCTTTGCAACCAGAAATTCATCAGTTGGGATTGTGGTCGCCCCAACAAACATCCCTCGCGATTTTAGTATATTCAAAAATTCCTGAATTTTATATTGTGATGCAACGGTATTTAGACCAACAAATGATACAGGAATCGCATCAATTAAATATTGGCTGGCCATAATTTGACTAATTACATTTGCCACAGATAAAAAGTTGTCGTGATATTCATCAATAGAAATATCCAACGATATTTGATGATTGTATTTATGCGCGACATCCGCCAAATCTTTAAGTATTCGTTTTGCCAATGCCGCATCCCATTTTGCATTTGTTTTAAACGCAGGGGTTAAATTGTTTTTAATACTAATTTCCGCAACACTTGGGACATATGTATCCATGCCACAATAATATGGTGCCATTGATTCGCCGCCTGTAAACACCACATAGTCCCACACCGGCACATCCATATTAACATACTGTGCAATATACCTTTCTATGCGATCAAGAGGCATTAAATTAAAAGGTTCTTTGCTATTACTGCGCTCACAGCAATGTGCACAACATAAATTACACCAGTTTGTAACTTTTAGTGCCAGGTTTACACGAGGCAAAGCATCTTGCCATATCATTATTTTTCCACCGGTATTTGCAACAATTGTTTCGGATAAATAAGATCTGGATTTTCGATATTATTACGTTCTGCAATGATGCTGAACAAAATTCCACGACGCATAAAATTGCGCGCAATAATCCACAAGCAATCGCCTCGACGAACTGTATAGAATGTATCGTCATCGCCGGTCATTTCTGGCATTACAAAATCATGTGTAACACTGGCAACGGTGCGCCCGTCACCATCGTGCATACGAACGGTCAACGAATATTCTGCACCGCTCTTTAACTCGCCAACATCTGCGCCCAAACCAAAATGATGATGATCAGATACACGCGCAAACCCCATATATTTATCGTTCAGTGACAAAGATACACGTAAACGTGGCAATGCATCACCAGTCACAACAATACGTCCATTGTCCAGATAATCAATCTTGGATACAGACAAGTCACCATCGCGCAACATTGATGGCGCCTGTAACAATGTGCTGCCGTCACGGGTCATCAATAATGATACAGAATTTTGTGCGCCGGCCTCTGATACATAAACAAAAACCTTGTCTTCTGATTTAACTGTTGGTTCGACCCCTAATAACGAAATCGTATAATTACCAGCTTCGAATGCTTTGGATGGGGCATATACAAATTCCCCGACAGAATCTGTGCGTTCCGTTGCTATGATTTTACCATTTACAACAATTGAAATATTCTGATGTGGCAACCAGCGTCCCGCAATTACAATTCCGCCATCTTTTTCAATACGCACGATATCGAACATTGGCACGGTTATTTCCGCAACCTTTTGCACTACTGGTTCTGGCACAGATGGCACAACAACAATCTTAGATGGTCGTGGCGCACGAATAAAGACGACCCACAACGCAATCAACAATACAATTATTGCACAAACGATTGGAAACCAGTATGCCTTTAACACGGCGCGTTGTTTTTTTACTTTTTCTGTTTCTTGTTTTTCTTCCGATTGTTTTGTCTGATTTGGTCGTGCAAACAGATTCAATGACCGCAAAAGTCGGAG
>JAZLDI010000014.1:0-3707 GCA_045614665.1 Candidatus Enterousia sp.
ACCGTCGGCATCAACCGTGCATCCACGGCACAATTCCGCCACATCTGAAAAAGTCTTGCCACGACCGCCACCGCTGTGCGATACGAATGGAATAACAGTCTTGCCCGCAAGGTCGTATTTATTCAAAAAACTCTTAACCGGTTGGGATATATGGTTTGCCCAAACAGGCGAGCCTAAAAAGACAATATCGTATTCCGCAATATTTGGCCCCGGTCCCGCCAGTGGTGGCAGGATATTTTCTTCAATCTGGCGCGTTAATAATTCTTTGCGCACCTTGTCATCAACGGGATATGGTTCGGCCACCATAATACGGTATAAATCGCCACCTGTTACATCAACAATTGCGCGCGCAACGTCGCCGGTGTTACCGTCCTGCATTGAAAAATATGCAACCAGAATCCGTGGTGATTGGGATGCAGATGTGTTGGCGATTGTTTTGGTGGCAGCGTTCGCGGCAAGGCTTAACATTATCGCCGGAAATATGATAATTTTTTTCGTGCGCATGTGGGTTTTCTCTCTTCCTCTGGCATGGGGTATAGTGCCACATCCTCTTTCCATCCGCCACAGGACATTTTACCCAACAAAAACCCGCCCGAAAATGGGCGGTGGGATATTACGCAGTCTTTTGCCTATTCAAAACAAAGTAATACGGAACTTGTTTTGCGTTCGTGTATTTTTGACCTGCAATATGATTAAACACAGAATTAACAACGTGTTCTGGAATAAAAGCCACAGAAGGATTAGGCTGATTAATATCTGAATTCGCAGAAAAGAACATAAAGTTTGCGTATTCGTTAACCGTGTTGATGTGTATTAAACTGGAATCAGCGTTTCTTTCTATGCTGCTTTCATTTTGTGGTTTATATGTATAATTTGTAACATTTGCCATACCATCTATGCGCATATACAATTCCCTAAGGAATGCATTAGCCGCATCCAAGCTTTTAAATCGTTTACATTTCCGCTTGCCGGTATAGCCCGGACGAATCCATAAATAATCAATATATGATACTTCATAGGTACCATTTTCTGGCTTTGATAGGGTTATTGAACATACTTTTCTTGACATATCGACCTCCTCGCTCTGCCACACACTATATATAACACAAAATTAACGATTATCAAGACATGTTGGGGGCTGTTTAACAACCGCCCATCTGGGTGGTGCAAAATCGAAACTTTTCGGGATGATTGGGGCGGGCGGTGGGATTATCGTATTTTGCGAAATGGGCATGTGGTGCCAAAAAATTCCCTGTACGCCGTACCGCCCAGAGCACGTGGGCAATTTTTATCCGTGCAGCCACGGGAACGGTTTGGGTTATATTTACAACTAAATTTACGTACGGGTTCGGTCCATTGGATTTCATTACGAAGATAACGACACGCAACATCAAAAAATTCGCCCGCCGCCAATGCGTCCAGACGACCACGCGATTTATACTCTTCCGACCATGGGGTTGTTAATTTGATAGTGTGTACCGCATAAAATTCTTCGCCACGTGTGACATATGCGACGCCATTTTCGTGATTATACCGTTTGATGACATCTGATATTGTGTAATATCTGCCCAATGGTGTAACTGGCATTTTAAACCCTTTTTATCCTATGCGGGAATAATAACACATCAGGCACTGTGCGCAACAAAAAACGCCCCGTTCGGAGCGTGGGTATTTAGCATTATATTATTAATCTTGCTTGGATGGGACGATACAAGGATCCTTTTTGCGACCACGGGAATGTGTGTTTTGATATGCGCGACGTTGTTTGGTAATTTCATACAAAACAATCCCAGTTGATACAGCCAAGTTAAAACTTTCAATAATTCCATACATTTCAATTGCAACACACGCAACCGCATTCTCAACTGCTTCATCACTGATACCACGGGCTTCGTTCCCAAACCATACAGCCAGACGTTTCTGGGTAAAATCACCATGCTGTAATACAACATTTGTTTTGCCTTTGATATGTGGCGATGTGACAACGGATATATACTTATTCTTGTTTAAATGCTCAATACATTCGGCGGTTGTTTTGAATGTTTTAACAAACGTCCATTTAACCGCAGACACAGATGATTTCAACAGTGTTTTGCGCGTACGTATTTCTTCCCAGGTCTCTGGCAGAATATTGTGACCGTCGACGATATATAATTTTTCCACACCCAATGCATTTATATTCCGAATAACTGCCCCAATATTTTTTGGATCACTGGGGTTTTCCAGAACAGCAATAAGATTCTTGCATCTGCCACGTTTGGCAGCGTTTGCTTTTAATCTTAATCCAGATAACATAATACAATCCTTGGGCTGGGTTAATTTTAGTATAGCACTCAAATCACCACTAGCAATAAAAAACCGCCCAACATGGCGGTTTTAAGACACTTCCAGAAACGATTGATAAATTTCTGCGAATTGTATCGGCGACATTCCCGTGGCCGCAATAATTTTAACCAATGTATCACCCGATAACCAGCGTGGCTGGCCGTACTTAGATTGACGCTTTTGTAGGTGGTTTTGGGCGGTAAAATCTAGTACTGTTCTTTTATATATTTGGATATACTGGCATCTGCTTTCTTGGCAGAAATTTTTGCACGACCTTTGTTTAATTTTTCTGTTTTGGCCTTAACCACCCGTTTTATCATATCTTGCGCAAAGCTATCAGGATTATAACCTGGTATCATATCACCAAATACAATGCCAATATCTGTATATTTTTTTGCTAATGCCGGATTAATCGCCCCAGCGGCATCTTTTAATACCATCTCTTCCAGAAATATATCTACCGCTTCTTCAAATTCCAACTTTTCAAATACAGGTATCTTCTTTAGCGTTTCCAAAGATTTCTTTATTGCATTTTTTTCAATCTGTGATGTTTCTGGGTGCGTAACCAATTTCATCTTTACCCATAAAATGGTTTTAGACAGATTTATTATTAATAACGCTTGTTTTTGTTCTGTGGTAGTATACCCATTTGAAACTAAAAATGCATCATGAAAATGGATTAGCTGCTTCATGCTATCGGCACTTGTGTAATAATTTATAAATTCGGGTGCAGAAATTTTTTTATCAAAAAATGCCAAGACACGTTGTTGCAATGCTGTTTTTGTTATCTGATCTATTGTATCCAAATTGGGTAATGATAATTTACCAGATTCCAGCATTGGTTCAATTCTTGTTTCAACTTGTTCAAACGACTTTTTGTCCGACTTGTTTGCCATTACAAGGACATAGTCAACCAAGGATAATATTTGGTCCGTGTTATATTTTTGTGTTATTTTTTCCATATTCTGTTCGGTCGGATTGTTAAAAATCCCTTGCAGCGCTTTATAAAAATCCTCTAAATTCGATATCGGCTTGTCATTATCCATAACCGCTTGATATACTATGTCTGAGATTCTATTATTAATATCGTTATTTGTTTTAACCATATATTTATATCCTGTTTTACCTTATGTTATTATACCATATACATATGTCAATAAAAATAAAAAGCCGCCACAGGACGCTTTGCCTAATAAAAAAACCGCCCAGGCGGGCGGTGGAATTCGGTTTTTATATCGATAAACTGGATTTATTCTGGCGACGACCTACTCTTCCGTGGCTTAAGCCAAAGTACCATCGGCGATACGGGGTTTCCCTGTCTGGTTCGGGATGGAACAGAGGGTGGCTCCCGCTCAATAATCACCAGAATAAATCCAGCGAAC
>JAZLDI010000015.1:0-7370 GCA_045614665.1 Candidatus Enterousia sp.
AGCTACAACCCCTAAACCGATACGCCATACGCTTTCAGATTAAAAGCATGGTGCGGATAAGAAGACTCGAACTTCCAAGGTATTGCTACCACTAGTACCTGAAACTAGCGCGTCTACCAATTCCGCCATATCCGCAGGCGAAGATTATATTATATTAATTTTAAATTCTTTGCAACAAGAAAAAATCATTTTTTAATCCGTCAAGGCTTCTTCCAGTTCCCGATCTGGTAAAACCCACATTATTGCAATACCAACATATATAGCAACTGCCACATAAGGATACCAAAAAGCCAATGCAACCGCCAATCCAAGCAATGATATCGATGCCCACTCCCGTCGCCCCTGGCGCAGGGTACGAACCACCAATGCATTACCGTGATGAATCCGAAACAACAAGTATTCCAGCAGCCTATACGATAATATTACCATTAATAACAACACTCCATATGCAGCAACTGGCACAGGGGCTGCTTGATTTTCATCAAGCCAGGCCGTAAAAAATGGAATTAAAGACAACCAAAATAAAAAGTTTAAATTACCCCACAAAATTGCACTATCTATACGCAATGTCGCTGCCAATAAATGATGATGATTTATCCAAAAAATTGCACCATAAACAAAACTTAATACATATGTCAAAAAAACCGGCACAACATCTAACAGCGCCCCCCAAGAAACTTGGCCAATCGGGGCATGCAATTCCAGTACCATAATCGTAATCACGACCGAGAACAAACCATCACTAAACGCCTCTAATCTTTCTTTTTTCATATCATAAAACTTATCATATTTTGTCGCATAAACGCACCAGGCAAAAATTCACATTAAAAATAACATATTTCACTTGCCCTAAAATTTATAAATTTGCTAACATTTCTTTTAGAGATGAAGAAAGTTCTGATTTTTGTTGCATTGTGCCTGGGACTGACCAGTGGAACATATGCCGCTGTCCGAGACGGTGGGGTGGCATCACGCACAAAAAATGGAACAACCAATACTGTACAAGGACTTACCAATCCAACAAAACCCGCCCGCACAGCGGCGCGCACATCAATCCTAACACCGCGCGGTGCCGCAACAAAATCTGCTACGACACGCGCAACCGCCGCTCGCACGGCAACAAATAACTCGGCACGTACCGCATCTGTGCGTACCACCCAAAATCAAAGTCCAAATCCGCGCGTCATTTCGCGTGCTACCACAGACACCCAAGCCACACAAACTCGCACCGGTGCCGAATACGAACGTTGCAAAACAGCATATTTCACCTGTATGGATCAGTTTTGTGGCCAGAAAAATGATGACTACCGTCGTTGCTCGTGCAGTAATCGTGTTTATGATTTGGTGGATGCACGCCAAACATTGACCCAAGCGGGCGAACAATTGACCGTATTTACAGAAAATCTGGACGTGGTCGGTATGACCTCTGCCCAGGCAGCGGCTATGAAAACCGCATCCGACGGAGAAAAGGCCCTAACCGACGACAAGTCTGCCTCAAAGGCATTATTACAAGCCATATTAAATTCAATCCGTGGCAAAGATTCATCCGTTGGGGGTAAATTTTCAGATTTAAATTCTATAAACATTTCATTTGATACTGCAAATGCATTTGGTACGATGGACGCCGGCCAGGCAATCGCAACCTATAATGGGCAAAACTTATACAGTGCGGTTTATCCACAATGTCGGGCGGCGGTACGTGCTGACTGTAACGATGCATCATTACAGCGTGCCATAACCGCATACCTGATGGCGATTGAGCAAGATTGTAACACTGTTGAAACTGCGGTCGAAAACAAGCGAAAAGAAATGAAATCCTCCATACGCGAGGGCAGTGCGATGCTGGATCTGGCGCGTGTTGAAAATCGCCAAAAACACAATTCATCTGATATTGCAACCTGTATCGCAGAGGTAGAGTCTGCAATCCTTAGCGAACAGGTATGCGGTGCTGGATACCACAGATGCCTGGACAACGGTGAATTTATAGACATCACCACCGGCGCACCAATTGCAGGCGTTACAAACTTCCATGAATTGGCAAAAATGCTTACATTTGCAGATGGCGTTAACCTGGCAAATCAAAAACTTTCCAAGAATACTGCCAACCGCATATTTGTTCAAAATTTTGAATCACGAACAAAAAAATTTGCAGCAGATGCACTTAATAAATGCGTCGAAAACGCGGATGTCGTATGGTCTGAATACCTAGACAAGGCATTATTAGATATATATTACGCCCAACAAGCCAAGGTCGATATTATTAAACAAGGTTGTTTTGATTTTGTATCAACCTGTTATATGAAAGCAGATGAATCAATGACCGACGCAATGAAAGAACTAACCGGTAACAGCGCCCTGACCATACAACCCAGCAAGATTACCTTAACCGGCGCAATGTGTACGGATTATGTCAATTCCTGTAACAATCTTTTCAAAACCGATATTATCAAAGATTATATCACTGAGCGTCAAGAAACAGACACTCTAACCGCGTGTCGTGCCGTTGTCAAACAATGCTTTGACAGTTTTGGTGGCGCAAACTATGAAAACTTTTACTATCCATACAGTGGTTTATTTACCCCAAATACGGGAACCGCCCCAGATTGGTTTACACTTTATGAATATGTCTCGACTGATATGTATAGCAAGAAAAGTGACATAAGCGACAAAACCAATTACGATTCAACATATGCGGAATTTGTACCATATGGTAATAAATATCGTCGTTATAAATCAACATGCGCGAAACAGTTAACTACCATAGACTCGTGCAATTCACCAGAAATGATAGAGGCTGCATTTGGTGGTTTCGATAAAATGTACGTAGACCCCGTCGCAACCGACGACTCCACAACAACATTTAGTGCATCGGATAACAGCTCTTGTGATTATACATTCACAGAGGAAGCCACAAATGAATCTACTGAAAAATACGGTATTATGGATGATGACAACTGCCTAAATCATCGTATCGTGCGCCCAATTGGCGTCGCTACCGAAATTTATAACCAGGTTATCGACATCCTGACGACCCAATGCACCAACCTGCAGGGACGCTTTATGGAACTGCAATACGGTCGTATGAATCAATATAAGTCCGACAATATCTGTATATCAAATGTCCAAATCTCAAGCGATACCAGTGGTAACATAATAAAGAAATTATATGCGCTTGCTGAAGGCGAAAATATGTGCCCACGTGACTACTCACTGTCCGTAGATACTAAATCATGGGGCGCTTGCCTGTGCTGGGAAAATGGTGGCCGACGCAGTAAAAACGGGACATCCGCAAAGTGCCTTGCCGCAATCCCGGTCAAGGCAACAGAATCCAACACAAACGATGCGTTATGTACAAAATCTGACATACCAACCCCCGTTAATAATGCAGAAAATACACCCATTGCCTGGTGCATACGTGATATCTACTCTAGCAAGGAGCAGGTATGTCCAATTACAGATTCCGAAGAAGAACCCGTCGCCGTTACAACATACACCAAATGCGACACAGTAGTTGGTGGACAAAGTGATTTGCCAGATGGTCTGTCGATGTAATTCTATATGACCAAAATAATTCAGATTCAAATCAGTTGTCTCGTATCTTATAAATAAAATCCCGCCAAAAATGGCGGGGATTTTTATTTATTTCTAATACCATCCGCAACTAATGCCGCGGGGGCGCCATTTGATCGACGCCACAGCGTATCCGCAGATTTTAATTCGGCAATCATCTTTTCACGAACCGACGGAATTGTTAATTGTCCAAACACATCCAATGCCTTGTCCGCACGGGCGGCCGGCCCCAACAATTCTGGATATACACCACGATTTAATAAAATGTTTACCAATGACACCCATTTTACACGTATCATTTGACGAACCAGCCACGTGGTTATCGGGTTCATCTTATATAAAACAATCGTAGGCACATGCATCATTGCCAATTCAGCGGATACGGTACCACTGGCCACAATGGCAATATATGTTTTTGAATAAATCTCGTACCGCTGACTTGACGGGACCAATATCGGCTTAACCGACCACCGCGACGTCTGTTCACGAACATAGTCCACCGTTGTTTCAACGGTTGGAATAACAAACTTGTATCCCAAAAATCCATTCCGCGACAGCATATCCACCACATCATGCATTATTGGCATCAGACGTTTGACCTCTGACATACGACTGCCGGGGACCAAAGTGATAATTTTTTCATCTGATTTATTTTTTTCTGCATCATATTTTCCGATTATACCATCTGCTATTGGATGCCCAACCGCGACGGTATCCAATCCATGCTTGGTGAAATAGGGCACTTCAAAATCAAAAAACGCATACAATTTATCAAATGTTCGTGCATATTTTTTCGCACGCCCCGGCCGCCAAGCCCAAACCTGGGGGGCAACAACATGATGAAATCTAAGACCATTTTGAATAAGTCTTTGACCCTCTGGTAATTTACGAATTTGCTTAATAACACTTTTGACAAAACCAGGCGCATCAATACTAACCACCACATCTGGTTTTGTTTCTAATATTGCATTTACCGTTTCGCGGATACGTCGTGTCAGCGTTCGAGCGTGTGCCAAAACCTCTACCGCACCCATAACCGCCAAATCACCCATCGGGAACAACGATTTTAATCCCGCAGCACACATATTTTCGCCACCAATGCCAACGAAACTTGCGTCTGGCATTTGACTCATTATACGCGCCCCCAGCACGTCTCCAGACACTTCGCCCGCGACAATAAATACCGTTTGCTTATTCTGCATTCTTTGATGTTCCAATGCCACGTTTTGAACGATTTTCGATAAAATCTATTGCATCCATTGCATATTTGTTGTTTTTGACCTCTTTACGTACCTTGGCCAGACGGTCTGCGGTTGTACCTTCGTCACTACGGAATACCGCCGAATAAACAGAATGAATCGCGTGCATATCTTCGTTTGTAAATCCGTGACGCATCAATCCAACGCGATTAATTGTACGATAAACGGCACGATTACCATCATAAATGGCATATGGCAAAACATCACTGCCAACACCAGACATACCGCCAATAAAGGCATTACGCCCAATACGCGCAAATTGCAATACCATTGTCCCACCAGATAAAATCGCAAAATCCTCAATTTCTACGTGACCCGCCACCTGAACCAGGTTAGACATAACCACACTGTTGCCAACCTTGCAATCGTGACCAACGTGTGCATTAACCATAATCTGACAATCGTCACCAATAACCGTTCCATCAGATGCCGGTGTTCCCGAATGAATTGTCGCATATTCACGAATCTTACAACGTTTACCAATACGCAATCCGGTCATTGTGGTCTCATCCTGCCACTTCAAATCCTGACTCATAACCCCCAAAACCGCGAACGGATAAACAATAGAATCATCCCCAATTGACGTTTTTCCGTCGATAACAACATGTGACACCAATTCGACGCGATCACCCAAAACAACGTTTGGACCAATAATACAATATGGACCAATTTTGCAATCTGCGCCCAGTTTGGCCCCTTCGTGAATAATAGCAGTTGGATGTATTGCCATGATATAACTTCTTTGTTTTATTTATTAATTCTGCAGAAATCATATCTGAACAGGGCAGAAAATGGTATTAAATAAATATAACAAATTATAACAAAGCGCAGAATTCCCGCCACATTTTAGCCTGTGGCAATACAGACAGATACAAAACACCAATTGCGGTCACTGCCGGCATCGTAGTAGTCGTCCCAAATAATATAATTGCAATCGCCAACATACGTTCCATTAACCCACTTGGTTGTACCTTTGCATGCCACACCGACAGCATAAACAGCAACAATACCGCAACACACATACCAATAAACAATGGCACAGATTCTGTTAGCATAAACAAAGCCATCATCAAAACAGATACAACTCGCATCATACATTTTAATTTCACATATGCACTTTGATGAATCTTACCACGTGCATTAACATTATTAAGCGCAATCACCGCCATTGCACAAACACCAATCATCAACACAAAAATCAAATGCACCGGTGTTAAATTACCCAATTGACCAAAGCGGAAAAATTCTGGTTGCATCAACATTGCCACCGTCGCCATTAAGATAATCAAAATCATCCCAGCAACCGGTCGCATTGCCCCACGTGCCGCGCGCCCCATCAACCAGCCCAGCAAACATGCGCCAACCTGTAACACCGGCCCCCACCATGCATGCAAGTCAGACAACACCAACGCTAAAAGGATCAATATCACAACCGCACATCGTGCACGTGTATTTATCTTGAATGCAGGCAATTGCCGCATATGTGACGCAATAAACAACGATGTCAGGAAAACAATAACAGCCACAACAAATGGCAATACAGATACACCATCGCGCAAAACGGCATAGTTTCCACTAAACAGCACAACCCACACAAACGTCAGCAACGCCACCATAACGCCACCACGTGCATTAATATTATCCGTACCCAATGAAAGTTTATCGCAAATCATCGGTGCGCATTTCCACACTAAAAACATCAAAGGCAACGATAAAATCGCCCACCACAAGAACGCAGGCGCGACCAATGCCGCATTATTAAACGCACTAATTGCACTTTGCACAATAACAACATCATTAAACATAAACTTGCCTTTTGATTTTGTTGAATTATGATATAGGTATGTCTGAAAAACAAGAAATTTTTACCCTTATGGGTGGACGCGTTCGTATGCGCCGTGGTTTTTACAACCCAACATCTGACGCGGTGTGGCTGGCGGCGTTTGCGCCAACGGGCGCAAAAACCGTACTGGACGTCGGAATTGGTTCCGGCGGGGTGGGGCTGTGCGTACTGGCACATAATCCAGATATAAAATTAACGGGAATTGATGTGTCGGACGAAATGCTGAACGCGGCCCGCATAAATGCCGAATTAAACAATCGTAACATAGAACTAATAAATGCTGACATCACAACATGGCGTACAGACCGTACATTTGATATTGTTGTCACAAATCCACCATATTTTCGTGGCACCCCGGCAAAACATAATGCTCATCATAACGCAGATTTAACCACATGGATAAAGAAATGTGTTGCCCGTACAAAACCAAATGGATATTGCTGTATCATAACAGATGCAACAACCATTGATGGCATCATAGCAACCTTATTTGAACACTGTGGGGATATAAATATTTTTCCATTATTTGGTGCACGGGACACAGCCGAACGGGTATTGTTGCGTGGGCGCGTGGGCGCACGGGGCGGGGTGACGCTGCATCGTGGGTTGCCTATGAACTGGGACCCGGTATTGCGCGATGGCTTGACTATCACCAAATCATTGGCTAAACTATCCAAGATATGATAAACTTTATAACA
>JAZLDI010000016.1:0-11055 GCA_045614665.1 Candidatus Enterousia sp.
ATGCATCCAACACCGCATAATAATCTATTGTTTGCTTAAATGGGTTTGTGCATGGCAACGAAGACTTTGGTGTAAAATTAGAACCAAACACAGCTGTAGAATAATCATTAATTGTATAATATGTGGATCCCGCACAATAATTACAAAGGTATGGTGCGGCATATGTATTCGCCATCCACTGGGCCGTCATGGTTTTATCGGTGGTATATGTGTAATTGTACACAGTCCCCTTGCTCAATCCCGTTGAATCTATTTTCCAACCATTAAAACTATATCCAGGATAACGACATGATTCTGCAGAATCCGGACGATTATATAAATCACCCCAACCTAATTCACGCGATTCCGGTGGGGTCCCAGTCGCACCTTCGCCACACGAATACGATAATGTATATCTGACCGGACACAGATTGCCAAAATCAGGATTCGCATGATACGCCTCATCACCAAGTTTTACATTTAATGTATTCGACATCCCCCCAGCAACTAAATCTGCGTAACACGTCGTATCACCAACCGTGACACATATCGCCCTGTCGGTATTCTTGGTTGCAAATAAATCAAAAGTATATCCAACAGATGTCTTTAACGTTGTTACCCCGGCACCACACAGCTCTTTGCAAACACCGTTTACATCCCGAAACAATCCACTTGATGGCCCCAGATATTTTGTAAATCCTTCTGGGCACGCCGACCATACAATACCCGGCACACACAGATATATACAAAAAACAACAAAACGAGACACACGCCCCCCCACACTTCTGAAATAAAACCGCCTGGGAAATATGGCGGTCGGGGAATTCAAAAATCATAAAAAAGCAATGACCCCGTTGGTCTTTCGCATAACGAGCGTATTATATACACCAACAGTTCCCCGACAAAAATGTCCGGGAATAATAAAACGATGCAATATGCACCGCAATTGCGGATTACGATGCTATACTGCACCGGCTTTTTTATGGGTTTTTGATGACCCGAAGCACAAATCCCTTTGTGTTTCAAAAGACATTCTATACAAATACGTTCAAAAACACAATCTGAAAAATTATTCCGCCAGATATTTATTCGCCAACGAAATCAATTTAATCAAAGAATCAAATTTTTTTACGCCCATTTTCTGGGATAAATCTGACAAAAAACGTTGATTAGCCGTTATATATTCCGAATACAATTTGCGCCCCTTTTTGGTTGGCAAAATTATAACACTGCGCCCATCATCTGGCGATGCCACACGTGACACATATCCCGAATCAACCAACGCCGCCAAATGCGCGGCAATCATCGGGCGCGACACATGCATACTATCTGCCAACATCACCGGGGTATGCGGTCCCGGCATTGCGCACAATATTTCAAGCAACACCATCTGACTGGGGCGAATCGGCATTTCTGGGCACGAACGAATATATGCCCGACAAAACAAATCCAATACACAATTTACAGAATTCAAAATAATTCACCTTAGTTAATCATTATAGTTAACCCATATTAACTAGATTTACAAAAAATTACAACAAAAAAAGACGGTCATAGACCGTCTAAAAAATTACATTTCTGCGCATTACATTGATTCTGGAACACGTAATCCCATCAAATCAATCGCCCGCAACAACGTATCACGCGCAACATTCGCAATATGCAAACGCCCCCGCTTTACATCCGCTGGTACATCATCACGCAAAATCGGACAATGATGATAGAATGTATTGATATCCTGGGCCAAATCATACGCATAGTTTGCTAATAAATCTGTTGCACGACGTGCAAACGCATTTTCAAGCACACGTTCAAAATCCATCACGCGCAATAACAAATTACGTTCTTCGGCCTGCAACGTCCCGGCATCGGCCGTCGCAACAACATTCATATCAGCCGCCTTTTTTGCAACCGCATTCAAACGCACCGCTGTGTATAAAATGTATGGACCGGTACGCCCTTCGAACTGGGTAACCGAATCAACATCAAACACATAATCTGATTTTACATCGTGCATCAAATCATTAAACTTTAATGCGGCCAACGCAATCATTTCAACCGTTTCGTCCGATAATTCTTTGCCCGATTCGGTCGCACGTTTACGCACAGAATCCGCAACCATATCCATCATCTGCCCCAGACTTGGCACATCACCATCACGTGTTTTAAATGGCTTGCCATCGGCACCGGTTATTGTACCAAAGCCGATATGTTGCAAATTCGCAGAATCCATACCCGCCATTTTTGCCGCACGAAACACCTGGGTAAAGTGCAAATTCTGACGACTGTCTGTAAAATAAACAATATCATTTGGATTATCGGTCGTCGTACGATAATAAATTGCCGCTAAATCCGCCGCCGCATAAGTCTGCGCGCCCGTACTGGACCGCCACAAAACCGGTGGCATTGGGGCCGTGTCCGTATCCAATTTTACCGGGATAACATCGGCACCATCGTCGTGAACAATCAAATTTTTTTCTTCTAAAATCTTTTGAACCGCTGGGACATATTCTGCGACCAAGCGCTCGCCCTTGTTTTCATCAAACGGCAAGATATTCAAACGCACCAAAATATCCGATATCTGCGACAAAGACATTGGCGCAAACTTATTATAAATATCCAAATATTCCGAATTACCATTTTGCAATTCAACCGTAACGCGCTGTGCACGTTCTAACCATTCTTTATCTTCCTTGGCACGCGTGGACGACGCCGGATACATCACGTTAATATCATCCGCATTCTTTGGCATACCATATTCCAGAACCCACGCAATAATCAGCCCCATTGGACGTCCCCAATCGCCCATATGATTATAAGATTTTGTTTTATGCCCCAACGCACGCGCTATACGATTGAAAGTATCACCAACAACCGTCGTACGCAAATGCCCGATATGTAAAGCCTTGCCAATATTATAACTGCCATAATCCATATCTATGGTCAAAGATGCGCCCTTTTCTTTTGCGACATTATATTTTTCTGGCATCACCAAGAAATCATTTTTCAATGTGATGTTAATGAAGCCCGGCCCCGCAATCGTCGCGTTTTCTACAAACGGAATCTCGCAAATTTTTGATAAAATCATTTCTGCAATGTCACGCGGCGCCTTCTTTAATGGTCGAGCCAAAATCATTGCAATATTTGTCGAAAAATCCCCAAAATCACGGATTTTTGGTGTTTCAATCGCAACGTCTGCCGGCAAAAAATCCGCCACATCATCAATTTCCATTAACTTGGCTTTTACATTCTCAGAAATAATTTTATAGACATTCATAGCAAACCTCACATTTATTACCGCATTTAATAAAAATACCGCATTGAATGCGGTGTTTTTATTTATCTCTGGTCGGGGCCAAAGGATTCGAACCTTCCACATCTTGGTCCCAAACCAAGCACTCTACCAGACTGAGCTACACCCCGAAACGAGTCCCATTATAACAGCATTTTTTCAAAATGCAAATTTTATATTTAATTTTATGCTTGTCTGAATTTGTGAAAATTTCTATGATATGGATATATGAATAAGTACGTGCACTTTTTGGGTTTATTACTGGCAATTACGACCACGTCTGCATCGGCGGTGGCGGTATCCACCACACCACGCGCAACGTCCCAGTATATCAAGCGCGACACATATAACTATATGTATCCATATATGAATAATCAGATGCGTACCGACCTGAACCCCGGTGTCACGGTATCACAATCCACCAACCCAATGGACATCGTGGTAAAAACAAAGCCATTATCAGATACAACATCTACACGTCGTGTGGTACCACGTGGAAATTCCAACACAACCGCACGTGCGGCCACTGCGAATACGGCACAACCCGCCACACAACAAACGAATCGTCGTGTGGTTGCCCGACGTGCGACAAACACGAACACAATGCCCACAATGGCACGTGGCAATCGCCGCACCAGTCCCATTGTCGCAAACGAACGATATGCATCATCATCAACCAGCGCAAAAGAAGCTGTATCAACCGCGCGCTGTATGGCGGACTATACCGAATGTATGAACCAATATTGCGAACGTGCAGACACTGAATATAACCGCTGTTATTGCAGTGCGAAACTGTCCCAAATTGATGCAAAGTACCAGCCAGAAATTCAAGAACTGGTTACAAAAATTTTAACGGCAAAGTCGACCAACAAATGGTCCGATGCTGAAATGGATGAATACTGGATAAAAACCGTCGGTGGCGATAATTCCTGGGCTAATCTGGACGCCGCCTTAGACATTGATTGGGCGGGGCTGGAAAGCACCGTGCGCGGTCAAAACGCATTCACGATGGGACACGAATATTGTGTTCAGCACTTAAACAACTGCTACTATATGTCATCAAATTTGCGTGATGCATACCGATCGGAAATATCGCGCGATTGTGCGATATATGAACAATCCCTACAACGTATCAAGACCGCCGCCGAAAGTTTATTGGAGTATTATGATGATTGAATTTATGGGCGTTGAATATGCCCGTGGCGCAACGGCAACAATTCGTAATGACGGCCCCGCGATGGCACCACGCGCGGTTCAACAAATGTTCCCAAACACAGATTGGACAATGATTGTCGCAGACAATATTGCACCAAACGTCGCGGCACAGGATCGTTTCGGCGATGCGTTTAATATTCACAAACGCGTCTATGCCGCCACCCCACGTGGTCGACACATTATGATTGGTGGCGATCATTCTGTAAATTTTGGACATTTCGCAGCCATACGCGATAGATTCCCAGACGAAGATGTATGTCTGATCTATATCGATGCCCACCTGGATATTCATACACCCGAATCGTCACAGCATCAGGCATCAGGTGCACCACACGGCACAAATGTACGCGCACTGCTGGGGGATGGCGACAAACGATGGCTGGGTTTGATAAAAAAAGAGCCTGCACTAAGACCACAGAACCTGTTTTACATCGGCACACGATCGTTCGAGCCCGCCGAAATAGAGTTCGCACGCACCCAAAACATATATATTCGCAGTGCATCTGAATTACAAAACGAATCGGACTGGACGGACACCGTCCGCGACATTCGTCGGGAAATCGGCACACGCCCATTTGTTGTATCTTTTGATTTTGATGTAATTGACCCAACCATATTTCGTGACGTCTGGGTACCGGAACCAAAAGGCATATCATTAGATGCCGCAAAATATTTTATATCGGAATTTCGCGATGCGGACGGATTCGAATTCGTTGAATACGCCCCAAATGGCGACGAAAAATCCGCACAAATTGTACATGATTTGATATCTATGGCTGCGAACGATTGATTTGTTCACACATACGATTATGTCGATAAATATTGCGTGCTAAATCATCACTGATAACATTCCAATCCGCCGCCCGCCCATAAATTGGATTGCATACCATTGGTGCACACGTATTATTCGGCAATGGTGTATTTTTCGTGCAAGACGTGACGAATATCATCGACGCCACGATTAAAAGTTTCCGCATTTACATCCCCTATGATTTTAATTGTTTCACTTTGCACATATCCACTTTGCTGTGCCGCGTCGGCACGACATTGCTGTCGCCCCAGACGCACCCCCGCGATATAAGAAAAAAATATGGCGGTCACCCCCGCCATAAAGATAAATAAATAAGTTTTCATATTTTTCCACTAAAAAATCCCCCATTCGGGGGATTTTTATTACTGATTCATCGAACTGAAAAAATCATCATTTGTTTTTGTTAAACGTAATTTATCCAACAAGAATTCCATCGCCTCTAACGTGCCCATCGGATTAATTATACGACGCAACACATACATCTTGGCTAATTGTTCTTTACCAACCAACAGGTCTTCCTTGCGTGTACCAGATTTGGTAATATCAATCGCCGGATAAACACGTTTATCAGACAGTTTTCTGTCCAGAATAATTTCACTGTTACCGGTTCCCTTGAATTCTTCAAAAATAACTTCGTCCATCTTGGAACCCGTATCAACCAATGCCGTTGCAATGATGGTCAATGATCCACCACCCTCGATATTACGTGCCGCACCAAAGAAGCGTTTTGGACGCTGCAACGCATAGGCATCAACACCACCGGTTAAAACCTTGCCACTGGACGGAACACACGTATTATACGCACGACCCAAACGGGTAATAGAATCCAACAAGATAACAACATCCTGACCGGCCTCTACCAGACGTTTGGCTTTTTCTATAACCATTTCTGCAACCTGAATATGGCGTGCCGCCGGTTCGTCAAATGTCGAAGATATAACCTCGCCCTTAACACTGCGTTGCATATCGGTAACTTCTTCGGGACGTTCATCAATCAGCAAAACAATCAATTTAACATCCGGATAGTTTGTCGCAATTGAATGTGCAATATTTTGCAACATAACCGTCTTACCGGTACGTGGTGGCGCAACGATTAACGAACGCTGTCCCTTACCCGTTGGGGAAATCAGGTCAATAACACGCGCCGACAGATTGCGCCCTTTGTCTGTGTCGGTTGGCACCTCCATCTTTAATTTCTCGTCTGGGTACAATGGCGTCATATCATCAAACGACACACGGTGTTTTAATTTTTCAGGGTTATCGCCATTAACACGTTCAATCGTTTCCAACGCGAAATAACGCTCTGTTTCCGCGGCCGGGGCTTGAATTTGCCCCTCGACATAGTCACCTGTTTTCAAACCGTATTTTTTAATTAAATTTGGCGACACATACAAATCGTCTGGCCCCGCCAAATAGTTTGATTCCGGCGCACGCAAGAAACCAAATCCATCCTGCATACGTTCCAGAACACCATCACCAATTAATGTCACCTTGTTATCAGCGGCAAACACACGCATAACCGCAAAACGCAGTTGCTGTACGTTCAGTTGCGCAGGATTTTCAATTCCCATGTCTTCCGCCATTTTCAGTAATTGCTGGGGCGATTTCGCCTTTAATTCATTGATATGCATAAATCATCCTTTTGGAAAGTTTCGCACAGAACAGTGCTAATTTGATACGGGTATTATAATACAATTTGACAAAAAAGTCAAGTTTTGCTTTTTTTCTTGCATTTTTCCTATATTATTGCTCAAATCAGAACATATAATTAAAAAAAAGGAAGCGAAAATGGCAGGCAGTATAAATAAAGTTATTCTGGTCGGCAATATCGGCCAGGAACCCCAGGTCCGCACAATGAACAGCGGTCAAAAAGTGGTCAGTTTTTCATTAGCCACATCTGAACGTTGGCGTGATCGCGCCAGTGGCGAACAGAAAGAACAAACCGAATGGCATCGCGTTGTAATCTTTAATCCAAATCTGGTTGATGTTGCCGAACGTATGTTGCAAAAAGGCACAAAATTATATCTGGAAGGTTCCTTAAAAACACGCAAATGGCAAAACCAGCAAGGCGCAGACGTTTTCACAACCGAAGTTGTCTTGAACCCATTCGCGGGGCAAATGGTAATCCTGTCAGGTGCCAAGGCAATGGGTGATGGTGACTTTGGTGGCGGCACATCCGCGGCCCCGGCCCCACGCGAAGAAATTTCCGTGGCCGACATCGGCGACGATATCCCGTTCTAAAAAAATCCCCCATTTGGGGGATTTTTTTTAGAACCTATACGATCCAGAAATCTTGATATTATGCAATTGCATTGTATTATTATACTGATATCTATAATCAATACCAAATTGCAAACCATTTGCAGACAAGAATTCAAATCCGCCACCGATATTCGCCCACAATGGATCGATTTCTATATCATATTCACTGAACACATTGGCCGATGCAAATTTATATTTTGCATAATCCGGCGCGCCGAACACATCATATTCCACACCAATTGTCGCATATGGTCTAATCTGGAACCAAGCTGATGGATAAATACGTTTCTGGGCGGTCAAAGAATAACCTGGTGTCAATATCAAATAACCATCCGATTCAAAATCCATATAATTTTCACCGGCAGCCTTTTCCGTCACATCAAAGCCAAAGTTATATCCCGCACGCGCATACAAATTACCAACAACATACTGATTCAACCAATCGTGCATCAGCCCCCATTCCGTCGTCAACGCAAACGCGGTACCCGTTCCGTCAATCGTATCCATAAACGTCATATGACGCGTTGTATCAAGAATGTGCATATCCGCAAACGCATTACCATACAGACGGAAATTTTTTCCCAGCGTTTTCATTAAATATGCCCCCAGACCGACATTAGTATCCGCCACATCCACAGATACATTACCCACGACATTCTGGCCCGGCAAATAGCCTAAATCCATATCATCCGCGTTATCTGATGACATATGCGACACACGTCCCGTCAACCCCAGAATCAACGTATCAGATGACTGCCAATCAAAACCACCCGACAATTCAAAGCGATTACCATACACGCGCTTGTCATCGGTGACATTCTGGCTAAACATACCGAAATCAAAATCCGCCCAGACTTTCTTTAAATTACGGTTACGATTCCAGATAAATTCATCAAACATTCTGTCTTCGAAATTACGGAACGATGTATGTTCGTTCAATGCAATTGCACCCGCAATTTGTTCTATTTCACGTGGCTGTACCAGGCGACTAAATGGCGCAAACGCAGAACCATTTGCCGTTTCAACATAATGCTCCATACGGTTATAAAGTTCCGTCATCAGTGTTTCTACATTGGTTCCATCAAAAATCGCTGGAATAATCTCTATTGGAGATTTGTTAAAGAATCCCGTATTTATCAACTGCCCCGCGATAAGATTATCCAGCGCACCAGCGGCGACATATTCACCCGCGGTATATTCTGGCTGGCGCGCAACAATTGGTTGAATCCGATTATCTTCAATCAAGACCGGCCCACCAAAACGCGGATCAAACACAACATAAAGGCTGTCTGCGACACCACTGTTATCTGTGTCACGAGTTGTTATATAAGCCCCCAGATTATCCGGATTTAACGCAACACACGTCGTATTGCCCGCATTACAGAACAACACATTCAAATTACGAATTTTTTCAACATCACTAAATTCAGACAATCCCTGCTCTGCTTTTAATAACCATATCGCTGTTTCCGCCGACACATTGGACACATCCGTAAAACGCAACCCAATTTGGCCACCAGACAAAACATCCGAATTCAGCGTCAGCGCACTATATTCTGCACCAGATAAAAACTTGCCATTGATCTGAATCAACGCCGCGCCATCGGTCGCATTTGTAATCTGCCCCAGGGTCGCATCATTATTCAGACTAACCGACGACCAATAATTGCGTGTGGTCGAATTAAGCCCAGGCGTCACATTATATGGCAATATCGCCGCTAACAATTGACTGTTTTCATCAAATATATAATTACCGCCAACTGTCATTTGTTCCAGGTTCCAAATCTTGGTTCCACCAGAAATATTTCCCGTAACATTTAAATCCAACCAATCCGTACCCGGATTTGCAGCAATCGTTAAATTTTTCACGTTTACATCGCCATTAACCGTAACATCACTGCTTAAAATCTGCATAGTGCCAGACGTCTGATTAACACCGCCAACCGTAACATTCGATGCGGTAATAGTATAATCATCAGCGGTGATTCCGATATCATTTGCCCCCAATGCCCCGACATAGTTTTGATACAAATTACCACTTGTTGTTACCCCAGACGCAACCTTTACCTCCGCGCCATATAATTGAATTGTGCCACCATCCACAACCAAGCCAGCCATATCAACTATACCATCCCCCGGATTCAAGGATACAGACCCACTATTACTAAGTTTTGCCATTGTGATGCCGTGCGTTGCATCCAACACCAGCGCACCACTGTTTATAATATTATCAAACGATATTGCATCAGAACTATCTAACTTAAACGCAGCAAAATTGCGGAAAGTATACAAATTATCCGCATCCCCACTAACGTTATTAAATGTTTCACCAATGAAATTAACCGTCGCCATGGATACAGATGTGCCAACCGTCATATCGCCATTAACCGTAATATCCCCAGAAATATCATACGTTCCAACATTCGAATCGGCAACGAAACCATCGGTGGCCAATCCTGTGGCACTAAATATAACCTCGTCCGACAATAGGTTTAACATCCCCGTCTTGCCCGTCCCCTGGTTCAAGATGCCTGCAACATTAACCGCACCACCAAATGTCGCCCCATTCAAAACGTTCAAATTAAATGTACCACCGGTAATATCCATACCATTTTGTACATCCAACATATTCGCGTCTATATCCGTCAATGCACCCGCAGATTCAATCGCAGTCGCATAAACATCACCAACCGCATCAATATCCATTTCGTACGCAGTCTCACCATTTTTCAAAATACCAATATTGATATCATTCCCAGAATTTAAAATAACATATCCATTGTTTGTAACATTGGCCAATTCAATCCCGGCGGCCTTAATATCAAGCCACCCCGCAACAGTCATATTATCAACAATATCAACATCGCCAAGCGCATCCATATCTAAATAGCCATTTGGCGCAACCGTCCCAGCAATCTGAATATTACGTCCAGAATTCAAATTCAAACGATTATTTTGCCCTAAAACAACCCCACCAGATATATCTATATCTTGGTCCGTCGCCTGGGATACCAATGAAAACTCTGACGTTCCTCCGATAATCATCCCTCGATTCGCATCATCGGTATCATCAAAGGCGATACCACTTTTAACAGATACCCCACCTGTGGCAACATCCACATTAACCGCATCAGAATCATTACCATATACATAAATTGTCCCATTATCCTCAGTCAAAGAATCTATCGACACATCCGTACTATGAATTTCCACGGTGCCACCCACCGATGCCAACAAATCCCCACCAATCGTCAAATCGGCCACACCAGCGGTTGTTGTACGTCCCTGAAAGACGACACGATTGGCCGCACCTGTTGCCGTGACATCGCCATCAATATCGAACGATTCCGCCATAAAATTCAATGTACGCGCCACGGTCCCTGCTGTGGTTGCAACAATATTTCCACCAACATTTACCGCACCATTTACATCAAAAATGAATCCTGTCGGACCATAGGCCGTGACATAAACATTCCCACCCCCCGCGCACGCCCGC
>JAZLDI010000017.1:0-41390 GCA_045614665.1 Candidatus Enterousia sp.
TTAGCAGCATATTCTGTTGCAAATTCACCGGTCCCATAGTTTGTTTGATTACCCTGCATTTGATTGGCAACATCTATGGTCGTTAACAGATACTTCATATTCGCAATTGAATATATGTCTGCTGCAGAATTGTATGGAACCGTAATATCGTATTTACTAGCAATTGCACTATGTATATATTCCAAGTTTGCCACAGGCGCATATTCGACCGTATCCACACCGACGGCACCAGCAACCATCGTACAAACACATAAAAACAAGGAAACAAGTATTTTTTTCATGTTACTGAGCTTCTGGCAACGGTTGTGTTGGAACCTTTAGACTCCCTGTTACAACATAATCACCGGCCATTTGTTGTTGTGCCCCACTATTAATATCTAGTTTTGTATCTAACCCTTTTTGAACATAAGAAGTAGACGCCAGGTCAGCGTTGCATACAGATGCCATAAACAAGCAACAAAAAAATACAAGCAACTTTTTGCTACACACACTCCTCTCCGGCGGCACTCTTTATTAAAACCATTTTAGTTTAAGCTCATTATAGGAAACTATCGACAACCTCGTCAAATAAAAAAAAGCGCAAAAAAAAAAAAAAAAAAATAGTATTTACAACAACTTGTGTCTTTTTTAGACATAACAAAAAAAATCACTTCTTAATGACTAAGTTCATATAAAAATTGATTCAATAATATCACATAAAAAAACTGTGATGCAAAGTGTGATGCAGTATGGTATAATCTGTGAGAAATAAAGGATAATAAAGAGTTAATACAATGAACGAAAAAGAAACATTTAATCGTGCCACCAAACAGGTTATTACCTATGGTCAGGTTATGTCGCACCTGAACAATATCGCAAAACAATCTGGTGTTGACGAGGCTTATTTCTCTTCTGATTTAACTAGCCCAGAAAATAAAAAAGTTGCTGGCTTTAAATTCTCGTCTGTACAGCAACGTGCCTCGTTGTGCGCACTGTTAGAATTATTGGAGATGCGTTTTTATACATATTATAAAAACCTAAATTCACAGGTTGGCGAATTACATATAGCCCCAGAACATACCGCAACAGCAAAAAAATTGTTTGATAATTGGTGTTCATGGATAATTATAGAGCAAAGAATAACAGGGAACAAAGAACTAGACTCAAAATGGTCTGAAATTGTTGAACATTCAAGATAAAAAATTTGTATAAATTGTAAACAACTTGTTAAAATGCTATGTGAGGCGATGTGTGATGCAGGCGGACCAAGCCAACTGTCTGAAACCATTGGAAATCTGGGACTTTGGACTCGCCTTGGCATCCCGACAAAGGCTACCCGTAATTTTTCTTATAAATCCAGCACTTTTGTTGGATTTTTTTATTATTTTCAAATAATTTCGCTTTTAGTCAAAAACTAGATACTCTATGATACAAACCCAATATAATGTGCAAAAAAATGATGTGTTCACCGGAATTGGCAAACACATCACACGGCAATAACCACACAAATCAAATTATGGCTAGTCCCTTTTCACACCGAACGCAACATCCACCTTGTACCCCCAATCAGAATCGCTCTGTGCATCTATGTCACGTTCTACATACTGAATAAATCCGACGGCTTCGGTTGGGGTATCTGCGTCCGGTCCATAATATTTCAGCCCCGCATCTTCAAAGTCCCCATTCCCGGTTTTATATGCGAAATCAGGATTTTTCGACGTACCACTAAAATGAATATTGGCGTTATTCATTGCCCCCATATCATCAACAGTGATTGTATACCAACCATCGCCCGAGAAGTCTGTGACCAACTTTTGTGTCAAAACATCATCCTTGGTACTTACAGACAAAGTCGCCACACCGTCATATTGCGCCAATTCCGGTTCATGATAATCATCGGTCCCCGTCCAATCATTTCTTTTTGTGGTCACACCAGCATAAGCCAACCCAGAAAAGGTCATATCTGTTGTTGGTGTATTTGCTTCGTTCGCCTCGTACCCGCCGGCAAAAACACTATGTTCGTGATACGTTATTTCTTTGTCTATCAATGTCGCCTTGTCATCAATATCAACGTGCCCCGGATGCATTATCGCAGATTCGATAAGCAAACCAAAATCAGAATATTTTAACCCTAAATCCTTGCCACGACTTTCAACCAAAAATGTATCAGAATAGTCCACCGGCGCAGATATAATGCACCCATCACACAAATTGTCATAGCCAACTATATTCATCCCATCCAACGTTGCCTTAATCTGGGCACGAATGGCCCCATCTTGGTCATTTTGCACATGTTCGCACAAGGCATCCAATAAACGTTCCTTGATTTCGGCCTCGTTCGGTCTTTCATTTGCCGCAAAGAAGACACCGGCATCGATTGAATTTCCTTGGTTATCCATCTGAACTTCACATCTATATTCTGTGCCTTTCTTTTGCTGTTGAAAGCGTCCGCCACCAATTGTCGCAAAGGTTTCTTCTGCGCCATCGATTTGTTTCATACTGGCTATATCACCATTTTCATCGAACACAAATGTAAAATATCCACCACTAAAATTCCCCCTGAACTTGGCATTTTCCAGTGTGGTTTTAAATTCTTTACCGAAATCCTTATAGACATACGTCGCACGTTCAATAATCTTGTCTATTTCGTCTGTTTTTTCATCCTTGGACAAGATTTCCACAAAACGTTCAATATTTTCCACCAGATTAACATTGCCGTTATTAACAGATTTTAACAAATTGATGATATCAGATTCCGTCATACCACTTAACGCCAACGCAAACAAAACATCATGGTTGGTTCTGTTATCTAAAATCCCCCCGACCAGAATATCGTGCATTGCCTGGTACGCAGAATCAATATCATCCGTTGTATAATCTGATAATTTTGCCATATTTATCGACTGACGTTGGGTTACAGATGCCCTGGAAACTGTCACAGTGCCCGTGATATCGTGCCCCGCCTCTATTGACCGAACAGTTTCAAGGGCTTGCTTATAGTTGGCCGCACGCGTTGCGTTAATATCAACCATTGTCAATCCAGAATCTTTGGCAACCAACGCCACATTGTCCGTTGGCATAACAATCGCACCCGGGGCCCCACCGCCCGAGCCACCACCACATGCCGCCAATGCCAATACAGAAGTCAAAATTGCAATTTTTTTCATATCTTTTCTCCTTATTGAATTTATCATTATAATCCTAAGTAAAAATTGCAATAAAATCAACCAGAACAAAAATATATCATTACTATCAATATATAATATTCATCAAATACTAAAAATTATTCGAACATCTCTAATGGAATATCATACTCTTTACAAAACTCATAAAAGAATTCTAAAAATGCTTGAACTTTTGGGCTCTTTACTGTCATTGGATTGCCAATACCCGTTAAAATATATTCATAATCAAATTCTATATTCGGGACTTCTATCAAACGTTCATTCCGCATTGTGCACCATTCCGGCATCAAAGATATTCCCGCACCATCAGATACAAGCTGATACAAAATGGATGCCGAATCTGCGGTCACATTTAATTTTTTTGCTTTCTTTAATATAAAAAGACATTCTGGCAGGTGCAAAAACTTTTGTCGAATACACAACTCAAAGTTTTCCAACATATCATCGATATCTTTAGGCGTACCATGTTTATTTAAATATTCCCGGGTAGTATAAAATTTAGTTTTTGTTTTAAACTTAAACAATGGAACCGATCCCGGTATTTTTGATAAAGAGCGTATATCTATGATGGATATATCTGGATTAGTCATATTCATATGACGATTCGTTAAAATATCTAAACGTATTTTAGGGTGCTTTGCATACAATTTGTTTAATTCAGTAAATAATTTGCTGCCCGCGAAGCCTTCTTCGGTCCAAATAGAAATATACCCCGTCAATTCTTCGGGACCTGTAATATTATGAAAAATATTATCAAGCGCATTTGATATATTTTCAATATCCGCGTATAGTTGCCGAGTTGTATTTGTTGGTACGCTACCAGAAGAACTACGTATCAACAATCGTGTTTTGAAACGAGATTCCAGGTCCGAAATCATTTTTGACATATTGGAATGTTTTATACCGTTTCGTTCAGCTGCAGCCTGAATCTGCCCTAAATCAATCACTTCTTTTAAAGCTAATAATTCGCGTAAAAATGCAATTTTTGTTTTAATAGTTGGCAACTTTTCTTCCTTTGATAATACCCCTCGCTATCGTATAACAAGAAAAAGTTCCAAACAACTGTTATTTTATTTAGGAATAAAGCACCAATAAAAACTTACATTACAGGTAAAAAATGCTTGATAACTGGGCCTTACAACTTGTCCAGTCCCCTTTTTATACATTGACTGGCGTAAAAGTAGTATAAAACAAAACATAAAAACCTAGTCTATAATTCCTGTGTGTCCAAGAACAAACAACAACAAGGAGAAAAATATGACACACACAGATGTTTGGTTTGCTATCGATTCTTTTGCAAAAGATCACAAAGTATCTTGCTCTGGCTTGGCCAAACGTAGCGGATTAGACGCAACAACGTTTAACAAAAGCAAACGTTATTCAAAATATGGACAACCACGCTGGCCATCAACAAGCAGCATTGCAAAAATACTAGAAAGCACAGGCGCTACATTATCTGATTTTACAAAATACTTTTCTACACCATCTACAGCCGCACAACAAGCGATATAAATATATTGAACATAATTTATGATACAAGTGCACAATAGTTAACTAATTAAATATAAAAAACGTACTAATCAGTGCGTTTTTTATTTTTCCCACCACCACAGGAAATCATTCTTTATACAAATTAAATCGTATAAATAAAAAAGAATAGGAACCAGCCGATTCGAACTAGAATATACAAAACATCACTCGTTTTAATTGAGTTGTAATAAATTTTATAAGAAACCTATCACATAACATCTGCATTCTTCCCACAAAACCGCCTTTTTTTATTTTTAGGACAGCAATCTTATAAAAGCACCTTGATTAAAACCATAAAATCAATTAAGATTAGAATTAAATCAAACACACAAGTAATAAATATCGGGAGAAAAAAATATGCCAACACATTCTGCAATATGGGGCGCAATAGACATTGTCGCCAAAAACAACAATATGTCACGATCTGGGTTGGCACGTTTCAGCGGTCTGGACGCAACAACATTTAACATAAGCAAACGTTTCGAACCATCTGGCAAGCCACACTGGCCTGCAATGTACACATTAAGCAAGGTTTTAAACGCAACCCAAACATCTATGACCGAATTTGGCCGCATTTGTGATGAAATTGCCGCGCACGAAAACCATAACCACCGTACATAGATCACGGACTCATCACATATATCCTAATGCGATTTTACCCCAAACACACGACGCAACACTTGAATTAGATAAGGTGTGTCTGTATGTGTCAAAATACGGGTCAATTTATTACGACTTTCTGGGCTTAACACCAAACATCCCGTATCAATCCCATAATTAGTCATCAACAAATCTTTGAAATTTAACTGTTCTATATATCGAATATTAAAGTCATCCCGACTCAGATTTGGATCGATATGCTTAATTGCAAATTCGTATACATCATTTGGATGAAACTTAAATCCCACCCCCAAAATAGCCCCGATTATCTGTCCCCAATTTTCAGATCCAGGAAACGCCAACTCCTGGGCCAGTTTACCACAAACATGCGAATTACATGCCCACAAATATTGAGCATAATAGTAAGACACTCGAAACGCATCCTGGAAAATTTGTTCAAATTGTTTCTTGTGCCCCGAACGTGCCCGCACTATATGTGATAAATTTTGAAAATATTCCAAACAATATGCATCGCGAACAATCTGCTCCGATGTCAATCCGGGTATAAAATAGTCATATGAAAAATTATGCGTTGTACGATACCCACTACCCCGCAGTTGTTTATCCAGATTTACCGAACTGGATTTTATATTATCATAGCATTCAATCATTTTTGTGGCATAACCATCAGGTGTATATTCAAGCATATCAAACACAATACCAGCAGTGGCAATCAACGCCCCTTTTTTAGGTTCAGCAACGTGCGCCACCAGATCGGCCCCAATCACTTCGTCTACGGACTGCCTCAGGTCTCGCACCGAAAATTTATCACCAGCTTGAATCATTGCACATCTATTTCTGTTTTAGATTATTTTGCATTGCACCAAATTGAATATTATCCTTTAACAAGCGACATTTTTCTATACGTGAATTATTTTGCCGGACCTGTTCTTTGGTTAATCCATCAATGACACGACGATCAAATTCGGGCGCAAACCGGGTTGTATAAGTTGTTGTTAAAACGTGATTATGTAATTGAAACAGTTTTATCGCACGCTGATATTGATTTTCTGTTGAAAATTTCGGCACCAACGCCACAGATTGTTCCGGTGCTAAATAAGTAGCCGCCCCCGAACCACGCTGAACAAATATCCCGCCAATACCATATTCTGGGGCCAGACTGTGTTTTTTTACATAGTCTGTATCATATAATTTTTGAAACTTTTGCGATTCTGCTGGGAACATTGGCTGATAAATCGTAAAACTGTTCACGGGGGATACAAAATTGTTAATCACAGGTGTTACGACACGCCCCTTACCTGCCTGCATATTATCTACGGCGACCTGGCCACCCAGCCCCTTCATAACATATCGATCTGTAAATGGGAATCCAACACGACGAGCAACCAGGCCAGATTCAGACACATTTGTAAAAATATAGTTATTAATACGTAACTGAAATGCACTTGGCGAATCCAAAAAAGCCTCCGTATTTGCCCCAACAAAAGCAATTCCCGACTGCGCATCATCCACGCGTTCTACAATCAACATACGATCTTTGCGGGCAACACGCGTTTTTATATGCATATGTGGCTTTGTATCATCAACTTCGCCCTTTAGCTGCAAGAAACCCAACCACAGTCCAATTCTTACCTTGTCAAACCAATCCATTAAATTATGCAGCTCAACCGCATTCACAGATTGCCCCGCCAGAATTTTTTCAACAACTGGTTTTACCATTGCCTCTAATTCGGCATACTCACTGTTGCATTTTTCACATGCGGGAAATGTAAAGTTACCAAAAGAAATTGGTCGATCCGTAATAGTTTCCAAATTCATCTGACGCGAACGTTTTCCAGTCATATTGATTAACCATTGCGGAATAACGTGCTCAGCATTCTTATCCTGGGGCGGATTGCCGCAAAAAATACAAAATTTAGCCATTTAAAACACCCTTTGTCCACCATATTATAGTTGACAAATAATGTTTTTCAACAACTTTCTGGTTTTAATTTTGATTTTGCTGCCAACGCCACGCCGATGCCAATGTATCGGTCAACGACGTTTCGGCACGCCACCCCAGCACGCGTTCCGCCAATGATGCATCCGCCCATATCGCCGGCACATCACCCGCACGACGCGGTGCAATCTTGTACGGCACCCGGACACCGGTCGCTGCTTCGAACCCACGGACCAATTCCATAACGGACACACCACGCCCCGTCCCCAGGTTAAAGACCCCCACCCCATCTGCACCATTTAGCATATGTCGCAGCGCCGCCACATGTGCACGCGCCAAATCATTAACATCAATATAATCACGCACACAATACCCATCCGGCGTTTCATAATCATCCCCAAAAACATTTAAAACCGGACGAATTCCCGCCGCCGTCTGGGTTATATATGGCATCAAATTATTCGGCACCCCATTGGGCAATTCGCCAATTAGACCACTGGGGTGTGCACCAATCGGATTAAAATACCGTAACAGGGTTGCCCGCAATTGCGGATACGCCCGCACAGTATCACGAATTATATTTTCCCCCATAACTTTGGTCGCGCCATATGGCGATGTTGCGGGCTGTAATGGTGTTTCTTCGGTCACAGGTAATTTTTCAGGCACCCCATACACTGTTGCCGATGACGAAAATACTATATTCGGGATATTAAATTCACGCATCACATCCAAAACATTTATCAAGCCATTTAAATTATTCTTAAAATACACCAGGGGCTTTTCCACAGATTCCCCAACGGCCTTCAGTGCTGCAAAATGAATGACACCAACCGCATCCGAATGCAGGGAAAAAGCATCACGCAACGCCCCCGCATCTGCGCAATCTACATTGACAAATTCGGGCAGTACACCTGTAATACGCGCCACACCATCCAATGCCGACACCGACGAATTAGATAAATTATCCAGCACCACCACATCAAATCCAGTATTTTGTAATGCAACCGTGGTATGTGTTCCGATATATCCCGCCCCACCCGTTACAATTATTTTTTGTGACATATTTGCCCCCTTTGGTTAAAATCTTTGTCGCATAGTAAATTCGACCGCCATTTTATCAAATTCGCGTTGCCAAATATTTGAATCACGTTTGGTATACGACACCATCAGCGTCGGCACAAACCCCCAGAAATCCAATTTATTATTCGACACAGATACCGAATATCTTTGGGTGGCGCTGCGTTCTGTCACCTGGGTAAAATCACCATCTTTGACGACATAACGCGCCGCATCATAATAATTCCAATACACCGACGGTTCCAGATATACGTGAAACCCCCACGGCAATTCCGCACCCAACCCAATCGACACAGACGGTTGCCAATACGCATATTCGGGACGCACCGTATCTTCGCGGGAAACCCCGGTATAAAGATTCATATAAACACTGGCCCCGAATGAATAAGACAATCGCAAATTCGCCGAATGTGTATACCCGTTCAAGAAATCCCCATAAAAATCATAATCATTCCGGGTCGTACGCAAATAAAGTCCACCCGACAGTCGCCGCGTAAAATCATAGTTCGTATCCAAACGCGCCCCCGCCGACCAATTATATCGTTCCCATCCATACCAACGTCGTGTCATCATCGGCGCCAACCAGACATCCCCACGTTCCCATACAAATCGTGGTCCCGTCGCAAAACTTAGATACAAGTCATCATATTCAGATTTGTCATAAATATTGGAATAGATATTGGCTTCGGACTTCCACCGCCATTGATTCGATAACTTGAACTCGTAATTCCCCCCCAGGGTCAGGTTTGTCCCAATAGCCTGTTCGGGTTCGTCTAATTCGCGATAAAATTTACCAAAGATATGATCTATAACCTCGGTTCCGCCGGACGCATTATTTACATTGTTATCGGGCGCGACCCCAAAATTAAACCAAATGTTCCAATTTTTATTCTGGCGCACAACATATCGGAAATAATTCATAACAGATTTGGCATCATCGGGTAAATCTTTGCCCGCCATCGCCAGACGCAAGTGATAATCCGCCCGCGTCCATAATTTTTTATTCATATAACAGACAGCCAATTCAAAACGCACGCGCGCCAAATCGGGTTGTGCATCCAAAATCTGACGATAAATATCAATTGCCGCGTCCCAATCCCCCCGCTTTTGGGCAACCTGCCCCAATAGGAACCAACGTTCCACCTCTAGCGCGGCATTGCCCATTTTTGGGGTTATTGTTAAAATTTGTTCGGCGTGTTCAAAATCACCCGCATCAACCAACGCCCCGGCCAGTTGCATTGCCTGGGTCGCGGTCATTGTAATTTCGGTATTTTCCCCCTTTTTCTCTACAGATATCTCTGCCGACACAACGGTCGGCAGAAACATCATCCATAAAAACACCCAACGTAATCGCACAGTGTTCCCCAACGGTTATTTAGTAAAGTCCTTTTGTACACCAAAACCAAATTCGACACCAACTGTCTTGACGCGATCAGGATTAGATGACTGGGACTCCCCGGAATTAAATGGTTGCCCCTCGCGATATGCGACATAACCAACCGCCTCTGTCGGGTTGTCGGATTTATTTCCATAGTATTGAATTTCAAAACCACCCTGGCGATGTCCGGTAATGGTATCCCCATCTGGATCAAAGTGATCGCCACTGGTAAAATCCTCAACAACATATACACCCGTCTCGGGGTCTGGCTGACCCAGCAGCTGATAATTTGCCTCAATCGCACTGATTCCGTCCACCTTGGTATTATCTGTGAACGATATTGTATGATTGTCACCATTGCTTACCATTTCAACATCATACCAATTAGTGTCTTTAAATGACGCGTTCAGTGTTTCTGTAACCCCAGCCTGGGTCACGTCAACAACCAATGTTGCATCACCATAAATATCCTTCGCGGCAGAAGCAATAATATCATCACCGTTATTCTCTTCGATTTCATATCGTACGATACCATTTGCCCGACCATTGAACGTTGTATTTGTCGCAACCTTTTCAACCCTGTTATCTTTATATCCGCCATAAATTATGGTTTCTTGGCCCTCTAATTCGGCCTCATCCTCGGTTTGGCCCGCATCCGGTTGCCAATCTTTTGCGATCATCCGCAACGCGCCAAAATCAGAATATGCTAATCCAACCTCTGCACCATATGTTTTTATATCCATATCAATCTTGTGATGGGTATCTTCTTGCAAGACATCGGATTCTGATTGCCACGCATCTACACGCGCCAATGCGGCATCACGCATACGTTCGGCCGCGATATCACCTGCCACCTGCTCGATTTCTTGACTTGTTGGCGCACTATTCCCACGTTCATTCAGTATTTTTATTGCCTCTTCCCTTTCCTGTTGTGTATAACAATGATACCCGTGGAATTTACCATTTTCATATTCACGTTCTATTTCCACCTTGAACTTTTCTTTAAGGTCCGGCAGGCCTAAAATATCGGTGCCTTCTAATTCTATGGCATGGTTACCACCACCTTCATCATAGTCGTGTTCACCCACCACATCGATATTATCCAGGATATAACTGTGGGTTACAAAATAACTGTTGTATGAATTTTTATCAAAATCGGTACGCTCGAAATCAACATTCATTTCAACCCCGGCTTCACCGTGTTGTTTTATCTTAACCCCATCAATCATATCGTCTTTATTTACGTTAAACACAATTCGATTTTGCCCATCATCTTCTGGGATAAAGAACATTTCTGATTCTTCTATCTTGAACTGTTTAAAAGTTCCCAATTCTTCATACACAGATTCTGCACGGTCTCTGATATCATCAATCAAGCCACCCGACAAAATTTCATCAATAATATCCTTGATTTGCGCCATTGTTTTATCTTTGAACAAATTATTGTTATGTTCATCGCGCACATATCCCGCCATAATTAACGCATGTTTGAACTGCTCGTATTCTGCATCTGATTTTGGTTTCCGGTTTGATTTCCCCAACCAATAATTCATATTAGAATACATACCGTCAACGAAATCCCAGCCAAAGTCACGCTGTGATTTTCTGGTTGTTGCGGCCCTTGATTGCAACGGGGTTGTTCCCGCCCCACCAGACGCGTGCAATGCATCCATTTCGGGCACATCCAGACCCGCCGCCAAATAATTGTTTTCTATAACCTTGTTTCGTTTCATACCATTATCAACACTGGATGTTACTTTTAAATTTGATGCGCGAACCGTTTCATTGACATCAACAGATGGAATAACAACATCACCACCGAATCCCATACCGCCGGTACCACCGCCGCCACCAGAGCCCCCGCCACACGCCGCCAAAGCCAAAACTGATGTTAAAACCGTGATTTTTTTCATACCGTTTTCTCCTTTTTTAGTCTGTTGTTATATTCTTTCCTAATGCTAGTCTAAAAGCACCTTTAAATCAACCACAATAAAAAAATCAGGGCCCCATTTGGGGCCCCAAAACAATCATCCAGCGATTATTTCAATGCATTCAAAATCTGAGATGCAGGGATTGCACCTGGGAACGCCTGTTCATTGATGATCAAGAACGGTGTACCTGTGATTTCGAAACGCTGTGCCAAATCACGAACATTTGTCAATTCACGTGCAACAACATCACTGTTCATATCTTCAGCCAATTTTGCTGTATCCAGACCGGCTTCTTCTGCGAACTTCATCAAGTTTTTCTGAATCTGTTCTGCCAATTTATCCTGGTCTTTTACATCACCTTGTGGACGATATTCACGTGTCATAACCAAATCTACGAATTTCGCTGCCTTGGCATTGTCCTGCATTTTCGCAGCAATCATCGCACGTGCTGGACCATCAGACATTACACCGTGGATAGAGAAGTTTTTGATAACAACGCGAACGTCATCACGTTCTTGCAACACGCGGTCCAATTCACCGTGTACACGACGGCAATAACCACATGATGCAGCAGTCCAAACATAGATTGTGTTTTCCGCATCAACATTACCCAAGATTGGGGCATCGGCCATCATTTCATCCGCGTTATCACGAACGAATTTACGAACCAACTTATTCTTTTCTTCTTCTTGTTGTTTTTGCATAGATTCAACCATTTCCTGCAAGATTGCTGGATTAACACTTGTCAGGTAATATGGTGTATACAGGCGGCATACAGAGCCCGCAATCAACAACACAGATACCAATTTTACGATTTTTTTAGTTAAGATAGAACCAGTTGTTGGTTTTTTTGCATCCGCTTTGACCAGCATACCGCCGAACAAGAACAGCGCAATCGCCAGAACCAGTACCAGGATTGTCCAAATCATAGTTTTCTCCTTCTTCTGTTGAACAAAAAGACAATAGCAAATTTTTATAAAAGCGCAAGGAATAAATATAACTTTTTTAATTTATTTTCATCATACGGCGCATAATGGGAACCGATACCCCCTGTTGCAAACAAATACTTTCCAGAAAACGCCCAGTTATCCCCAAATTTAACGGCAACTTATACAGCCGATCCAAATAGGGTTGCGCACATTTCGAACATACCGCACGCCCCGTCCGTGGCGACAAAAAATGCAAATCATCCATACGCCCACATCCAGAACAATGCGACAGATCCAGCGCATACCCCAATTCGCGCAACAAACTTATTTCCCAATTCAAATACCCATCAATAACGTCACCCAACAATAACGCGACCGTTTCATCATATAACACCGGATACGATTCACGTTCTGGCAACAGGGCATCAATTAGTGAAAATGCCGCATTCATCGACATCAGTGCCGATTGATTTAACATTATTGATGCGGCTATGTTCTTTTCCGCATCCCAATGAAAAACTCCCAATTGTGAATCCAAACGTGCATTCCACGACATTACCCCCATTTGCCCGACCAATGGTTTATTCTTTTTTGCAACAACCGCCCCGCGCATCATACCCACTACAACACCATAATCACGTGTAAATATATGCGCCAACGCATCCCGCTCATTAAAGGGGCACAAAGATATTAAAATACCATTTGATTCTAGCTTCACCGTATTCCTTAGTACATCTTATCATCCATATTATACGTAAACACATTTTTTTTCAATTTGCATTTTTATATAATGATTGGTATCCTAAGCCACTTGAAAAGGATTTTTATGTCAGCACAAACAAAACGACTGATTAAAAAATTAATTAATTATTCGGGAATATTCTTTTTTGTTCTGGCCGCGGCAATGCTGTGGTGGCAACTGCGTGATTACAGTCTGACAGACATATTTCATTCCATTACAGATATTCCTCTGCGCCATCTGGCGGCGGCATGTTTGGCGTGTTTGGCTGGATATTTAGTATTATCATTATATGATTACCTAGCACTAAACTATGTCGGCGGTCGTGTCACGTGGTGGAAATGGATGCTGGCGGGGATGTTAGGTTTTGCAATAAGCAACAATGCCGGCAACGCCGCGATAAGCGGCGGTGCAATTCGTTACCGTTTATACACGCGGTGGCGCATCCGCGGTGGCGATATATTTAAAATGTTGACTCTGTCGGGATTAACGTACTTTCTGGGAGTGGCAGCAATTGTTGTTGTTGGATATTTTCTTATACCACGCGACACGGTTGCCCAATCGGCAGGACTTTCTATGGGCCTGGGATGGTTGTTTGGGATATGTCTTGCACTGATTTTGACCTATTTCTTGGTTACCATTATATTTCAGAAAAAATCCATAAAAATCGGCAATCTATTGTTCCAGGTTCCAACTCCAAAAACGGCAACTATGCAAATATTATTGGGCATCACAGACAGTGTTCTGGCCGGGTTAGTGCTTTATTTCTGTCTTACCCCATTTGTCAGCATTCCTTTTGGAACCTTTATTGGCTTGTTTGTAATTGCCCAAGCAACAGGTATTTTCAGCCAAGTTCCCGGTGGCATTGGGGTATTTGAAACGATATTTTTAGCCGCCCTGCCCGATACCGTAGACAAAGCATCTGTATTTGGCGCACTGCTGGCATATCGCGTCATATACTATGTGTTGCCATTGATTGGTGTTGGTGGATTATTTTTCATTTATGAACGTTGGCTGCGCTCAAAAATGAAGCAATGGGCCGCCCAGGCAAAACAAGAAATCACACAAATTCAACAAAAGATTAAAAATACAGCGAAAAAAGTCCGCAAAACAAATAAAAAATAAATACCTTGCGAACGTTATTATGCCGTGTTAAAATCACCCTTGTGTATGAAAAACATAAGGGCCGATATAAGTGTTTATCTTATCAATGCTTTTTGTAATTTGCGTGGTGCTGATGGTTATCGTGGCACTTTCCCTTGGCATGGGCATGGACGCCCCACGGGGACAGATTACCCATAATGTTTCATACGCCCCAAACACAAAAGGATTATTATATGTCAAAGAAAATTTATGTGGATGCAGTCCACCCGGAAGAAACACGTGTTGTTGTGGTCGATACTGCAACCAACCGTGTAACTGATTTTGACGTTGAAACAACGACAAAACCCCAGATAAAGGGGAACATCTATCTGGCCAAGGTTATTCGTGTTGAACCATCGCTACAGGCGGCGTTTGTCGACTATGGCACGGGCAAGAACGGATTTTTACCATTTTCTGAAATTCACCCAGATTATTACCAGGTAACCCCTGAGCAAAAGAAAAAATTACTGGAATTGGCACATGCCAATATTGTTGACGACGACGACGACCCCAATGACGAGGAAGACGAAGTCGCCGAATACGATGATCACAGTGCCGGCGAAGATAACAAAGAATTTTTAAAACGTGCACACGAATTCAAAATTCAAGACGTTATCAAGCCGAAACAAATTCTTTTAATCCAGGGTGTAAAGGAAGAACGTGGCCAAAAAGGCGCATCAATGACAACTTACCTGTCGTTGGCGGGGCGCTTTGCGGTATTAATGCCAAATTCACGCAAACGCAACAGTTATGGGATTTCTAAAAAGATTTCCGACAAATCAGAGCGTGCACGCCTGCGCGAAATCCTGCACGGCTTAAAAATCCCCAAGGGTATGACCGTTGTTCTGCGTACGGCCGCATTTGGTGCTGCACCGGCAGACATTGCGGGTGACTATGATTATCTGGTAAACCTGTGGAATGAAATTCGCAAAACAACCCTGGAATCGGTCGCACCGGTTACAATTCATACCGAAGATTCGCTGCTACGCCGCGTTGTACGTGACTTTGTAAGCGACAAAGAAGACACCTTGATTATCCAGGGAGAAGAAGCATTTGATGCCGCAAAAAACCATTTTCAGCAATTATATGGTCGCGCACCACGCAAGCAATTGATTCAATACAAAGACATCGCTGTTCCATTAATGGTAAAAGCCGGCGTTGAAAAACAGCTAGAAGGTTTGCACGGCCCATATGTCACATTACCTTCTGGGGGTTCTTTGGTTATTAATCAAACCGAAGCAATGGTTACAATCGACGTAAACTCGTCCCGCGCAATCAAGGAAAAAGATATCGAACAAACGGCCCTGAACACCAACTTAGAAGCCGCCGAAGAAATCGCCTTGCAATTACGTCTGCGCGACTTGGCTGGTATTGTTGCCATTGATTTTATCGATATGGAAGACGAGAAAAACAACCGCAAACTGGAATTGAAAATGCGTGAAGTTATGAAGCGTGACCGCGCCCGCACCCAGGTTGCAAAAATCAACAATTTTGGTGTATTGATGCTGTCACGTCAACGCCTGCGCAGCAGTTTCATTGAATCTTCATATGTTCAATGTCCACACTGTATGGGTGCCGGTGTTGTTCCATCAATTCAAACCGCGGCAATTATCCTGTTCCGTCATTTACAAGAAAAATTACTAGCAAAATCAGCCCAGAAAATAATTATGACGGTTCCAACCGATGTTGCGGTTTACCTGTTGAACCACAAACGCGCTGAATTGGCCGAAATGGAGGCAAAGTTCGAAACAGAAATCGTCATCATCGGCGACGACAGTTTAATGAACATTGACCAGTATTCGATTCAACGCGTTGCACCGGAACAAAATAAAACCGAAGACTTGCTGGGGGCATACGCACCTTCAACCGATAATCAGCGCAAAAATGCGCGCCACGTGGACGCAAAAAAGACAACAATGAACGCACCACGTCGCAAACGCAAAAAACAACCCCAGAAAAAGCAAAGTCTGTGGAAAAAAATAATCGGATAAAAAATGCCCCATTTGGGGCATTTTTATGATATAATGCACTTGATAAGACAAAAGGATAAAACTATGTATTTTCCATCAACTACCGAAATATACCGTGCACTAATGGGCAAAAAAGGTCCATATGCATATGTTCCCAAATTATACAAAGCCCTACTAAAACTAAACAAGAATCCAACGCAGGCAAATTTAGATGCTGCTAAAAAAATTACATCCAATCCAACGATTCATAACCTTCTGGCTGCAATGTATGAGTCAAGAACGTATATTTCTTCTTTCGAAGACGACTACGACGATACATCAAACGATATCCTGTATGGTATAATTGCGCCACTGGTCAAAGATGAATATAAGTATTTACCAAGTATGCTCTTGATATCCGAAATATACTTTGACGACAAATTACGCTATGATGTATTGTCTTTTTATGAAACCAAATATACAAATCCTGATTATATAAAAAAATTCGATGCCGAGCCAATTAATAAAAAAGCCGTAATGGACGAACTGGCACGCACAATTATTCAGATTGAACTGGACAAGTTATCCAACGACACAACAAGCGATGCTGAAATTCGTACAATTTTAGGCAATTTACACCAAACTATGAAACTACCCCGCTTTAAAAAGGAAAAAGCGGTACTGTTGGCATTCATATTTAATATACTGGAAGCAAAAATAAAAAAAGAACTATCAAGACCGAATCCCAGTGAAACTAAAATAGATACGGTTTATTGCCTGTACGCACGTGAATTTGCGGATCTCTTTGACGACAAAAATATGGCATTTGAAATCCAAGAAAAGTTTAACTCTCATAGAATTATGTTAAACCATAAACGCACATCTGGACAACCTGTATCCCAAGACGCATATGATAAATTAAAGCAGAAATTCGGTCACGCCATTAAAAAAGTAAAAAAGAAAGCAAATGAGATTTCCGAAAAACCAGGCGTTAAAAAAGCAAAAAAACAAACCGGCGATGCACTGGAATCCGCCGCCCGCACAACAGTAAACGCCATTGATGCGGGAATACAAAAGTTAAAGAAAAAAGCAACACGCGAAAACCTTGATTCCGCAATCAATTCCATCAAGAAAAAATGGGATGAGTTTATGGCACAAATTGAAAGCGAACAAAAAAAGCAATCAAGAATATAAAATCGTATCCATCTATTTTCAAAATGCCCCACACGGGGCATTTTTTCTAAATAATCCCTATTGACTTGAATCCGAAAAATTTACTATGATTTGGATATAAGAATGGATGGGGATTATATATGACGCGACATTTTCACGGCGCTCTTAATCGTATGGCATTTTTCACGGCATTTATCGCGGTGTTGCTGATAATGTTTTATCCCCTGTTTATGCAGGTCGCAATTTCCAACATATGGTTAAATGGAATTATTATTGGAACGGCTCTTTTTGGAATTGGCGTTTGCTTTGTCGAGATGTTTCAGTTATTACCCGAATACAAATGGCTAAAAAATTACACATCTGGCAAACGGGGACAGCCCCTGCCCCCACGGTTATTACGCCCGGTCGCAATAATGTTGCACGGTCGGCCAAAGCAGATTTCTGCAAACACCCTTAATGGAATGTTGGAAATGATTTTGTTACGCCTGGACGATTCGCGTGAATCTGTGCGTTATATCACAAATACGTTAATATTTTTGGGGCTGTTGGGAACATTCTGGGGATTAATTTTGACGGTTGGCGGTTTTGCTGAACTAATCGGGAATCTGGACTTTGCAAACGAAAATGTTTTGCAATCGATGCAAATCGGATTATCCCGGCCACTTGCTGGGATGGCAACCGCATTTACCAGTTCACTGATGGGCCTGACGGGCAGTTTGATTGTCGGTTTCCTGGGGCTTCAGGTACAATTGGCACAAAACGCCATCTTTAACGAACTGGAAGAATATTTGTCATCACATACACGAATTGCCACACCGTCCCCTGATGAGGTCGTAGAAATCTTGCCACAAATCAATCTGGCGACACATGAATTAAGTCGTACGGTAAAAAAATTGGCCAAATCCGTTTCTGATTTGGTCTAACAGAAAAAGTAAGAGAGAGAAAAAACAATGTTAAATATGCGTTATCGTAATCAAACAAATGCGTGGCCGGGGTTCGTTGACTTGTTTTCGAACCTGGTGATTATATTGATATTTTTACTGATTGTGTTTGTGTTCCTTTGGACCACGACCAGTGTATTTAACAAATCCAGCGGTGCGGCCGCAATGGAAAAATTAAAACAAACCAACACCGCCCAGGCTGAACAAATTCAACAAATGACCCTGGACGAGGAAGAGGCAAAACGCCTACTTATCCTGGCACGTAACGAGTTAGAAAGTCTAGAGGCAAACAATGCCCAATTAACCAACGAATTAAACGAAATCGATTTAAGCATTGAAGATTTAATCACCGCATATGAGAACAAGCTAAACGAATTACAAGCCCAGGGCATCGATATGCAGGCAAAGGTCAATGAATTGACCCAGCAATTGAACCAAGCCACCCTGGACAAGGAAAACACCGCCGCCCTGGAACAGGAACGCAAACAATTACAAGATCAAATGACGGCTCAACGTGCCGAATTAACCGCACAGTTGGAAAAATTACAGGCTGCCCTGGATGCCGCAGAGGCAAAATCCCGCACCCAGGAAATACAATACGTGGAAATGTCAACCCGCCTGAACAAGGCATTGGCCGACAAAATCGCCGAATTACGCAGTGTGGAACAATATCAATCTGCATTTTACAAGGCGATAAAAAATGCCCTGGGGAATCGCACCAGCCTGCAACCAGACGGTGACCGTTTCATCGTATCCAGCGACATCTTGTTTTCCAGTGGCGCATACAATTTAACCGCAGAAGGAAAAAATCAATTACGCCTTATTGCGAACGTAATCAAAGATATGGAAAACAAAATTCCAACAGATATAGATTGGCTTATCCGCGTTGACGGGCATACTGATTCCAAGGCGGTAATTGCCGGCACACCGGGATATAAAAACAACACCCAATTATCATTACTGCGCGCGACAGCGGTGGTTGATGAATTGGCAAAAAACGGTGTTTCTCGTCGCCGCCTGTTGCCCAGTGGCTTTGGAGACACCGCACCCGTGGCATTAGGCAACGACCCGGCCAGCCTGCAAAAGAATCGCCGCATTGAATTACAATTAACAAATCGTTAAAAACGGGGCATGTGCCCCGTTAATTTTTTCCTAGACAAATTATTATTTGCATATGATATACTGATATTACAAAACAAATAAACCAAAGGGGATAACATATGAAAAAGATATCAATGATTGCATTGTCTGGTCTGTTGGTATTTGGCGCGGCAAACGCTGATTTTCAACCGGCAACCCAGACCGCTGAATCTGGCAAGGGTGGATTTGTATCCGGCGCCGAAACAATCGCAACCGTAAAACAGGTCATGGAAATGCGCGACGATGTCCCAGTTATTGTAAAGGGTAACATTGTTCAACGTATGGGTGACGAAATGTATTTATTCGAAGACGGCACCGGCACCATTCGTGTTGAAATTGACGATGACGAATGGCGCGGTCAAACCGTCACACCAACAGATACAGTAAAACTGTATGGCGAGGTTGATCGTGGCATCTTCACAACAGAAATTGACGTAAACTATGTCGAAAAGATGTAAAGAACGGGGCCCGCGCCCCGTTTTTTTTTATTTTATTAAATCCTGTGCAAAGAAACAACATAACTTATACCGCACTATCCACCAGTTGTCCATCTGGATACATCGCCATACATGAACCAGATATCACCATCGCAACCACATGCCCGTCTTCTATGGTCGCACTTAATGATGTAGAAACTTGTTTAATATCAAAACCATCACCCATATGTTACATGTATGCCCCAAAGGGTGTAACATATACCGACAGTATCGGTGAATACATATTCAGCGACATTTGCACAATGGAATAAAAACATCCCGCCATTTGGCGGGATGTTTTTAACCTTACATCATTCCCGGCATACCGCCCGCCATTTGCGGGGCGGATGATTTTTCCTCTGGTATTTCGGTCATAACCGCACCGGTGGTTAACATAACACCCGCGGTTGATGCCGCCGCCGCGATTGCAGTCTTTACAACCTTGGCCGGATCAATGATACCCGCCGCCATCATATCAACATATTCGTCCGTTTGGGCATTGTATCCGAAAGTATAGTCGGCCGATTCCATAACACGCCCCACAACAATTTCACCGGATTTACCCGCGTTTTCCGCAATCTGTGCCATTGGCGCAACAATCGCACGACGTACAATATCAATACCAACATCTTGGTCGGCATTTGCACCACGCAAATCTTTCAGTGCCGATACCGCGCGCACCAATGCAACACCGCCACCGGCAACGATACCATCCGCGACGGCGGCACGTGTTGCGGCCAACGCATCATCAACACGGTCTTTCTTTTCTTTTACCTCTACCTCGGTCATGCCACCAACTTTGATAACGGCAACCCCACCAACAAGTTTCGCCAGACGTTCAGACAATTTTTCACGGTCATAATCACTGGTTGTTGTTGCGATTGCATTGCGAATTTCATCGGCACGCGCGGCAATTGCAGATTTATCCCCCGCACCGTGCGCCAATAATGTCGAGTCTTTGGAAACAACAACTTTTTTGGCCGCGCCCAAAACCGCCGGTGTGATATTTTCAAATGTCATCCCCATATCATCGGAAATAACCGTTGCACCCGTTACAATCGCAATGTCTTTTAACATTTCTTTGCGACGATCACCAAATCCCGGGGCCTTGACCGCACAAACCTTTAAGCCGCCACGCAAACGATTCAGCACCAACGTCGCCAACGCTTCGGATTCAACATCTTCGGCAATAATCAACAATGGTTTGCCAGATTGCGCAATTGGTTCCAGAATTGGTAACAAAGCCTGAAGCCCGGTAATTTTCTTTTCAGAAACCAAGATTTGTGCCCCATCTAATTCCGCCAACATCTTTTCGCTGTTGGAGACAAAGTATGGTGACATAAAGCCCTGGTCAAATTGCATCCCTTCGACGACATCGATTTCTGTATCCAGCCCTTTGGCCTCTTCGACGGTAATAACCCCTTCTTGGCCAACACGTGCCATGGCACTGGCAATCTTTTCACCAATATCAGAATCCGAATTCGCAGAAATAGTTGCAACTTGGGCAATTTCTGCACTGTCTTTAACCGGACGTGCGTGTTTTTCGATATCCGCGATAACCACGCCCGCCGCCATATCAATACCACGCTTTACATCCATTGGATTCATACCAGCGGCAATAACGCGACGCCCCTCGCGAATCAATTTCTGGGCCAGAACCGTTGCCGTTGTTGTGCCATCGCCGGCATCGTCCCCGGCTTTCTTGGCAACTTCTTGAACCATACGCGCACCAACATTTTCGGTTGGATCTTTCAGTGATACCGCCTTGGCAACCGTCACACCGTCCTTGGTCGCAACCGGTGCACCATAAGATTTTTCAATTACAACCGTACGCCCCTTGGGTCCCATAGTAATTTTTACGGCATTAGCCAATTTATCAACGCCCGCCGCCATTTTATCTGTATCAAAAATAATTTCTTTTGCCATTTATGATTCCTTTGTAATTATTCCATGATTCCCAAAATATCTGATTCTTTGATTAATACATAATCACGACCGTCAATTTTAACCTCGTTCACAGACGACGCCCATTTTGCAAACAAAACGACATCACCGACTTTTACGGTCATTGGGATTAAGTCATCGCCCGCATACGCACCGGGGCCCACCGCAATAACATGGCCACGTGATGGTTTTTCCTGGGCATTGTCTGGGATAATAATTCCGCCGGCGGTTTTTGTTTCCTCTTCTATTCTTTCCAGCAGAACATAATTGTGTAATGGTTTAAACATATAACATCTCCTTCAATTAAACCTGTATGACTTATATAGTCTAAAATTTGTTGATTTCAAGTATGCATTTTAATATGCTGAATATGAAAAACAAGGGGAATAAAAATATGTATGACAAAAACAATGTATTTGCAAAAATAATCCGCGGTGAAATTCCCGCAAGTAAGGTTTATGAAAACGAACATGCGTTATCTTTCTATGATGTGAATCCAATGTTTTCAACACACGTATTGGTTATTCCAAAGGGTGAATATAAAAATATTTTAGACTTCTCGAAAAACGCAACCAACGATGAAATTATTGGTTTTTGGAATTGCTTTAACAAAACTGCGGAAAAATTGGGAATCGAATGCGAATTTAATTGCGTTGCCAATGCGGGCGCAAACGCACCATTTATAAAACAAAGTGTATTTCATTTTCATCTGCACCTGGTTGCGGGCGAACGCAGACCTGAGTTTCACGAGCAATTGACTGCGGAGTTTAAATAATGAAAATTACCGTTCGCGTTATTCCGCGCGCAAAACTTAATCGGGTTGAAATTCAGCCCGATGGTATCGTGCGTGTACATACAACAACAGCGCCAACCGATGGCAAAGCAACAGCGGACGTGATAAAAATGCTGGCAGCACATTATGGGGTTCCAAAAACCAGTATAAAGTTAATCCGTGGTACCACATCCCGTGATAAAGTATTTGAAATTTAATTAACGGATTTTTATTCTTCCTTGAACAAACGTGCGGGGTCAACAGCCTTGTTACCACGTCGCACCTCAAGATACATTTCGGGCTTGTCCGGATTCATACGACCAATCGGTTCACCGGCCAAAACCTCTTGTTCCAGCATAACGGCAATATCCCCCAGATTTGTCATAACCGTATTATACCCATTCTTATGTGACATAATCACAACACGCCCAAATCCACGGAAACTGTCCGCAAATTTTACAACACCATCAGCCGGCGCCATAACCAACGCATCGCCACGCGTGCGTACACGCCACCCATCCGACACCAGGCCCAACGCCGTCTTCTCGCCAAAGCGAACAACTACGCGCCCACGCACGGGCAAATTCAATTTCCGTCTGGAAAAACGTGCATCTGATGACATCTCGGAACTTCCCACGCCGGCCGACAATTCAGAAATACTTTTTGCACGCGCCGACAATTCGCGCAATTTCTTTTGCAGGGCCGAATGTTCATTTTTCAACTTCTCGTTCTGGGCACTGCGTGTTTTAAGCAATTTATCCAACTGATTTTTTTCTTTGCCATATTTTTTAGCAGTTCTGTCCAATTTTTCTTTTTCGACCGCACGCGCATTACGAATTCTTTCAAGCTCTGCTATTTGCTGATTTGCTTTTTCAATCTCGTCTTCGAACCGATTTGCCGCCCCCGACAACACCGCCGAAGTCAGCACATAAGACTGCATATCGACACTGTCAAAACTGGGGTGCGATGCAACAAACAAAACACCCGCCGCAGCATCGGCAATTCGTTCCCGGTTTTTATCCATCTCAGCCGAGATTTTATCACGTTGACGATCCAAATCCTCGATTTTTTTTGCCATTGCACTGCGCTGCTCTTCAAGTGAACTTACCCGATCTGCAACACGCACCAAATCTTTCTTGGTTTTGGCAACATCACGTTCCGATGTCTTTACGCGCTCTTCTAATTTTTTATTCTGTTGTTCTGTCTGCTTTATTTGGGCGTTTATTTTGGACAATTCACTGGCCCCGAATGCGGGTACCGCCACCACAGATAACAAAGAAAATATTGCGATTACTTTCTTCATTATTTTTTAACAACTCTTAAAAAGACTTTTTTTCCTTTTTGTAACAGGATATCAAACGGTTGGTGTCCCAATTCAAAGCGTTCGGTACCATTTGCTTTTTGCCCATCTAATTTTAATCCCCCTTGTTGAATCAAACGACGGCCCTCAGACTTTGATTCGACCAGGCCGACCTCTGCAATCAATTCTAACAAGTCAATTTCTTCGGCCCTGGGTTCAATTTCAACACATGGTACATTTTCCATACTTGCACCGCCCCCGAACAGGGCATTGGCGGCCTCTTCTGCGGCGCGCGCCGCGTCATGCCCATGGGCAATTTCAGTCGCAGCAAATGCTAGCACCTTCTTGGCTGCGTTTAGTTCCGCCCCTTGCAACTGTGCCAATCGTGCAATTTCATCCAACGGAATTTCCGTAAAGATTTTAAGGAATTTTTCCACCAAATCATCCGGTGTATTGCGGAAATACTGATAATATTCATATGGCGACGTTTTGTCTTCGTTCACCCAAACGGCATTTCCCGCAGACTTACCAATTTTATTTCCATTAGAATCCGTAATCAATGCGGTCGACAAAACAAATGCCTCTTTGCCCAACTTTTTACGTATCAATTCGATACCCATAATGGCGTTACCCCATTGGTCCGCCCCACAGGTCTGCAAAATACAATTATGTTCACGATAAAGCGTTAAAAAATCCACCGCCTGGAACGTCATATAATTAAATTCCAAGAACGTCATACCATTATCCAAGCGACGCTTTACCGAATCCATAGACAACATACGTGGCACCGTAAAATCGGTCCCAAAATCACGTAAAAAATCCATATGGCTGTAATTTTTCATCCAATCATAATTATCAACCATCAGCGCATCTGATGCGCCATCGCCAAATTTAAAGAACTTGGAAAAAGATTTTTTCAGCCCGGCAACATTTTTTGCCAAAACCTCTTCGGTCATCATTGGTCGCCCAGAATCACGTCCCGACGGATCACCGATACGCCCCGTCGCCCCACCAACCAACGCAATTGGCTTATGACCATATTTTTGCAACCACCGCATCATCATTACCGGCACCAAATGCCCAACGTGCAACGAATCCGCCGTTGGATCAGAACCCAAATATGCTGTAATTTTTCCCGCGTTTAACGCATCATTCAAACCATCCATATTGGATGTCTGATTTATAAATCCACGTGCCTGTAATTCAGCCAATAATTCATTTTGCATTTTTATCACCCCATATTAGACTGCAGTATATCAAAACATCTAAAATTTTCAATAAAAAACCCCGACGTCCGGGGATTTTTATCACAGCAACCCAAACTTGGTTATATAATTAAACGATATACCAATAATTAAATTACTGCCGTATACGTCGACACCACGGGCACGCGCACGGCGATATTGCACATATGGCCCCAACGTTAAATCACCCCACAAATTCGTATCCAAACGTGCAACCGCACTTAAATCACGTTCTAAATCCATTGGCACATAATCTGAGTAACTAAGATATTCACGATAGTATCCATTTGACGACATTTTCACACCCTCACGAATTTGGTATTCCAAGCGCCACCCCAGTTCCGCCGCCAATTTTGATGTTTTTTCATTTGAATACGTAAAATCATATTCATACACACCGGTTAAATAGAAACTTTTTAATACCGTATTACCAAACAAAGACAAACCGGCATTTCCACGCACAACATTCTGACGTGGTGCGTCGCCAGATGCCACAAATTCCGTATCATACGCCGCACGTACCATTGGACCAAATTTAAACCCGCCAAATTCCCAACATTCATATTCCAAATTACTGGACAGCAAAATATCATCGGCATTTTCACTGGCTGTAACATCACCCTCGGCCGGTTTCAGTTTGGTTTCACCATATTCCATAAACAGTGCATTATCCCACTGGAACCGATTTTTCTTGTATTCCAGGGCGGTATCAAACACCCCTTTGATAAATTCCTGGCTGTCGGCACTTAGCGCCGAAATTGGTGAATCCTTGTATTCCAATGAATTTCGAACCGTCGTCTGAGATAATTCCAGGCCAATGCGCCGCACAGACAACACCAATTCAGACGACTTGGAATCATCTGCGAACGCCATACACGGCAAACAAAGCCCCAACAAAACAATCGATACCCTTTTCAAAATAACACCCCCAAAAATTAACTATTTCCAAATGCGCAACGCGCCATCCATATTGGCATAATGCCACCCACTTTCGCGTATGGCAATCGTAAACGTGCCACGCGACGACATTGGCAAATCAATCATTACGCGATTACCGTTAATACTTTTTATTGCCAGATCCACATTTTCGCGACGCACAATATCATTTAATTCCACCCAATTTACAATCGGCGATGACAATTCCGCCCACACGACAAATCGATTGATATTATCCGCATCCGGCAACCAATTTTGCACACCTTTTTCCGCCAACCACGTCCGCACCGCATCCGCATCCAGCGTCATAGAAATATTTGCCGAATAAGTTGTGGGGGACGCCTGTTCGTCATCAATTTCGGTCGACGCAATCAGGGCATTCAGCGCATTATCATCCACCTCGCCCAAGACCAAATTCAACGCATCTTTGTCTGAATATTGTCCCAAAACATCTGTAACAATTTGACGGCGCGCCTCTGCCATTGCGATATTTTTCGCGGCCGCGGCGGTATCACTGGTAATATTCAGGGACACATTGCCGCGCAAATCCGCGGCACCCGCCACGGACATCACAAATAAAGACAAGATACCTAAAATTCTTTTCATAGCGTCAATCATACCACCCTAGAATTTAATATTCAAGCCCACACGCACACCCAACGAGCGGAAAAAAGAATCAATTTCATCCTTGACCGTATCTTTCCAACCGTTGGCACGAACCTGGTTGATATAAACCGCATCTGGGTCCGGTGCATACATTCCCGTTTCACCGGTTGGATCACCATTCAAATCAAACAGTGGTCCTTTGAATCCGTTTAACATTGCATCTATCGCTTTTTCCTCATCATTATAAAAATAAAAACGATTGTCTCCTATATATGAATCTAAAATCATTCTATATACACTTTCCCAATATGTAGCATCAAGATATGTCGTTGCATCCGCACCACTGACATTATAATAATCGTACGTTACACCCAACGACAGCGATACCGCATCCGTAATGGCCGTGCGCCAATTTGCCCCGATACCAAAGTGTATTGCCGAACCAAAATCCCCTTTATCTTCGATCGACTTTGGATGTTGCCAATCCATACGATATGGTTGATCGGCGGTCACATCATACATCGGCAGTCCCAATTCAACCCGCGCCGTCACCGAATTATTTGTATTGATATCATATAACATATCCATCGCCAAATATGGCCCCGTCCACGTTACATCGTACGAATGACTGACATCCGACATATTAGCATAAAATGTCCCTAACGTATCAATCAAAGTTCCACCATTTGCTTGATTCAATGGGACAAAACCATTTTCATCAAAAACAGCCCCACCTGTATACTCAAGAAAATTTATCTTTTCTGTTGTACCATCCGGTTTAACAACATCAACTTCCACAATCTTCAAAAACTTCAAAGACGGCAAACATTCTGTCAAATTACCTTCCGAAACACACGAATTCGTACCACCAATTGTATCTATATTCAACGCATAGTTGTTTGACGTATCTAATTTATAATTCAGGTGACGCCAACCGATTGACGGTGTAATTTTTACACGTCCCCACGTAAAGAAATCTTTTAACCCAATTCCCGCACGCAGCCCCAACATATCGCCATCTTTACTGGTACCGATTGCCAACGCTCGTGAATATTCCTCGTACCCGTCCCAATATCCGATTAACGATCCGCCATTGGTAATATCGTCATCAATCATCGTGGATTCACCCAACTGCATTCCGTATTCCAATCCCGCATCAACGGTCAACTTTGTATTACCAACATTAAAATCATAACCGGCGTTTACATCAAATACACCCCACACCAGGTTGTCATAATGTAATTTAGACCCCGCATTATTCATTTCAAATTGCCACATTCCCGTTTTGTAAGACAATCCCGCATCAATATGAAATCCTTTTTCACTGGACACCACCTGGGGCTGTACCGATTGTGAACGCACGTTCGCATTTGTGCGTACATTTTGCGCATAACGATTGGCATATGAAGTGTTATAGCCCGCCGCATTATATCGCGCCTGATTATAAGCCGACACACCCGACGTACCGCGCGCCGCGGCATTATTTGAAAACGCAGACGATTGATATCGTGCGGTCTGGGGCGATTGGTACCCACCGGTATAATATGTCCCCGCCGCATTTGCCGCAACCGGCCCCAGCACCAACAATGATGCACCACATAAAAATTTAGATAATGTTTTCATTTATAGCCCCTTTCCATAAGACATTTATATCAAAAAAATTATATCATAAAAAGGTTGAAAAAAAAATCTGTTATTGCAAAAATAATACAACCAACTGCGGCTATGGCGGAATTGGTAGACGCGCAGCACTAAGGATGCTGTGGATAAAATCCTTGGGGGTTCGATTCCCCCTAGCCGCACCAAATTCATACAAAAATCCTGTAAATTAACACATATTTCGCTTGCCCCAAAATTCTTAAATTTGCTACACTATCACACATAAGGATGAAGGGAACTAAGGTATTTTTTGCCGTATGCCTTGCGTTGCTTGGGTTTGGCGACGTGTGGGCCACGGATTCTGATGACGCAGTACGCGCCGCTACGCGTCGTGGTGAAACGAATACAATTACATCCACACGAAAAAAATCCGAAACACCAGATATTTCGACCACTGGTAACGCAATTACACGCATAACAAACGCAACCGCTAAACAGACACAAACTTTACGAGAACGCGCGACAACACCACGTGCAAACGCAACTGTTTCAAACGCATCACGCACATCAGTCACCCCAGCAACGAAACAGATTTCTGCGCGCACCGCAGCAAATACCGCATCGCGCACCTCCATTGATCGCACCGCCACCCCAACTGCAACTCGGGTAACAACACCATCGCGCGCCGCCACGCGTACACAAAATACGAATCGTAACACCCCCCTTTCATCCAGAAATGCGATTCGCCGTACATCCGTCGCGCGCAGTGCCACAGACGCCACACACACGACGGAAAACCTGCGTGACGCAGTTATGAATTCCAACGCCCGGGAATGTCGTACGGTTTATTACAACTGTATGGACGAATTCTGTGCGAACAAGGACAGCCAATTAAAACGTTGCGCATGCTCGTCACGCCTGCACGAATTTGACAGTGTGAAAAAGCAACTGGAAAACGCCGAAGAAAAAATGTTGGATTTTTCGCAACGTCTGCTGACGGTTAGTATGGATGCCGAAGATGCCGCCGCCTTGAACGTCGCGACCGAAGGGGAACTGGCCTTTAACCAGAAAGACACATCCGAATCAAAAAAATTACTGGATGAAATCACCAAGAAATTAAACACCAAATTTGATGACGATTCGTTTGACAGAAACCTGACCGCAATATCGCTGTCTCTGAACGAAGATGCCGCATTTGACAACGTCGACAGTTTAATGGGGGCATCAACGACACTTAAAACAGGAACGGCGCTTTATGGGGCGGCCCTGCCGGTATGTCGTGAAATGGCGGCCGAGGTTTGCACCCCCGAACAACTGTCAATCGCCGAAAGCGGATATCAAATGATGATTGAACAAGACTGTAACACGGTCAAAAAATCATACCAAACCCAAACTGATACCGCCCGCGCCAAGATCCTGGAAAACAGCGCCCTGTTGGATATGTCGCGACTTGAAACGTACCAAGACAAAAATTCTGATGATATTTTAACCTGCAAACGCAAAATGCTTGATATGTTAAGCAATACGACGGTTTGCGGCGAAGACCTGACAAAATGCTTGGATATGACGGGCCAATACATTGACCCATCCACGGGCGAAGCATTCTTGACCGTAAATCTGGCGAACCTTAGCACGCTTATTACTCGTCCGACGGCAAACAACACCTGGACAAATATGCCGGGAAATGAGGCTTTTGTTCAGCACCTGCAATCAAAAAAGAAATTTCTGGAACCGGCAATGGAACACTGCCAAAATATTTCGGATATGGTCTGGAACGATTTCATCGAAGATGCCCTGGCACAAATCAAACTGGCCCAGGATGCCAAACTGGAACAGGTTCGTCAGTCCTGTACCACACTGACCGCGCAGTGTTTATCAGACACGGCAAAATCATTAACGGATTTTGATGCACGCGCCCTGTCAACATTTGGTGTTCTGGCCGATAAAACCGTAAATGAAATGTGTGCCGATGTGAAAAACGCCTGTACCGCGTTAATGGAAACAACCGGCGACGGTGAAACAAGCTGGGCGGGTGGTATGACAGAAATCGCAACCGACACAACATACGATACAATCGTCAAAACCTGTCGCGAGGTTGGACGTGCCTGTATCATCCAGGCATGCAAGTCTATATCTGGAAACTTTGGTCTGTGTGAAAACATTGAAACATCCATCAACCGCAAGGCAATTATTAATGGCACATCCTGTTGGAACGAGGTGCTGGACTGTGTCGCCAGTGCCGGCGCCGATTCGATTGAAAGAATCACAAAACAACTGGCTGACCGCAAGATAATACCGACCAAATCCACCAAAACACCGGCTTATTCATTTTACAGCCAATTATATGATGGTTGGTATAACGGGAAAGAATACCCCGCCATAGCCGACAGTGTAAGAGGAAGTGGATATCAACTCAATCAATGTATGATATCCAACACAACAACTGAAAACGGTGATTCCGTTATAAAAAATGAAATGATGCGTTGTGTGTATGACATTTGTAAGGGCAAAGGTAAATGCAAAAACGGCTCTGACCAATCAATAGAATGTAAAACGTGCCGTATTGCAGAACGCATTTGGGGACACTGTGAATTGAATCCAACCACACCACTGCCCGATGTGACCGCCCACAATATGATTATTAAACCCACAAATGAAGATGAAACAACATTGCTGTATTGGTTTGCATTAAATACAGGCACCGAAACAATTTCGGATTCCTGTCGTGATACAACATGCGGTCCCGGCTATCGTCAGGGTGAAAACGGTATATGTTATGCATATTCAGATTTTGGAAACGATAACTTACAATGCAAGCTAGAAAGCCGCATCAACACACCTGGCAACGAAACCAATTGCTGTATTAATGGCAACCAACAGGACGAATGGGGCAATTGTTGTAACTTTGACACAGGTAAGATCGAGACATTAAACTATGCCGCAGACGTTGGATACTATCCGAACGGTGTACCAGTCACAACAACAAAACAAATCTGCGTACCAAAAGACAGTGCCATAGAATATATACTAACATTCGAACCAGCCGACACGACATATTATGCCGATGATATAAATATGCTAATTTGTTTGGGCAAAATGAACGACACACAAACGGGCGCAAAACCAAGCAACTTCCCATCTGGTGATACACTGACATGTACCGGTCGCTATCTGATCATAACAAATGACGGTATGTATTATGGGCCAGAAAACACTGTTGCATCACCGGTATTATCGTATTTAACAAACAACGGAAATACATCATGTAAATTGAGTTATGATACCGAAACAGAAACCTGGTCTTGGGTAAGAACCGCCGGCAATGGAAATTGTGCAGAAAACTATACCCAAGGAACAGATCACTTTATGATAACATACGAATAAATCCCGCAATTTGCGGGATTTGTTTTAAAATAAATTAAAATAACTTTATACTACCAATTGCATTATTTATTGCGGCAATCTGTACCGTGCCAAACCGCCCCAAGACCCAATCCGCCGGATCCATCGGCAAATCAAAATCACGCGGATGACCAATTCCAATCCGTACACGTTTATAATCACGCCCAACATTTGCATCAATAGATTTTATACCATTGTGACCGGCACTGCCCCCACCAATTTTTTCGCGTACATCGCCAATCTTTAAGTCCATATCATCATGAATAACGATAATATTTTCCAACGGCACCTTGTAAAACGTCATCAGTGCCAGAACCGCCGCACCGCTGTTATTCATATATGTTTGTGGCTTTACAAAAATGACCCGGCGCCCACCAACTGTCGTCGTAAATGTCAGGGCACTTTTTTCTTTTTTCCATGTGGCATCCATCCCAGCCAACGCATCCACCGCCATAAAACCAACATTATGACGCGTGGTCACATATTCCGCCCCGGGATTGCCCAGTCCAACAACCAGCATCGGCTTATTTTCTTGCATATCAATCACTCTTTTTTTATTATGATATCACAGAAAGGAGTCAAAAATGAAATTAAATTCCATCGCTTTTTTAACCACCACCGCAATTATATTATCGTGTGGCACGGCAAATGCAAATTTATTATTTGATATATATGCCGGCGCAACCGCGGGTGTTGGCGCATCGGCTAAATTCATAGACAACGATTATCTTGAACAAAGCGCACAAAGTTATGGCGCAGTATTTGGATTGGACATCCCCCTGTTTCGAATTGAGGCCGAATATAATTACCTGAACGGACACGATACGACGATGAACCTGGGAATGGTGAATGCATACTTTAAAATTCCAACCCCGATTTTAAAGCCCTATTTTGGTGCGGGCCTGGGAACTACATTTGATTCAAAATACGAGCCATCCGTGGGCTCGTCCATTACAATGGACAATTCCATCACATATCAAGGGATGATTGGTCTGACACTGGATTTACCGGTTGTTCCCGTCAAATTTGATATTGAGGGTCGCGTACTTTACGCTAATAACGTGTATGAAATAGCCAATGAAATGGTTGACATTATGCACTATGACGCGCGCGTAAAATTACGCTATATATTCTAAGCATAGCTATCGGGGTAAATAATGCTGACGCTGATTGATGGAAATTCGCTGTTGTTTCGTGCCTATTACGGAGTGCATAGTCGCCTGACCCGTGGTGACGGCACACCAACCGGCGCGGTATACGGATTTCTAAATATGATTTTACCAATTTTATCCACTGCAAAACCAGACGATAAATTCGTATGCATATTTGACGCATCTCGCATCACGTTTCGCCAAGATATTTACCCCGAATACAAGGCAAACAGAACCGAAACACCAGCGGACCTAATATCACAGTCATATTTAATACGCGAAGGGTTATCTGCATTGGGTATGCCGGTCTTGTGTATCCCCGGGGTCGAAGCCGACGATGTAATCGCCACACTGGCGCGACAAAACTGCGATGCCCCCCGCGCCACCCGAATAATCACCAGCGACAAGGACTTAATGCAATTGGTGTCTGATTGTGTATTTCTTTATGACGGGATGAAGAATATTGAAATACATGAAACTCAGGTTCTGGAAAAGTTTGGCGTATCCCCGAACCTGGTCATTGATGTTCAGGCTCTTATGGGGGATTCGTCTGATAACGTTCCGGGCGTCCCCGGGATTGGACCAAAAAAAGCCGCCGAACTAATTAACCAATTTGGCAACCTGGATACCCTTTATGCGAATTTGGATGACGTAAAGAACGAGCGTATCCGGGGCTTATTGCGCGACAATCGCGAAATGGCGTACATTTCACGCCAATTGGTCACGTTAAAGACAGATGTTGAATTGACTGATTTGATAATTAAGCCATTTGTATTTAACACGCCCGGCGCACTGGATTTTGTAAGAAACAAAATCGAAAGTAATTCATTGGCGGTAAAAATCGAAAAATTATTCCCAATCGAAAAATATAAACCAGCATCCACAACCGATATATTTTCGTATGCCGCATCCCAATGCGACATGCCGGAAAACGCACCCATTACCCAAAAGCCACAACGACGCGAAATCACATATGAAACAATAACAACAGTTGATGGGTTAGATAAGTTTTTAAACCACATCACAAATAAAATAGCAGTCGATACCGAAACAACGGGACTGAACGCAATGACGGATAAAATTGTCGGAATCTGCCTGGCCGCGGATGACACGCACGGTGCATATATTCCAATCCGTCATCGCACACCCACCAATGATTTGTTTGGTGGTGACAGGCCTGCTCCAGATCAATTACCAATTGATATGGTTTATACAAAACTGTGGCCAATATTTACAAATCCAAATATTATAAAGATTGGACATAACCTTAAATACGATTTTCATATTATGGAAAACGAAGGTTGGGACACTACACAAATACGCCCGTTTGATGATACTATGTTGTTGTCTTATATCTTGCACGGCACATTGCATGGGCACAGCATGGATGAATTAGCACTAAAATACCTGAATCACGAGAATATAACATTCGCATCTTTGTTTGCACCAAAAACGCGCGACACAGATATGCATTTTGAATTATTGCCGGTGGACGTCGCCACCCCATACGCCGCCGAAGATGCCGCAATAACAATGGCGCTGTATAATCATATGCGCCCACAATTGGATGCAAATGAAAAATTACGCGAATTATACGGGACCTGTGATTTACCCTTGATGCCGGTTTTATTAAAGATGGAACGCAACGGTGTTATGGCCGACCGGACAAAGTTACAGCAACTGTCCACCGTATTCCACGAACAGTTAACACAACTGCAATCTGAAATATGGGAAATGTCCGGGCACGAATTTAATATCGCCAGTCCCAAGCAGTTAGCCGTAATATTGTTTGATGAATTGGGATTACCAGCGAATAAAAAGCGTTCCACGGATGCCGATTCTTTGAACGAATTGATTGATGCACATCCAATCATTGAAAAAATACTAAATTGGCGCTCAATCGCAAAACTTGCCGGAACATACGCAGACGCATTGCCGCGACAAATTGCATCTGATGGCCGTATTCATACGACCTATTTACAGACCAGTACGAACACAGGCCGTCTGTCCAGTCGTGACCCGAACCTGCAAAACATTCCGATTAAAACAACATTGGGCGAAGAAATCAGAAAATGTTTCGTTGCACCCGCGGGCCGCACACTGATATCGGTTGATTATTCACAAATTCAATTACGTCTGTTGGCGGATGTGGCAAATGTGACAACGTTCCGCGACACCTTTAACAGCGGTACTGATATTCACGAACAAACCGCCCGCAAAATATTTGGCATTGCAAATGATGCCCCCGTGCCACGTGAACTTAGACGCGCGGCAAAAACAGTAAACTTTTCAATCATTTATGGAATATCGTCATTTGGCCTGGCGGGACAATTGGGCACGTCACGAATGGATGCCAAGAATATTATTGACTCATATATGGCGGGCCTGCCGGAAATTCGCGAATACATTGACGCGACCAAGAAATTTGCAACCGAAAACGCGTGTGTTTACACCCCGTGGGGCCGACGCATAGAATTACCAGAGGCCCACAACCCCCGCATGCGGGCATATGCGATGCGTGCGGCGGTTAACGCCCCAATCCAGGGGTATGAGGCCGACCTGATGCGGCGCATAATGGTTGAAATTGATAAGAATATAATTGTACCAAATGCCGATACAATCCGTATGATTATGCAGGTTCATGATGAAATCGTATTTGAATGCGACGCCGCGCGCGCAAACGAATTTGCACACCAGATAAAATTTGCAATGGAAAATGTGACAAAACTGTCTGTGCCATTGGTCGCCGAATATGTCATTGCCCCAGTATGGGGAAAATAAGAACTGTAAAAAACACTTGATTTTTGTCAAAAAATGTTCATAATTGGTGGCGTTCCTGCTGGTGACAATGGTGTTGCCGGCTATATTAACCATAGGAAATAAAAATGGCTTACTACGAAAGCGTCTTGGTTTTCCGCCAGGACCTGACCGAGTCGCAGGTTAAAGAAAAAGCGGCAAAATTTACCGAAATCATCAAGGAATTGGGCGGTGATGTTAAATCCACAGAATTCTGGGGTTTGAAAAACTTGGCCTATATCATTCGTAAAAATCGCAAAGCACACTATGTTTTGTTGAACATCGAATTAGATGGCGCACAAATCACAGAATTGGAACGTCGTTCCCGCATTGACGAAGACGTTATCCGTTTCTTGAATGTACGTGTTGACGAATTGTCATCAACACCTTCTATTATGATGAAAAAGAACACAGAGGAGGCAGAATAATGGCAGTCCGTGCAGCAATTTATCGTAAAAAATCTAACCCATTAAAGGGCAAGGTTATCGATTACAAAGATATCAAAACATTGTCACATTATATCACCGAACGTGGTAAAATCGTGCCATCACGCATCAGCGGTGTTTCCCAGAAAGATCAGCGCGCATTGGCAACCGCCATCAAACGTGCACGTCATTTGGGCTTGATGCCGTTCGTTCGCAACAATTTGGGTTAATCCCTAACTTATAAAAACAATAAGGACAGATTATGAAAGTTATCTTGACAGAAAAAATTAACAAACTGGGTAACATCGGCGACACAGTCGAAGTTAAAACAGGTTTCGCACGTAACTATCTGTTACCAAACGGCAAAGCAATGCGTTTCACACGTGAAAACGTTGCCCTGTTCGAAGCGAAAAAGGCAGAATTGACCGCACGCCAAGAAGCGGCGAAAAAATCAGCCGAAGCAAATATTGATGCAGTTAAAAATGCAAAACTGCACATGATTCGCCAGGCTGGTGACACTGGTCAATTATATGGTTCTGTATCAACACGCGACATTGCACGTATGTTGAAAGAAGTTGCGGGTGTTTCCGTTGAATCAGCCCAGGTTATGTTGGGTGCACCAATTAAATCTGTGGGTGCATTCGATACAAAAATCGCATTGCACGCAGACGTTATCGTTCCAGTAAAGGTCTATGTAGCCCAGACCCAGGACGAAATCGATGCATTGGTTGCGGGTAAAACTTTGACATTCGGCACTAAAAAGGTTGAAGAAGTCGAAGAAGAAGCCCCAGCAGCCGAGGTTGCAACAGAAGAAACAGCCGAAGCACCAGTTGCCGACGCAGAATAATTTTTCTGTAATCGAAATAAAAATCCCGCAATTGCGGGATTTTTATTATAAAGTAATACGAAAAGATACAAAAAAATCCCGCAGTTGCGGGATTTTAATCTTAGAATCCGAAAACCATACGCTGTTTCGATTGACGTTTCTTTTCGTTGCGAACGGCTTCTTCTTTTAAACGTTTGCGTTTTGTTGTTGGTTTTTCATAACGCTGACGTTCTTTCATTTCGCGGTACAGACCCTCTTTCTGAGATTTACGCTTTGCAACGCGCAATGCCTGTTCAACGTTGTTATCGCGAACCAGAACTTTCACCATATGTATTCACCCCCTTTAACGCATTTATTTGTTTTTATTACAAAAGGGGATTTTCATCCCCCTTCCCTTTTGTTTTGGTGGAGCCAATCAGACTCGAACTGACGACCCCCTGCTTGCAAAGCAGGTGCTCTACCAACTGAGCTATGACCCCAAAACTTTGCACTTCCATTTATGAAAGCGAACGAATTTTATACATTATTTAAATAAATGTCAACAGAAAATTACATTTTATTTATTGACAAATATTTTTTTGTCTCTTAGAATTGTGATATTATGCATTCAAGATATCAAATTCCGGCAAATTTTTACGACCTTTTGCCTGAATTAAAAGAAAAAACTTTTAAATGGCGCTTTGAATATAGTTCGCGTTCCGAGAATGCGACCATCGGTTATATTACCCATTACAGCCCCATTATAGAAAACGAAAAAAAACCAAATGGCAATATCATATTGGCACCGGGTCTGGCCAGCAATGCTGATATAGAACCATTAATGAAAGCACTTACATACTGGGCCCTAACCAAAAAATTCAATGTATATTCGATTACAACATTTCTGGGGGATTTTAAACCAGAAGTTACCCAAGAATTGGCCAATCGCAACACGTTCCCAGAATTTATTAAACTAATGGATATGGGCATTGACTTAATCGAAGAACAGTGTCATGGTCAATGGACCTGTCTTATTGGGCATTCTGCGGGCGCAACCGGCGCAATTGAAATATTTAACAAGCGAATAAAAGATAACAAAAAACCACGTGTTTCGGCGGCAATTTTATTTGCCCCATGGTGCACAACACAATGGCATGATTTTATTAAATCGTTTTACAAGGTTCGCCATTGTCACCCCAATATTACCGAAGAAGAATTTGCCACAACACCAATCGGCCTGGTCAGTCCACACGACATTACACAAAATAACGGTACACGATATATAACCATATTACCAAAATTTTACGATTATATGGAAACATCTAATTTTCGCCCCGATTTAATGTCACAATACAACATTCCCGTCACAATTGTTGGCGGTGGCCGCGACAGAAAATCCCCAGTCGAAATGTTAAAAAATGTACACAAAACATTATCAAACGGACCGAATGGCCACCTGTTCAAATTTGTTGAATTTCCTAACAGCAAACATTCTTTTATTGACCAGCACAAAGACTATATATCCATAACTAAATTGATTCAAAGTCAACACATCAGAAAGAAGCGTTCTAAATAACACTGGACAGAATTTTACCCACAACCTATAATAGAATCACTATGGCAAAGAAAAAATCACTTATAGAAAAGATCAAATCTTTTATCAAAGGCGATCGTGATAACGGTCGCATCAAATGGTCCCTTTATGGTCGTGTATGGAATGAAATCGGACGCCCATATGTAAAATGGCTGGCGGCGGGTATTGTGTTCACAATTCTGGCTGCCGGGGCCGAGGCTTATACCATCACCCTGGTTCAACAGGTTGTTGACCAGGCATTTATCGAAAAAAGTATGGCGGCGATATACTTCCTGGGGGGCCAGGTTATAATTGCATTCGGTGCCAAGGGGGCGTTTACATACGCAAAATCCCTTATTATGTCCAAGGGGGGATTATTGGCGCATGCAAATTTACAGAAAAAAATATACAACCATATGACGCATATGAACCTGGCGCGCTTCTATGGGGATGGAATTGGTAAAAATTTGAACTATTTCACGGTGCAATCGGGCGCGGTATTAAGCCTGGTGACAAATACGGTTATAAAACTAGTTCAAAATATCGCAACATTGGCGATGACATTGGGACTGATGTTCTACTATGCACCCCAAATGTGTGTCGTGTTATTATTTTTGACCCCGGCAATAATGATTCCAATGGTTATAATTATGCGCAAACGTCGCAAATTATCACGCCAATCATTCGGAATCGCAAACGACGTGACTCAGCAATTAAACCAAACATTGCACGGTATTAAAACAATTCAATCGTTCGCCAACGAAGAACGCGAGGCTAAAAATTTCGCCCACGTCCTTAACAACTCTGTTATCAATTCATACAAAAGCACCCAGGCAAACGCCCTGCGATCGCCATTGATGGAATTTATGATTTCAATCGGTCTGTGCATTGCAATGATTATGGGTGGGCATTTCATTTCCAGCGGCGCCATTACAACTGGTGATTTTACAGCATTCTTGTTGGCACTGACGGCGGCATACAAGCCCGCAAAAAGTATCACCGGCACCGGCGACACGTTACAGCATGGCCTGTTGGCGGCGGAAATATTGTTCGCATTCCTGGACAGTAAACCTGATATCGTCGACGCCCCAGACGCGGTTGAATTAAAGTTAAAAAATATGTCGGTTGCATTCGATAATGTATCTTTTGAATACAATCCTGGCGAACCGGTTTTGCGTGATATCAGCCTGAACGTACCAGCCGGCAAAGTATGCGCCCTGGTTGGTCCATCGGGTGGTGGCAAAACAACGATGTTTAATTTGCTGGAACGTTTTTATGAACCGCAATCCGGTAAAATTACAATTAACCGTCGTGATATTCGTAAATACACACTTAAATCACTGCGCAAGAATATATCCGAGGTTTCCCAGGACGTATTCTTGTTCAACGGCACAATTGCCGACAACATAAAATATGGCAATGAAAACGCGACGGACGAAATGGTTATGGCCGCCGCACGTGCTGCAAACGCCCACGATTTTATCATGGAATTTCCAGACGGATATAACACATGTGTCGGCGAACGTGGTGGCCTGTTATCCGGTGGCCAAAAACAACGTGTCGCTATTGCACGCGCAATATTAAAAGACGCCCCAATCTTGTTATTGGACGAGGCCACATCTGCCCTGGATACACAAAGCGAAAAACTAATTCAAAGCGCACTGAACGACTTAATGCAGGGTCGCACCACGTTCGTTATCGCTCATCGTCTATCGACCATCCTTGACGCTGATATAATCTGTGTAATCAAAGACGGTCATATTGTCGAAATGGGAACGGATGCTGAATTATGCGCATTGGATGGGGAATATAAACGCCTGCGCGACATTCAGTTCAAAACTGAGCCAAAAAGCAAAAAGAAAAAATAATCCCCACTTGGGTTTGGTAAAAATTAAATAGGATGATTTAGATAAAAACAAATCCGGTGGCGTAGTGCACAAACACTACATGAGTCACCGGATTTACTTTTAGATAATTTATTATATTGATTTTTTACCCAACGGTTAATTCGCGCCCCTTTACATCTACATAAACAGTTGCGCCTTCGCCGATTGTGCCATTAAGGATTAAATCGGCAACCTTGTCCTCGACCGCGGTGGTAATAAGGCGTTTCAATGGTCGCGCGCCAAACACGGCATCGTATCCATTATCACCCAACCACTTAATCGCCTTTGGCGTGATGTTCAATTCAATTCTGCGTTCGGCTAAACGCTTTTCCAGACCACGCAATTGAATCTTCACAATCCCCGCCATTACATCCTTACCCAACGGGTTAAAGAACACAATTTCATCGATTCGATTTATAAATTCAGGACGGAAATTGCGCTTTACAGCCTCCATATCTGGCAGGTTACTGGTCATAATAATGATGGTGTTGGTAAAGTTCACAACGTGCCCCTGGCCATCGGTTAAACGACCATCATCCAGAATCTGCAAAAACACATTAAATACATCTGGATTTGCCTTTTCGATTTCATCGAACAATAAAACCTGGTATGGGCGACGACGAACACTTTCAGTCAACACCCCACCCTGTTCATATCCGACATATCCCGGAGGACTGCCAATCAATCGCGAGACCGAATGTGGTTCCATATATTCACTCATATCAATTCTGGTCATCGCCGTATCATCGTTAAACAGATATTCCGCCAGGGCCTTGGCAACCTCGGTCTTACCTACACCGGTGGGTCCCAAGAACATAAAA
>JAZLDI010000018.1:0-19856 GCA_045614665.1 Candidatus Enterousia sp.
CCAGAGGTCGCCCGCGCGACGTTTGCCACAACATCACCAACCACATTCATAACATATCCGTTATTATCAGCCGGCCCGGCAATTGTAAGCCCATGCGTACCTGTACCAATATTTAAAACACCACCGGTAACATTTAATGTCCCTGTACCAAAAACATTATCATCATCCGTGCTCTGCGCAATATTGATCCCCAACAAACCATTCAAATAAGCAGTACCACCAGCAATATTCACGCCACCAAGTTTAATAGAACTTCCCTGAAAATCAGAGCCATCAATTGTCAAATCACTATAATTATTTGTAATATTTCCAACAATATTTATCTGGCGGCCAGATATATTTATATCACTGACGACATTCTGATCTTCTCCATCAGTAACATCACCGTTAACCGTCACCAGACCCGTCGTACCACTGGTGGCCAGGACATCCAACGTTCCACCATTTCCAACAATCCCACCAAGGCTGACCTGTTGCCCTTGTAATGTCATTACACCACTTGCAACGACATCGCCCGAAACATTAACCATGCCAGAGGCAATTAAATTTGTCGTTGCGTCCACCACATCCGTTACCGTCGACGCAACCAAATCATTTGCGGCCCCCAACGCCTCTAGCTTCATATTTCCAGCATTATTTTTTACACTTCCAACCGTCAACCCATTCGCTGCCAAATACATATCCGCATTTGCGTTCATTGTACCATTGCTAACATCACCCGTTGAAAATGCGGAATTATTAACAACAACATCAAAGTCATTTAGATTATTTGCAAAGAACGCCGTTGTATTTCCGCCCAGAACCAAACTTCCCGTCGTTAACGAGAACGTATTGCCCCAGTCATCAGCGCTATCCACCACCAGATTAAATCCATTTGCCAGGTTTGTTTCACCCGCCACATCAATTGTTAAATGTCCGCCATTTACAAACGACGCATTATTCGCATCACCACCATTAACCGTCAATGATTCGGCATTAACAACCATCTGACCCGCATCATTTTTCATAGTGCCATCTACAACAATATCTGCACCCGACGCATTTATTTTCATCAATGCCCCAGAATTTTCAATACTTCCCGTTGCATTCATGTTACCAGAAACACTAATATCTGCACTACCCGCTCCCGCATTAGATATATTACCAATTTGAATATTTGTCGCATCAATATCAATTTGGGCAGAACCATCATAAACATTATTCAACTGTGCAATATTCAATGAATTTGTTGCATTCAACACAACAAGACTACCCGTATCTACCGTAACAGCCCCGACATTAATATCATTAGCCATAACCGACAACGCACCCGATGTATCAATTGCCCCCGGCAGAAATTCATTATCTGCATTTGTTGTTCCCACAACAAAATTACCAACATTCGTTACATTAAACGTACCTGTATTATTAATAGACGCAAAAGACGCGTCAAACGTCACATCATCCGTATAATTTGAAATATTAAACGTACGCCCACCCGCAATCGTTAACGCACCGCCAATATTAACGTCACCATCAACCTGTAAAGAAAACGTATCAGACACCGCATCGCTAATAAACAATGTTCCACCGACCTGCTGCGGAATTGGCGTTGCAAACACACGCATATCCCCCGTGGTATTCAAAGCTTCTCCATCGGTCAGACTCGTCCCATATATCTGCAACGCATTACCAGACTGTACCGCCTTAATCTCGGCATCTGATACTGTCACTGTCGCTGTATTAACATTCGGCACATCTGTTACCGGTATATTTTCCATCGCAGCAAGCGCACCAACCGGCACCAAACCGCATATAAAAGCAAGTAATTTCTTTAACATATTATTTTTCTATTTCTTTTTCCCATATATTTATGATTATATTATTGCACAAATCTAGAAATCAAGGCAACATTAAACTGCATATAATAAAGGAGAAAAAAATATGTATTTAGTTAAAATGGTACACGCACGTCAGATTATGGACAGTCGCGGCAATCCGACGGTGGAATGTGATATTGTTCTGTCGGGAGGTGCACGTGGTCGAGCGGCGGTACCATCTGGCGCATCAACCGGCACATTTGAGGCATTAGAACTGCGTGACGGAACCGATGCATATATGGGTAAAGGCGTCTTGACGGCGGTCAAAAACGTAAACGAAATCATTGCTCCTGCAATTATTGGTATGGACGCAACAAATCAAGTCGCAATTGACGAAGCAATGCTTGCACTGGATGGAACAGCAAACAAAGAAAAACTGGGTGCAAACGCAATATTAGCCGTCTCGATGGCAATCGCCCACGCGGTAGCCGCGCAAAAACAGATTCCACTGTATAAATACATCGCTGATATATACGGCAATCCGAACCCGTGCATCCTGCCACGACCAATGATGAACATCATTAACGGCGGAGCACATGCAGACAATGGCCTGGACGCCCAAGAATTTATGATTATCCCAAATGGCGCACACGACGAGTTCGAAGCCATCCGTATGGGCGCCGAGGTTTTTCATAACCTTAAAAAGATTTTAAAACAAGATGGCATGTCAACTAATGTCGGCGACGAAGGAGGTTTTGCCCCAAATCTTAATTCTTGTAACGAAGCACTTGAAAAAATTGTTACCGCCATCCGCGCAGCAGGATATACCCCAGGCGAACAAATTTCTATTGGCCTGGACGTTGCATCTTCTGAATTTTATCGCGATGGCGTATATCATTTCGAAGGAAAAAAATTAACATCTGATGAAATGATTGCATTCTATGAAACACTGATTAATGATTATCCTATTATTTCAATCGAAGACGCCCTGGCCGAAGAAGATTGGACATCATGGCGCACATTAACCGAACGCATTGGAAACAAATGTCAATTGGTTGGCGATGATTTATTTGTAACAAATCCTGCACGTCTGGCACGCGGCATTGAAAACGGTGTCGCAAATGCCATATTGATAAAGGTAAACCAAATTGGAACATTAACCGAAACATTGCGTGCAATAAAAATGGCCCAGGACGCCAATTACGGTGTTGTAATCTCTCATCGCAGTGGCGAAACCGAAGATACCACAATTGCAGATCTGGCGGTGGCAACAAATGCAGGCCAAATTAAAACAGGCTCTATGTCACGCACAGACCGCATGGCAAAATACAACCAGTTAATTCGTATCGAAGAAGAACTGGACAAATCGGCAAAATATGGTATATAATCAAACCGACAAGTGTATGGGGGACACGCAAAAAGCGTATCCCCCATTTCTTTATGGAACAAACAATGATAAACATAGCGACAATTGTTTTAATTATTAAATATATGGTGGCAACATCCATATTTATTGGTATTGTATGCGCCCCGGCATGGTTTGCACGCCAAACCGACAAAGGCAAACAAGATATGTATCTGGTCCGTCTGGGCTCATGGTTATTTGGTTGGTCAATTGTGGGATGGTTTTACGCCCTGTTCATCGGCGCAAAAAAATAATCCCGCCAAATGGCGGGATTTTTAATTATCTTCTTCTGGTTCCTCTTCGTCATCAACATCTACAGCATTAAGGTCGATTTCCTTTGGAATACCCAAGATATCTTCAATCTTATCGGACGCTGCATCTAAATCCATTTTATGCAAAGCAGCAAATTCCTGGGCCATACGTTCCAATGCACGCAAATACAGCTGGCGCGCGGAAAACGTCATTGTATCCGCCGCACTACGACGTTGCAAATCACGTACAACCTCGGCCAATTTCATTGGATCGCCTGAATTAATATTTTCTTCGTACTGAGCGGCGCGACGTGCCCAAATCATACGTTTTGCACCTGCCTTGCCTTTGGCGGACGCGATGGCTTCATCCATTTGTTTTGTCGATGACAAAGGTCGCAACCCCGAAATCTCTGCCCGTTCCAGCGGAACACGCAATGTCATATGATTGCGTTCAAAATCAATAACCATCATTTTTATCTTCTGATCGGCAATCGTTTGCTCTTCTACGCGCACCAATTTTCCAACACCCTGGGTTGGATAAACAACATACTGTCCGGCTTTAAAATCTAACTTTTTACTTGGCATATTTACACTCTTTATCAGTTTTGCCATTCTCTCTGTCCCGCTTATTATATCATAAAAAAGCCAAAAAACAAATAACTGAAACAAAAAAATAAATAAAAAGCCCCAAAACGGGGCGCTTTTTTACTTATCTTATTATACGACGTGGTGCACTGGTCCGTCGAATCGCAGAGCCACGAACCTGATCTACGGTTTTCGTCTCTTCTCGACAATCCCAAACACCATCCGTCCCCAAAAATGCCGTCTGTCCAGCAGGACATTTATGTTCTTCCAAACGCCATGTAAAACAAGACCCTTTTTGATATGATTGATATGCACTTTCCGGGTTATACGTGCCACGCACATAGATTCCATGTTCCGCATCCCATGTCCCCGGCATCTGACCCGCACACCATTTTCGTTCACCCCAACATGTCACAGATTTTCCGCCAACCTCTAACTCAGATGCCACAGATGTCGCCTTGTAGCCACTGTTTGGTGAATCACCCCGCCCCATCGACTTACCGGTTTCCAAATCAACACACCATAATTTCTGGCATTCGGCCGCATCCAGTCCATCTATTTTTTTATGAGATGCCAAGACATATCCCGGACCACACGTAAACTCTGCCGCGAACGCATCAACAGCAAAAAAACATAAAAACAGTAAAAACATTCTCTTCATATCAAACATTTTACACTTTTTTTCAATGTATTACAAATAGATATTTTATTGCCCCAATCCCGCCGGACTGAATCGCCCAATATTATTAAATAGTTCTTCGATTGCATTCAGTTCAATTGCCGCCGGAATCTGGGTTTCTCCGTCTGCGACAACAACATCGGGCAAATCCGCATCATGTAAAACCGCCGTCTTTACAACATGTTTCCCCTTGACCCAAGCCAACAAAACAGTTTCATTTGTATACGTCTGTTTCAAAGGTCCACGATAATTCTCGTCGGCACCGAAATAAATCCAGACCGTATCACCGTGAATTGTTTTCACTTGGGGGGCACCAATTTTTTCCTGTAATTGGTCCGTAGTTTTTATATCCGCCACAAGAGCATCCAGATTTTCCGGAAAAACATACCCGCGATGCTTGGTCTGAAATGTACACGCCACCAAAGCAGCACAACCAATCAACACAGACACGATTGTACGAAAAGACCTTTGCACTTTCATATTATCCTTCTCCATTTTCTTTGACACACGGCTTGTTAATCATTGCAAAATCCGCGATATGCTTTTTCAGTTCGCTTTTATAAGCATTATTCGCTTTGGCCAAATCAACAAGTTTGTTAAATTGCGGATTTGCCGCACGTGCCGCCGCGAATCGGGATTCTGTTTTCAAGAATTCTTCCAATGGCAACGGATTATCAACCGACGAATCCATGGTCAACGGGTTATGTCCATCTGCAATCAGGCGCGGATCGAATCGGAACAACGGCCACGCCCCCGTTTGCACCATCTGCATCTGATGCTCGACACCGTTTTGCAGTGCAAATCCATGTGCAATACACGGCGCATATGCCAATATAATCGATGGACCTTTAAAAGATTCAGCCTCGCGGAATGCGCGAATTGCCTGCGCCTGGTTTACGCCCATCGCAATCTGCGCAACATATGCCCCCGACATCATTGCAATCAATCCCAAATCTTTCTTGGCATGATCTTTGCCCCCAATAGCAAACTTCATACTGGCACCAAATGGCGTAGATTTCGACTGTTGACCACCGGTGTTCGAATAGCCCTCGGTATCCAGAACCAATATATTTACATTTTCACCACTGTGCAGGATATGATCAACACCACCATACCCGATATCATACGCCCATCCGTCACCACCAATAATCCAAACAGACTTGTCAACAATTTCGCCAATTAAACTTTCCGCCAGGCGCGCACGTTCACCAGATACATTCGCCAGTTTTGAACGCAAAATCCCCTCTATCTCACGCTGCTTGGCCGGGTCGGTTTCATCAAATATTTCTTCGACATTTTCGATTCCAACCTCGAACAATAATGATTTCAGATTTTCACGTTTCTGATTCAATGCCAGCCGCATCCCCAAACCATATTCCGCATTATCTTCAAATAACGAATTAGACCACGCCGGCCCGCGTCCATTACGGTCTTTGGTCCACGGGGTTGTCGGCAAATTCGCCCCATAAATAGACGAACACCCCGTCGCATTGGCAACAACCATTCTGTCCCCAAACAAATGGGCCAGCATCTTAACATACGGTGTTTCACCACATCCTGCACACGCCCCTGGAAATTCAAAGTAATGCGGTAACAATTCAACATGCTTTGGAATATTCAGGTTTAATTTTTCACGTTCTATATCCGGCAACTTTTCCGCCGCATTAAAGGCCATCTGATTTTTTTCCATAACATCGGTCGCATTCGCCATCGCCAACGCATGAACCGGACAGTTTTTCACACACACATTGCACCCTGTACAATCTGCTGGCGAAATATTCAATGTATAATACATATTTACCCCCAGCTCTGGTGTCTTCATCGGGACAACAATTATACCCTCGCTGCGCGCTTGTTCAGCCTGCTCTTCTGTCATAACCTTGATACGAATTGCCGCATGCGGACAAAGCATAGAGCACTTGCCACACTGGATACATTTTTCCAAATCAACCGTTGCGACACGTGGCGACACGGCACGTTTTTCATATTTTGATGTACCAACCGGATATTGCCCGCCACCAAATTCACCATCGACCCGGAACCGTGACACAGGTATAGCATCACCACGTTGCGCCGCCATTTCGCCCAACGTGCCCGCAATTTCCGCCGGTGTATCCAGTGTCATTGCCGGTACAAAATCCGGCGCGAACCCAGATACCGAAGACGGCAATTGATATTCACGCAGGTATTCTGTGGCCTTGTCCACCGCGGCCCAGTTTGCCTCTACAATTTCCATACCTTTCTTTTTGTATGTTTTTTCAATTGCAACTTTGGCACTTTGTGCAGCAACCGCCGGATCAATAACATGTGTTAAATTAAAGAAATTCAGCATAATAAACGTGTTTATACGATTCCCCAGGCCCAATTCCGCCGCCGCCGTATTCGCATCCAAGAAGAACACACGTGCACGAATCCGCATCAGGTGTTCTTGGACCTCGCGTGGCAGGTTTGCAAATGCCACATCCGGTGCCATTGATGTGTTAATCATCACCGTACCACCTGCGCGCAGCCCACGAAAAACATCAAACCGCTGTGCAATCATAAAGTTTGAAACACTGATAAAATCTGCCGCCTCTACCAAATATTGACTTTTGATTGGTGCATCTGAAAACCTGATATGCGATGCGGTCAGTCCGCCGGATTTCTTAGAATCATACACCGCATAAGACTGGGGATATAAATCAGAATTTTCCCCAACAATTTTAACGATATTTTTCACCGCACCGACGGTACCATCACTGCCGATACCATATAATATGGCGGTTTTGAAATTTGGATCTTCGACCGAGAATGCCGGATCCGTCTTTAATGACAGGCCCGTTAAATCGTCATCAATTCCAACGGTAAAGTTATGTTTTAATTCGCCACGCATCATATTTTCATAAATCGCCTTGACATCACGTGGCTTAAATTCTTTGGACCCCAGGCCATAACGCCCACCAAAGACGTTTGCCGCATCACCCACCACAGATTTCACATCTAAATACAGTGGTTCGCCCAACGCACCCGGTTCCTTTGTACGGTCCAAGACCGCGATATTCTTGACCGATTTTGGCAATGCCCCCCGCAACGCATCAACCGGGAACGGGCGATACAAATGCACCTTGACCAGCCCCAGTCTCGCTGGTAAATGCGCCAATGTTTCTTCGATAGTATCAACGGCACTACCCATTGCGACAATTATGTGCTCGGCATTTTCATCACCAACATATTCCACCAATTTATAATTGCGCCCGGTCAACGCCCCAAATTCATCCATACATTCCTGAACAATTTCAGGTGTTTTATTGTATAACGGATTTGCCGCCTCGCGTCCTTGGAAATAGACGTCTGGATTTTGTGCTGTACCGCGAATAGTTGGCTTGTCCGGTGTCATACCACGAGAGCGATTTTCCAGCACCAACGAATCCGGAATCATTTTACGTAACACATCATCATCAATACGTGTCAGACGCGATTCTTCATGACTGGTTCGGAATCCATCAAAGAAATGCAAGAACGGTACGCGAGTCCGCAAAGTTGCCGCGTGCGCGATTGCCGCCATATCGTGCGCCTGTTGAACATTATGCGACGACAGCATCGCAAACCCTGTTGATCGTACAGACATAACGTCGCTATGGTCGCCAAAGATAGATAACGCGTGCGTTGCCAATGCGCGGGCCGCCACATGCATAACAAACGGCGTCTGTTCACCGGCTATTTTGTACATATTCGGAATCATCAGTAACAATCCCTGGGACGCGGTAAACGTCGTGGCCAGTGACCCCATCTGCAACGCGCCATGCATAGCACCGGCGGCGCCGGCCTCTGATTGCATTTCAATAATCTGCGGGATTGCGCCCCAAATATTCTTTTTATGTTGGAACGACCATTCATCGGCCAATTCGCCCATAGTACTGCTGGGGGTGATTGGATAAATTGCCGCAAAATCAACACATCTGTACGCGATATCAGCCGCCGCCCAGTTTCCATCAACAATCAAATTAGACATACTTTCTTCCTTACCTGAATTTAACATCGGTCCAATAATACCCCCATTTAAAGTCCAAGGCAAGATTTATCGTAAATAAAATCCCGCCATTAGGCGGGGTATTTTTATCTTTGTACCTGACGGGCTAATTCGGAAATAAACATACGGCGCAACTGCCCATTATTTGCCAATTTATACACCAAACCATCTGCACCATAAAACGCCGCCACAGACATCTTGGAATAATCTTCGACACCCAACCAGCATGGCGCAACCGGCAAAATTTTGCCAGTCATTTTATCGCGCAAAACCAATGTACCAACGATATTACGTGCACGCTTGTATTTCACCTTGGATGCAATATTGCCACTGCCTGGATATTCAGCATCCGTTGTCGACATTGTCACCGATGCCACCACTTCCAGATCCTGCATTTCGGGCTCCATTTCAACCATACGCTTCATATCAACCGCATTTCTGGCATCAATGTTTTGATCCCCTATTGTAAATCCCAAATATTTTGAACGATTCCAGACATCTGTATCAAAATTATAATAAACAATATTTTCATACGATGCGCCAAATAGATTTCTCATTTTACTTGCGGTTAAAATTTCTTTTTCAGATACGGGCTTATTTTCTGGTTTTGTCTTGAAATTATAATACCCAATACCAATATTTTGCAACAAAGCCCGCAATTTTGGGTTCTGTTTCTTTGTTTTTTTATCCATAGTAATATTTCCCTTAATCATTATTTTAGTGGACAAAATATATCATACGACCACAATTTGTCAAACAAAAATATCAGGGGGCAAAAAACACCCCCTGATATTAAGATTTTTTACAGACGTCGTATATTACATCTCGTACTGATGCTGGGTACAGTCAATTCCGCGTTCGCTTAACATTTTGCCAACCGCGAAAGGAACTGCATTCTTGGCATTTCCAAAACGCGCCACCTTTGCACCACTGTTAAAAACATTCACCTTGTTGGTCATATTCAATGTCCTTTTTACACAACATCTCTCTGACAGAGTCAAAATATATACCAAACAAATCTTTTTGTCAAGTATTAAATTACCTCTATCAATCTATTCTTTATTCCGCACACCCATATTCACCACAAGTTGCACCAGAATATTCCTCTACCTCGATTGCAAACGGTGCTGCCTTGGCGGGCTCCTCGTAATGGACCTCTTTTACGACACGAACGCGACGATTTTCAGCATTCGGCGTATTATCGGGCGTTGGCACGGCCAAATCTTCTTCGCCAGCGGATACGGCAACAATCTGGCTGGCAGGGATACCATATTGAATCAACATTTTCTGAACTGCCTCTGCACGACGTCCACCCAATGCATAATTATAATTGCTGGTCCCGGCTGTATCTGTGTGACCAACCACAGAAACCTTGATATTCTTATTTTCTTGGGTTGCAGATGCCAATTTCTGAATCAGTTCCTGATATTCAGGCTTTATCGTCGCCTTGTTAAAATCAAAACGGATTTCAAAAACCTCTTCCATAACATGCTGTTGCGGAGTCAATGGAATCTGTTGAACCTTAATCATCGTCTTTTCGCCCTGAGCGGCTTGAATTTGATCCAGACGCGCATTTATCGCCGCCAATTCCGAACGCATTGCCATCATCATATCAATAAATTCCTGGCGTGTGACCAATTCTTCACTAACCATTGGAATTTCTGGACACTGTTGACATGCCGGACACGGATGCCCTTCAGGACATGCTTCGCATTCCTTGCATTTTTCACATTCTGGGCACGGCAACCCCTCTGGACACAGCTGTTGTTCACATGGCGTGACAACCTGCTCTTCCTCTATGATAACAAGCGGATTTATTACCGCACTTAAACATTCCTTGTCATTTTTCGGGCAATCACGTGGCGCAACCGTGTTGTTACTGTTACGAACACTGTTATCATTTGCACTTTTGCTGATTGTTTTATCGCCCCCATAAATATTTTGATTAAAGACCACAGGCTGAACCGGCACTGGGTTAATTAAATGCTCTGGCACATTCACATTATTAACAATAATAACCCCTTCGCGCGCACGTACCGGATCCGTCATTGCTACCATATTACGCGTTTCCGGATAATAAGTTTCCGTCTGAACAATTTTTTCGGTCAAGCATCCACCCTTTCCACAATCAGTCTTTATAGTTGATTCAATTGTCGTATCCACAGACGGCGCGGTTGACGCACTAACAACACTAACCACACGTCCATCCTTGCAATCTGCCAATGCAGATATAGTTTTTTTGAATCTATCACGACACTGGGACGCAGTCTTCATCTGACCACTGGCTGTTGCAGACAACCAACAATCAAATTTCGCCTGTGCCTCTGCCGCTAATTGAGGATTGTTATCCGCCGCATCCGTCTTTAATTGGTCCATCAATTGATTGTATGCATTATACAACTCAAAGGACATTTGTTCATCCTCGACCGGCCAATTATCCAACGATTCCGGGAATGGTGTTTCACCACTAAACGCAGCAACCGCCTTGTTCGCAAACAATTCCCCCATATCAACAAAGCCACTTGTACGCGCATTATAGATCGCATACGAACGATAATTCATCGCCAGTTGATTCAGGAAAGAATCCTTGTGCGGAGCGGAATAGACATCCAGTCCCTCAACATAATCGACGGTTGGTGTCGCAATTGGTCCCCATTGGTCTGCATCACGACTTGACCCGGCACAGCCCGCCAAAACAACAACAGACGTCGCCATTAACATACGCGCAACAAACAACAAAGATAACTTATTTCTCATCCCTGAATCCTTTTTATAATCTGTATTATTATACGATTTTTTGCAATATTAGTAAAGCACAAAAAAAATCCCGACACCCACGGAATTTATTTATTCATTGTATTGGTAATAAAACTGCCGATTGATGACAAGCCGCCCATTGCGCCATTACCACCAACAACACCACTGACCGCATCCATAATCGATGCCGTACTGGTCTTCTGCCCCAGATTACCAATAGATTCTGTCAAGAAACTTCCCCAAAGCGCCTTTTTTGCCTGATTCAATTTCGCGGTCGAACACTTTTCAATTTTCGCAATCAGCTTTCCGGCCGTCGTTGCCTCTTGCTTAGTATAATCAGCCTCTGTAAAGTCAATCAAATTAAAGATCTCATAAATATCGGACACTGTCTTTTGATTTTTTCCACACGAACGCGACCCATCATCACAATATGTAGCGGTTCCAACACGCGGAAATTTCTCCCACACCATTCCATCATTTCCATCCCCCTTAAAGGAATCATAACAGATCTCATATTCATCACCCATCATCACCGCGATTTCAACCGCCGCTTGATACCCACCAACTCCGCTTGACACTTCACAAGGTTTACGTTTCAGACTGCGTTGAACGTCCTCTGCACTGGCCGCACCGGTTTTCGCCCATTCTTTGACCGTTTCATTTACAAATGAAATTTCCGCAGACGTCGGCTGACATTCAGTGCTAAGCGCATTAACCTTTTGATTAAGGGCCTTTACACCTGATACCAAGGTCAGCGCAGTCCCAACCAAACTGCTGGCACTATCCATTTTTGACGCCTGTTGCGTGGCAACGGGTGCCGCTTTTTTAATAGACACCGCCGCCGTGGCCGGCATCACGACCACGCAAATACAACCGATAAAAAATCGCAGGGCTTTATTCATCTCTCTTGCGACACATTATAACATAAAAACTTTTTCAGATAAATATAAAAATTGCTTTTTTGTTTTGTGCGCGGTAAAGTGAATGCGTGCACAAAGATAAACGTAATTTTATTATATTCTTTAAACACAGACGTCTTAAACGCCTGTGGCAGTTTTTCTTTACCGGTTGGGGCCTGGTGATGGTGGTGGCATTGATAGCAACATCACTTTTTACACGAGAATTATTATGGACCCCAATATCTGCGATAAATATGACCGACATTGTCACAAATCAATTTAAAATGTCAAACGCATCCTTTGCGGGTACCGACCAAAACGGCGAACCTTTCCAACTAATGGCCAAAACCGGTCGCCAGGAATATGACAACCCCGACATTATATATATGGACAGCGTATCCGGCAACGCAATTCGTGTTCAGGACGGCGAGCGTGTCAAATATGACTTTGTTGCGAATACCGGCGAATACAATCGCAAAGCAAAAAACATCCGCCTGATTGGTAATGTAAAAATCTATATCAGCAATGGCGACAAAATATTTACAGACGAAATGGTGATTAAATTATGAAACAATCTGTACTGCGTGTTGAACATTTGTCAAAAACATACGGCAAACGTATGGTTATCAAAGACGTATCCCTTATCGCGCGCCAGGGCGAATCGGTTGGTTTGCTGGGGCCAAACGGTGCGGGAAAAACAACGGCATTTTATTGCATCACGGGCCAATTATCGGCGACCGGCGGACAAATATTCCTGAATTCTCAGAATATCACACATCTGCCATTTTATCAGCGCGCACGCCTGCACATTGGATACCTGCCCCAGGAAAACAGTGTTTTCCGTGGTCTGACAGTTGAACAGAATATCATGGCAATATTAGAGGTTGTCGAACCAGACAAGAAAAAACGCCAAAAGAAGCTGGATTCATTATTAGAAGAATTTTCTATTTCATCCCTGCGTCGCAGCCCGGCAACCGCCCTGTCGGGCGGGGAACGTCGCCGTGTTGAAATTGCGCGTGCATTGGCAAATGACCCAAAGTTCATATTGCTGGACGAACCGTTTGCCGGGATTGACCCGATTGCGGTAAACGACATACGTGGCCTGGTATCCCAATTAAAGAATCGTGGCTTGGGGGTTATTATTACCGATCATAATGTGCGTGAAACCCTGGGAATTACCGACCGCAGCTATGTTTTACATGACGGAAAAATCCTGAAACACGGCACAACCGAAGAAATCGTAAAAGACGAAATGGTGAAAAAAGTATATCTGGGCGAAGATTTTGTTATGTAAAAACCGGCAATGCCGGTTTTTTTATGCAACATTTTGATTTCTGCGCATTAACATTTGCATCTGCATCAGCTTTGTCAAATCAACAATACGCCCAGCCGCCATTTCAAATTGCGGTGCCATAGCCGGCTTTTTAACAGATTTTTTAATTTTATCCGCAATTTCTTTATCATGTTCCTCTTGGGAAATTGAACGTGAGTTTTCCACGGGACGTGACATAATCTGTTTTGAATTTGCCGCCGATTTCGGTTGGGGCGCAACATTGGAATTTACCCCCGGCCGACCAACAACCTGTTCGCCTGACATGGTCTGCGGAATCTTCTCTTTTTGTTTTGCCTCCACCGACATTACCGGCTTTTCTTTATCAGATTGCGCGGCAACACGTACCGGTTGTTTCGCCGCTTGATTTGCATGCGATTTATCCATTTCAAATTTGCACTTGGATGTCAGCATTGTTATCTCGCCCATTGCCGAACGAATGTTACGAATAGCATATTCACGCATTTGTGTGGGATCACCATTAAAGGCTGCATCACGTTGCGGATGGGCCATTATGTGACGTGGCCACGTTTGCTTGTGCGTTTCGTGCATAATTTTCAAGAATTGTGTCGCCGGATTATTTTCATCACGTGCATTTAATATATTTTGTGCCTGGGTAAATGCGGTCTGCCACGCGGTACCCAAATTTTTCTTGTTTGTCCAATTCATACAGGACAAACCAAAGTATAATTTTAAATACGCGTTGCCCAATTGGCGCTTTTTATCAGCATCTAATTTAATATGCGCAGATTTGATATGTAATTTTTCCTGAATCTCAGGGTTGTGTAATAAATTTTGAATATTATTCATATCGGACCCCTTTGGTTGAAAGTTCCCGTGGCCTCACCACCCCAGGAAATATATATAGGTCGCCCGTCATATATTTTCAAGGGACCGATGTCAAGAAAAAAGATTTTTTGACATATATCCTATAACAGTGCAAAATGTAAATGTTCATATCAGAACAACATACTGTTGCCAAGAATGGGCGGTATGGGTATGAACCCGCATCTTGCCAATAATGGGGGTGTGGTTAATATTCATCGAAAACCAAGGAGTTAAATGATGAAAAAAACATTAAAAGCAGCCGTTGCATTATCCGTTTTGGCGGCACCTGCATACGCTGCGAATCTGGAAAACCCACTGTATATGCCAAAAGCAAACCAGATGTATTCAAAAACATCTGTTGGCGTTATGTACAAGGTTGCAGATGACACACAAGCCATGAAAAAGAAAGAACATGATGGCGCAACAGAATTCCCAATCTGGCGTTTACACGAAGATTTGGGCTATGGTATCACAGACCGCCTGGAAGCGTATGCCAAGGTTGGCTATACCCACGACGGCGACATTAACCGCAAGGGTATGCACCAGGGTCGTGTTGGTTTGAAATATCGTGCCTTTGAAACGACAGATGGCTTTGCGTGGGACGTTTATGCCGACGCACACCTGGGCGGTGTCAGTCCAATGAGTGGTTCATATGGTCTGAACGGCTTTGATTATGACAATTACTCAAATGGTCGCTGGGGCTTCCATGCGGGAACCCAGGTTGGTAAAACTTGGTCCAAGTTTACCGGCGCAGCATTCTTTGAAGTACTGCAAACATTTGGAAATGATAACAATGAAATTGATATTTCTGGCTCTCAATTGGCGCCATTGGCTGCGATGGGAATGCCAATGGAAATTTCGGTTGATTTGAAATCCACAACCGAATTTAATGCGGGGCTAAAATCGTTCTATCAGATTGACGATCGTTGGTCGGTTGGTGCCGGTTTCACGTTCAAACACCACGAAGACAATGGTGTAGAAGGTTTGGCAACATCTGTTCCTAATAATCCTTATATTGCAGGAGCTGTTTCTCTGCTGGAAGAACAGGTAAAAGACATGAACGATGGATTTGATGAATATATCATTTCATTGTCTGGTTCATACCAGTTGACAGATGCAACGCAAATCACACTGTACGGTGAATACACATTCGACACTGCACATGAAATGTCACAAAATGGCACAGATGTAAAGGCCGAAATGGGTGCACGTATTAACGTTGTATTCTAAAAATTACAAAAAAAACAAAAAACTAACATATATTGGACAAAAATCCCGGCATCGCCGGGATTTCTTATTTTTGACGTATGAACGGCTCAACCGCTGTAAAACAATTTGTCATATGCCATACCGCATCATACAGTGCCTGTTCCGCGGCGGCGATATTACAACGATGCACAGAACACGGCATCCACCCACGTGTAAACGCAGAATATTTCTTGGTCGCCGCATCATACAAAATAACATTTCCCGCCACTTTATAACCACGCTTGTTATAATCCATCGTACGATCATCCAAATACGTCTTGGCCGCAATCGCCACCGGCATACGACCCGCCAACGCCGAACTTTGACGACATAAATCTTGAAAACGTGGGATATACGACATAATACTGCGCCCACCAACAACCATTGTATTATTATACATACGGTGATTTATTTTGCCCCGAACCATATCATACATAACAACATCATCCAGGGATTCACCCAACATAAACTCGGCCATTTGACGACTAAGGGGCATCCGCCCATCCCGTGGCGTCTTGGTATTTTCAAAAATATCATTTAATTCCGGGTGAAATATATCATCTATGAATTTCATTAGTGGCCACCCTATTTATGCTTATATGCCAAAACATATGGCACGATTTTATCCGCCACCCCACCCCCAATCCATGCGCGTGGTATCAAAATCGTATTTCCCATACCCGCGGCCATTTTGGGCACAGATTCACCATTTTTTGCATTAATCAATTCTTTTAATTCCACCGCAACCCCGTCAATCTGTCCCGGGATAATAAACGTCACCGTATCACCCACATGCGTTTCGTTGCGTAATTCAAAGACTATATTTTCGTCCGTCACATCCACCACAACACCCGCCGCATGATAATCCGATGTACTGCGTGTGGTGTCATAATTATGCGCACTTGGTCCCAGTGGTCCATCAAAGAACGCCGTCGTATATCCACGTGTTTCCAGGCGATTAAGCGCATCCATATATGGCGCGGGGTCAAAATTTTCCGGATTCGCCGCATATGCATCCATCGCACACCGATACGCATTCACAACCGACCCGACATAGTATTCAGACCGATTGCGCCCCTCTATCTTCAAAGAATCCGGCGCGGCAGAAATAACATCCGCCAACCGTGGCATCAGGCACAAATCTTTGGAATTCATAATATATGCGCCACGTTCGTCTTCTTCGATTGGCATTTCAATGCCACTGTCACGTTCACGCAGAATCACATCGTATTTCCAACGGCACAATTGGGCACACGCCCCACGATTTGCCGGCCGTCCCGTTATAAAGTTGGACAACAAACACCGCCCCGAATACGACATACACATCGCCCCATGGACAAAGATTTCCAGCCCCATGTCTGGACACGCTGCACGAATAGACTTAAATTCTTTGTGCGATACTTCACGTGCCAGGACGCACAGTGACGCCCCCGCATTTTGCCAGAATTTAACCGTTTTCGCCGAACAAATATTCGCCTGGGTGGAAATGTGTATCGGCATATCTGGGAAATTCTCACGCACCCACATAACAATCCCCGGATCGGATACAATCAACGCATCTGGCTGTAAATATCGAATAACATCCGCCACACGTGGCATATGATCATATTCAAAATCATGCGCAAACAGGTTAAAAGCCAGATAGACTTTTTTACCGGCGGCGTGCGCCAGGTCGATACCCTGCTTTACCCCCTCGACATCAATCTTGGCACGCGCCCGCATAGAAAACCCGGGCAGTCCCGCATAAATTGCATCTGCACCATATAAAATGGCGGTTTTAAAAGCATCCAGCGTCCCCGCCGGCGCCAACAGTTCTGGTAATTTTTTCTTATTCATACCCCTATTTTGCCCTAAATAAACGCAAAGGCAAGGAATTTATGATTTTTTACTTGCGTTATGCACGCAGATATGTATAATTGTGTGGCAATGCCGGTTTAGCTCAGTTGGTAGAGCGGCTGATTTGTAATCAGTAGGTCGTTGGTTCAAGTCCGACAACCGGCACCAGTTTAGAAACGCACCATTTGGTGCGTTTTTTCGTTGGATTTTCTTGCTCTTTTGATTTTTGTACCAATCGTAATTTTATTGCGGGGCGGATGGGTTTTATTTTTACTGGAGTATGCAATTCCAACCCAATCCCGCCCCACGTCCCCAAACCACCAAAAACAGTGATGCAAAGCGCGATGCGATGTGGTATAATTGGCTAAAAAAGGAGAACACAAATGAAAAAAATATTGTTTTTATTACCGCTGATTTTATTAACTGCATGTGATAACAACAGTATTCCCAAATGTTGGGATCAAGATAGCATCGAATATTTAAAGACTATAGTATGGAACGAAGATGGTATAAAATGGCACATTAAAAATATAACCGATACTGTTGAAATCCCAGGCAAGACAGATTCAACAGGCAAATATCGTTACTGTCGTTTTAGTGGCACGCTGACAAATAATAAAACAATTAACGGTGATTACAAGGTGTACAAAACCATCGGCAAACAGAAGGTCGGCACCTATACTATTTTGGGAATAGATTCAATATCCGTATCAGAGTAACGAATCTTCAATTGAAGTTTTGTCATTGTATTACATACATTTCCAAAACATCTATACCTTGCAAAAATCTGTGAGGCGATGTGTGATGCAGGCGAACAAATCAACTGTCTGAAAGTATTGGAAATCTGGGACTTTTTACTGGACTTGGCATCCCGACAACCGGCACCAGTTTAGAAACGCACCATTTGGTGCGTTTTTTCGTTGGATTTTCTTGCTCTTTTGATTTTTGCGCCAATCGTAATTTTATTGCGGGGCGGATGATTTTTATTTGCATCAGGGCATGCAATTCCACCCCATTTCCGCCCCACGACCCCAAACCACCAAAAACAGTGATGCAAAGTGTGAAGCAAAGGCTATTAGTTTACTTGGCGCTTGATGGAATACTGGAATAATCCGACAAACCCGTGCAGTTATAATACATCTTGGACGTTGGGTAATAACCAGTACCTGTTGTAAAGTAGTTGTAGATATATGTTCCGTCCGGCATTCTGGCGGATGGGCCGGTCAGACCACTGCAATTATAAAATGTGTATCCAAACATATAGGTTTTTATGTTATTTTCATAATCACCAAAGAAACCCAAAGGAATTTCTCCGGTCAGTCCGGTACAATTATTGAACGTTCCATAAAACATATACATTGCAGGTGTACCATGCAGATTACCAAACAGTTTATTTGGCAGTGATTTTACAGAACTGCAATTATAGAATGTTTCATAGAACATACTACTTCCGGGGGCGCCGTCCAATCCGCCAAACAGGTTTTCGGGTATTTCTGTCAAACTAGACATATTATAGAACGTCTTATAAAACATATAACTGATTGGTTTGCCGGTGATGCCCGAAAATAATTTTTTTGGCAGACGTGTTACATTTTTGGCATAGGCAAAGGTTTGATGGAAACTTGGCTGGCTGCCGTCGGCCAGTGTTGGGAATATTTTTCCCAGGCTGCCGATGATTTCACTAATTGAACCTTTGGACGAAAAGCTGATTGTTGCCGGCTCATAAGAGCTGTAGTATTCTGTTGCCTGGCCAGCTAAACGAATCGTTTTTGGGTGGTTGTCTGCATAGGGGTGTGAATATGTTGTCGAGGATGTGGAACTTGGGTTTTTTGTTTCAACTGTACCGTCGCCCCAGTCAATGGTAAATGACCCCTTGGCGGCGATACTAATTGAAAAAGAATCTGTTGCACTTATTTTTATCGCAAACACATATGGTGGCACCAGTATTTCTTCCCCCGGTTCCGGTTCATCTGAATCTGCGGGTGGTGTATCCATAATTTTTATTAATGTATCAATGGCAGTATCCACGGTAATTGTATTGGCAGCATATTCTGTTGCAAATTCACCGGTCCCATAGTCTGTTTGATTGCCCTGCATTTGATTGGCAACATCTATGGTCGTTAACAGATACTTCATATTCGCAATTGAATATATGTCCGCTGCAGAATTGTATGGAACCGTAATATCGTATTTACTGGCAATTGCACTATGTATATATTCCAAGTTTGCT
>JAZLDI010000019.1:0-48487 GCA_045614665.1 Candidatus Enterousia sp.
TGTATGTAAATAAACCTAGATAAAGGGGTATAATATGAGACAATCAGAAAAAAAGATTTTAATACATAACGCTTTAATGTTTGCGCTTGCTGTGTGTGGCGTAGTGTTAGTTGTGTTAGGATGTGGGATGGTTGAGAAAATAACGCGATAAACTTGACCGTACAGCGAGATTTATGGTTTAGGCGGTATAGTTTATCGTCTGGGGGTGTTTTTGACGATTCTGGGGCGATTTTTGAACGTTTTTTGGTTTCGGTGCAGTAAAATAATTTCTTATATAAGAAGCTCGGAATTCTTAGGTTTTTATTAAAGGCGCAAAAAATCGTATGTTTTAAACATGTTGGGCAGAAAACAGGTATTTGTTTAATATTTAACAGGTTATTGAAAACCACTTGACTTTATTTTAGTGCAGTAATATAATTATATTGGTGCAGTAAAACTCGGGTTTTGGTGCAGCAAAACCTAAAAAACCCAGATTTCTGCGTGTAATAAAGGTGCAGTAAAATGGCGAGACCAAAATTAGAAGATAAAAAGAAAGTTATGTACCGGGTTTTTGTGCCACGGTCATATATCCCTGTATTAGACCAGGTGATAAAAAACTTAAATGAGGTTGGAATGGCAGAACAGGTTGTTTCGCCAGAATCAAAAGCAGAACCTGTTGTTGAAGATAAACCAATAAAAAAAGCATCGTTTGGTATAGACGCTAATGATTGGCTAGCAAAGAATGTAGACAAAGTGGTTAATGTTGAAGAAAAAGAATCTGCCCAAAAAGATTATACCGCTTGGCAATCCGATTCGTTAATGCAAGATATTTATAATTCGTGTCTTTGGGACGCAAGTGGGGAAAATCAATGTTACCCTGATGGCGTTGAAGAATACCAAAGAAAGCATAAAGATTTGTGGGGCCAATTAAATGAAGCTAAGCGTAATAACAAAACCCAACGCTGTAATGAAATTATGACTGAAATGATGGAAAGGATTTACAATGAGTGATTTTAGCCCTATTTTGTTTGAAGATGGTTCAAGTTATTCTGCGCAAGAAGTCGAATGGGTATGTTTGGATTATTTGGCCGCCGCAGAGAGAACGATTGACCGAAAAAGACATCGAGCCAGATACCAAAGGGATTTACAGAAAGGTTTGTTAAAAACCACACCGGGTAACACAAAAAAAGTTGGCACCCAGATTGTCCTAGACGATGAAAAGTCTAAATTTATTCGTGAAGTGAAAGACAACGGTGATTATATGTGGATTATATGTGTCGCCCTTTCCCGTAACCAGATTGACCCAATGCACGCCACCCGAATCAAAATGTATAGTATGGACTATAACACTGGTAAATCATTGGTTGATAAAATGATGGACGAATACCTTTCTATTCTTGCTAACAAAGACCGTTCCTATCAAGATATGGCAAAAGCAAAATTTATTCGTGGCGAACTAGAATTGTTGTCTAAACGAGTGATACAACCTGGACAGGCACAAGTCAATGTCGGCGTTGTTATCAATTCTGCAGAACCAAACGAGCCTGCGAAGGTTCAAACAATAGATACCCCAGTAAAAGGATTAAAACGTGTCAAGGATACCGAAGCCGTCGAGCAATGATAAGTTTGTGATTGGTGCGTGGCGCAAAGCCCGATATGATGCAATGGATTTGCACTGGCTCGCCTATCGCATGCTCACCAATTTTAGAATGTATGTGGACTGGATTCATTTGCAGATTTATGGCTGTCCGTTCATATTTGACGAAGTGCACTATAAAATTATTCAGGCACTTCAAGATTATGCCGATGGAAAATTTCCAACCAGAAATATCGCAATCAATGTCGCCCCAGGAACTGGAAAGTCTACGCTGATTCAATATTGGATTAGCTGGTGCTTCGCACGCTGTCGTGCGTCAATGTTTTTGTATGTTAATGCCGTCGATTCTATTGTAAAAGAACTTTCTACCAACACACGCGACATTTTACTTCAACCAAAATGGCAACAGGCTTATGGTGTTGAAATTGACAATTCTAAACTTACAGGCTCTCAATCTTCTAAAACTCGCTGGCAATTAAAATCGGGGGGGCTCAACAGCGGATTGATTGCCAGAACCACATCTTCAAGTATGCTGGGGTTAAACGCAGGAAACCCTAATGCGGACGGGTTCCCGGGCTGTTTGGTCGTGGACGACCCACAAGGTATTGATATTGTGACACAACCCTACGCACGAGAACAAACAATCCAAATTTACAAAGGCGCGATGGAATCCCGTCGTCGTGGGAATCAAATCGGAACCGTTCTTATTCAACAGAGATTGCACTTAAACGACCTTACCGGTTATCTAAAACGCACCGAACCAGAATTGTGGACGTTTATAGAAGTGCCGTCGTTGGTTGAAGAAAACGGAAAATATCGTGCCACCTGCGAACGCGTGATGGGCGTCAATGAATTGTTGACTATGAAAGAAAAAGACCCATACAAATTCTATTCAATGTATCAACAGGCACCAATTCAGACAGGCGGAACATTTTTCCACGAAACCGATTTTCAGTATTATCAGGCTCTTCCACAAATGCAACAGACGTTCATAGCCACTGACTTTGCGTTCAAAAAAGAACAAAGCCGCGACAGAACCTGTTTAATGCACTTGGGGCTCGGTATGGACAACAATGTATATCTGCTTGATTATATTGCGTTCCGCGATGATGTGATTGGCGTTGCCAAACGTTTTGTGGAATTCTTCTTTAAGTCCAGAGAACGCGACCCAAATCTTATGACAATAATCGTGGAAAAGTCCATAGCAAATATGGCGTTGGTTCCAACACTGGTTGCAGAATATCCATTTATGAATTTTGCAGAATTTAGTAAGGCAGGTATGAATAACAAGATTCAATATATTAAGGCAGCACGCGAGTTCTTTTTGGGCAAGCGAGTGTTTTTCCCAGAAGACCCCAAACCAACAGACCTGATAAATGAAACGCTATTATTTACAACTGATAATTCACACGACCATGACGACCTTATTGATTGTCTTTCTCAGGGTTTGCATTGGATATTTGGTAATATGGAACAAAATAGTATTTTTATTTGACAAGTGAAATTTTTTGATTATAATGTATCTCGTATTCTAGCGAATACAGATTCTTTATGAAAGTATTTTTTCATTTGAATCTCCTTTTTTATAGTTCCAATTCTTTTCCTTCCTTGATAAAATGATTGGAACAAGAAACCCCGCTTCGGCGGGGATTCTTTATGGACAATATATTATCTATTTTGGTCGATTTTTGCCACTTTTGGATAATATATTATCTGTTTTTTTTACAAACCTAATGCGGTTCTATACATTTGCAGAAGTTCGTCTTCTTCTTCAATTTGGTCTTGGTCTTTTTTGCGAAGTTCAATACATTTTTTGATGTATTTTGGGTCATATCCTGCTGATTTTGCTTCGCTGTAAATTTCTTTTACATCTGCAGCGATTGACGCCATGTCTTCGTTCAATTTTTCAATACGTTCAACTATGCTTTTTAATTGTGCATTGTCGATTGCACCGTGGTTTGCGTTTTTCATTGTTATTCTCCTTTGTTTTTTTTCTGGCAGACCTGTAAGGAATCGAACCCTAATCTTCGGTTTTGGAGACCGACGTTCTACCATTGAACCACAGACCTATTTGGCGCGGGCGGTGTCTTTCAACACAACGATTTGGCCTTGTGGTGCTCTCAACCACAGCGATACCTGCCATTTCTGGTTTATTACTGGTCAAGCCCAGATACCGTTAGCTTAATGACCGCATCTTCACCCGCATTTGGTGGGGGCCGGTGGATTCGAACCACCTCAGTCGTAAGACAACAGATTTACAGTCTGCCCCGGCTCTCCAACTCCGGCGCGCGCCCAAAAATGGTATTGTCGTGTAATTTGCCGCCAAAAATGATAACGGGAGACAGGATAACGGCTTTTGCAGTGTTCAAAGGAGATAGTGCGAACCTTTGATTACTGATTACACGGTTTCAGTTGCCAATACCACACAACTGTAAGACTGGACTACCCTTTCCCAAACTTTGGTGGCTATTTGGGGACTGTGCCACCGACAGTGTCCAACAACGCTACAGGAGAGAGAATAATATGTAAGGACGTAGCGGAGCTTCCCCAAACCTTTTATTTTTTCTTTGCTTTTTTCGCTTTTTTAGCTTTCTTGCCTTGTTCTACACCTTCAACAATAGCGTATTCAAGTTTGCTTGGTGCAACAATAGCGCACGCCAACAAAGCAACGTCTAACAACAATACTTCACCTATACGCAAGAAATATATACCAATTTTTTTCAATGTTTTCATTTTTAGTTCTCCTTTATAAGTCAGGTTGTTCAAGCAATCTTGGTTCACAGTGGGCGAACTCAATAATGCCAGAATCTTCTATAAATGCCATTGTATCACCACTGCGATACTTTTTCAAGCGAAAATCAAAGTCGCGTGCGTACTGGCAGAAATCTGCGTCGCCCAATAAATAACTATCTTTACCGAAACGGCTAATGTAAATTATTTCTGGGTATTCCTTATTTTGCATAAAGAACAACATTTCGACTTGGCTTGGGCCGACCCCATATTTTTGACATACTGCATTGCGATACATATAATCTTGGATATGATAACCCATCTTTTCGCCACACAATTGGTTTTGTTCTCTAGTGAGGTTTTTGGTTGTCTTCCAGTCAATTATGAAGTAGTTGCCAGTTTTTGGGTCTTTCAACAATGTATCAATGCGCGCTTTGCAGTCGAATCCGTCACATTTAAACATAATATCAATTTCGTGGCCGACCAGTTCATAATTTTTGAAAAAAGCCTGATAATATGGATTTGCATACAAAGCCTTTATCATGGCAATACATTGGTCAAATTCTTCCTGATTGCACAAAATCGAATCTGTTGGCCATTGGTTATTAGCCTGCAAGTAAGCCTTCATAGCACCGTATGCTTTGTTGGTGCGCGACAAACCAAAGTCATAAATATAAATTATACAATGGTCGTCAACAGAAATCCAACGCAGTTCTTCGTCCTTTGGTGTGCGCGCTGTTGGGTTCAAGCAGACATTCATAAGGTTTGTCCATCTTTCTGGGTCTTCAACAAGACCAGTCTGGGCAACCAATGTATGATACAACTGACCAAATTCCAAAGCGTTTGTTGGTTCTTCTTCAGCACGTTCTGGATTAAACGGACTTTCTTTGAACGCAGCCAGACACCCTTTGTCACGGCATGCGACAATCAGTGAGTGAGAGAACGCCTGAATTGAGTGATATATTTTGTTAGACGACATTTTATGCTCCTTTACGTTTTCCACATACTTTACAGACTTTACATAATCTGCGCCAGTCCCAATGATATTGATGAACGCCACAACGACATCTTAAACGAGCGCACTTGTCTTGTTGAATGCCATTATTCAGCCAGTGTACCAGAGTTGGTATCTTTTTCATTTTTCTCTCCTTCTTTTTCTATTTTATATTTCCATTGATAGCCACCACAAGAATTTCTTTTGTCTAAACAACAGTCAGATATATGGCCTTGATTACACCCAGTAATTCTTTCGGCTTCGTTGGTGCCATAAAATTCGGCAATAATTTTCCCGTCTTTTATTTGTTGAATAATCTTGGATTTTGAATTATCTTTACCGTATTTACGCGGGCCTTTGGGAATAAACCCTAAAACTTTGTGCGCATGCCGCATATTTTCTGACCTAGTACTCCATTCTAAATTTTCAACTCTGTTGTCGTCTTTAATTCCATTTTTATGATTCACTTGCGGTTTGTTATCAGGATTTGGTATAAATGTTTCTGCTACAAGACGGTGCACATGTTTTTGATGCCTAATATTATTCTTAAACAAAGTTACCATCAAATATTCTGGCACATGTCTTGGTGTTAATTTTTTTATTCTACCTTGTGGATTCTGATACAATTTTCTACTATAGACGTCCCCTGTATCGGTTACATAATATTCAGGGAAATCTTTTATTTTTAATGCTCTAATCATAACACAACCTTATTCTTGATTACAATCAGTTTTTTCTTGCTCAACTTCTTTTTGCGCATCAGACATAGCCAGATTAATCAATTCATTGATTGATTTTAATAAATTCAACAATAAGGTCATGCACTGTGAAACAGGAACCATAGTGTTTAATTGTGGTTTTATGAGTGCTTTTTGATATTGCTCAAAGCTCATGCCAATATACTTTAAGCAAATGGTATTTAAGCTGGACAGCACCCCCCTAGAACACCCTGTATAGAAAGCATATTTTTGAAGTGCGCTCCACGCATTAACCAATTCTTGTAATTCTGCTGCCTGATTTTTTTCTTTTTCCATTTTTATTTCCTTTTTGTGGTTCTTAATCTTTTTTCTGCCATTTTTATCCTAGATTTTTCTGGCGGCTCTGCGAATTTCCATCTCGCGTGCCACACGGCTTTGTTTGGTGTATCGTCTGCATCCATTATATTTCTCCTTGAATAATTAAATCTAACACCTTAAGCACGCCGTCGGCTTGTTTTTTTGGCAAATTCTCACAACGCCACTTTACATAACCACTAGGACATACATGTGATTCAAAAAGACGATTCGTTCTTAAATACTGTATAATACAATCGCCTAAAAATTCATACTGTTTTTTACAATCTTCTTTAAGGTAGGCGATTGTCAATTTTGGAGATTCTGGTTGATTGTCGAGCAATCTGTCTACTACATCTTGCCCGTATTTTTTTGAAACATATCTCCAATACTTTGCAATCGTGCTGGTGGTCCCCAGTGACATGTGAAAATTTTCACCGCTGGTAATAGCGTGGCAATTCATAGTGTCGTGTCTGGTTGCCCAATGTTGACGTGAAACACCGTGTCCTGCTTGCAGTCCATTCCAATCACCTTCAGCGAATTTTTTACCAGAAATAACACTCGTCCAGTTATCTCTGTAACGGATTCCACATTCAAAACAAATATCGCTAAATTTTTTATAATCACTTGCGGTAGGTGCTTTTTCTTTAATCACGGGCATTTTTTCAGCTTTTTTTATTGATTTTACGTTAATGCGACAATTGTGATATAAAACAACTAAATCGCCTGCGCATTTGCCAACGTATTTATGCCCGGTTTTGATTTTTCCACCGAACATATCTTTATCGACGGTAAAAATACACTTTTCCCCTATGCGCATTTTAATCCTCCGGTAAAAACACCCAAAGTAAAACTAAAAAGAAAATCAATATCCACATTTTTACTTTCTCCCTGCTAATTTGTTAATTGCTGTGTCGATTTCTTGGTATCTTTTTTTTGTAAATTCAGATACACGACCTTGACAATAAATATAACGATAATACTTTTCACCGAAAACTTCACACCCAATTTTACGCTTGGACACGCCAAGTTTTTCGGCTTTTTTCCATAAATCTTCAAAATAATTTTGTATCATTATTCCCTCTTATTTTGTCATAAAAATATCACACACTAAAAAATAAGTCAAGCACTTTTTATCTTTGGTTTTGTTTTCTCCATAACTGTCTTACCTGTTCGTAGTAGGCGTAGGCATCGTCTTTATCTTCGAACCTGACGTTCCGTGGGAACAGGTCGCCCTTTGGTGTGGTCTTTACGACACGCACTCTCCACTCTGTGCCGTTTAGTGTCGGTGTGCTATAATCTATTATCATCTTTGTTTCTCCTTAAATTGAATAGCCAACTGCTGTGGTATTCCAATCGGCAGAAGTGTTTGTTGGCACACAGGACAGATTGTTTCTCCGTGTTTTAATGCTTTGTAACAACAAGTGTTCCAGTTCATTTTTCTTCCTTTTAACTATGCCAAACTTTATATAAGGCTTCATTACAATTTTTCTTTGCAATATCGCCACATCTTTTTTCTAACAACTTGCAATATCCGTATGCGTGTGACATACCTATTGCGTGATATCCTTTTGGTTTGTATCTTTGCGACCAAGTCTTGCGTTGATAAAACGGACACTTTTCACAAATACTAACTTTCATTTTCCTTCCTTTTTGTTGATTTGTTTAAGGGTGTTGTGTATTTCGTCTGGTGTTGTCCAACAGAATACAATACCAGAGTTCAATGACTTTCCGTAGGAAGCATATAAGTTTTCTTTTACAACGCTTCTTGTGTCGTCTATCTTTTTCAACGCATCAACAGCAATCTTTAATCTTTCCTGTGATTTATTAAACCAATCCTTGTATTCTTCTAATGCACCTTCGCATATATCAAGTTTTTTCTTTGTGTCTATCAGTTTTTTCCATAAAACAAAAGAACCAAACCAGTCTGCTGATTTTTTACAGTCTTTATTACAGCAATACATAACACCTGTATAATCTTGTTTTAATTCCTGCTGGCAAAAAGGACATTTTATTTCTGTCATTATTGTTCCTTTTATAATACATTATTTTCTATCCAAACAGCACAACAACAAGGGCATTTAACTATCGTTCCGTTGTCATAACCTATAACCCACCCTTTGCTACCACATCTGCTACAAATATATTGTGGTTGTTTTTCTTTCTGGTTCATCTTTAATCCTTTTGTTCGTGTATGTTGCCGATGATTTCAACATCGTCTGTTGCACCTTCGTATAAATCATATCTGTTGCCATATTCTGGGTCATATATAATCATTCTGCCGTCAAACATAACATCTTCTTGACTCCATACAACTTTGAATTTTCTTCCAAATCTGTCTTTTATAATATCACCTTCATAAATGAGATTACCGTTCTTGTCTTTTAGCCCTGTGCATTGTTCAACAATCCAATCATCATTAGTCAACAAACAACCAAAACTTTCAGCAAAAATTATTGGATTGCCAGTCATATAATCATAGGTATTTTCGGCATCATAATACATTTGTTTTTCTTCTTTATTCCACGCTCTAAACTTAAATCTGTCCATCTTTAATCCTTTTTGTAGATTATATCATCGTCTGGGCTGACAGGTTCGCAGTGTTCATAATCATATTCATCATTGCAAACAAATTGTGGTTCTTTGAAAGTTTCTGTATCTATACTTGTCAATATTCCACAAGATGAATTAGTGTTATCATCATCCCAAAACCGACACACTTTTCCAATCCACTTTCTCTGTTCGGCATAAGGGTCGGCAGGTTCTGATTCGCATTTATCTTCTGGTGCAATATATCCCATTAAAAGATTACAGTCGTCTCTTAATGAATTTACAGCATCTATAACTTCATTTAACCTTTCTAAACATTCACCCCAAGTGTTTAATTTTTCTAATTTCTCAATCATCTCGCAAGTCCTTCGTTGTAGTAGTATTCTTTAACACCTGATTTATAGGCACCGGTTCTTACGTTTGTTAATTCAAAGCCATAACGTTTGATAAGTGGCATAAGTTGTGCCAAATTCTGTTCGCTCACGGTCATTACAGGTTTATCTGTTCCTAACACCTGAAATGTGTTTTCAATTAACTTGGACGCTATGCCTTGTTTGCGATAAGCAGGGTCAACAAATAGGCAGCAAAGTTTCTTTTCATCTGGGCCGTTTTTCAGCAACGAACAGCCAGCCAAATGTATATTATCTTTATCTTCTGCAAAAACATAGCCACGATTTCCGTGTCTTAACCCAGGAATAAATGTTTTTTCTAACCACATAAAATGCTGTGCGTACGAATCTGCGATTGTCGCAGTAAGTATAGGCAACTGCATATAGTAGTGTTCGTGGTCTAGATTATAAACGTCTGAAAGTAAGTAGTTTATCATTTGCGGTCTCCTTTGATTACGATTGCGACGACGCCGAACTTGCGTTGAGCGTCTTTTGGGTAGAATTGTTCCATTGTGGTGATAGCTTGTTCTATCGAATTAAATCCGCATTGTCCGTAAAAAACCATCTTAAACAAATCGTTAAAGTTTCTGGCCCGAACCAATCCCCAGACTTCGGTTGGGAATTCGGTTGTTATACCGTTTTTATCTGTATGCGAAAAGATAATTCTGTCGCCTGGTTTAATCTTGGCGCGTTTGTCGTCATACAGACGCAGTTCAAAAAGTTTTTTGCCAGAACGAATCATATCGAAGTACGGTTGTTTAATACGCATGTTGTGTGTTATCATTTGTGTCCCCTTGGTTTGTATTTAGTGGTTGTTTGTATCCATTTGCCGTTTTTTTTGTAAATTCTAGTTAGACAATCTAGAATCGGGCGGTTTAGATTTTCAAACAAATTCATCGTATTCCCTCTTGGTTATGTAGTAAATATATCACACATAAATAATAAGTCAAGACTTTTTTTGATTTTTTTCTAAATACTGTTCCCACACTAATTTCCAGTAATTTTTCCCATAAAGACCAACAGCAGCATACACGATTCTAAACTGCGCAATATCAAGGTCGTCGGCTATTACCCAGGTGTATTCACGAATATCGGCGTTTTCTTTGTGGAGCCTGCGCCAAATATTTTCTGCTTCGATTTTGCCTTTGGCCACGTCCGATTCGGTCAGCGGAAATAAGAATTTCACGTGTTGCCCGTTTTTCAGTGTGACTTCACCCAAGTATTTTTTACGAAATAGTGCTTTTTCCATCATTTTTTTCTCTCCTATTTAAAAATCGATACATTACTTCTTTTTGCAAAATTAAAAAACTGTTTTATTATAAATTCCACAGATACCGATTCATTTAATTTTACTTTGCGCAACCAATTTTCTACGGATTTAATTACATTTTCTGGCATTTCGGTAATATATGGATTAAACACTTCAAAATCATTGCAACTAAATTTTTCGGTGATTAAAATTAAATCTTTTCTTTTATTTCCGATATTAGCCACGATATGTTCAAATACTTCTTTTTTATTGTCGGTTTCTATGTCTGAATACTGATTATTTCCGGTTGGATTATGGTTCCCACCACGCCCAGTTGGCAACGGTTCCAGTTCCTTAGGTTTTGATTCGGCGTTTTGGGTTTGTGAAATCACTAATTCGTCCAATAAATCATCAATAAGGTTATCGCCAGTGCTTGCATGCGCGCCGGTTTTAAGCACGTTAATTATTTCTGTTTCAGGACACCCGATGCGGAACAATATTTCTAGTATTCGTTTATTTAAAATTATATTTTGCATTTCTCTTCCTTTCCTGGATTATCATTTATGATATTATTAAACACATATAACGCAAAAAATTTTTTTCGATTTTTTTGATTTTTTTTAGTTGACATTTTTATTTTTTAATATTATCATAGATTTTGATACCGGGCACTGATTTAGCCGGCGGCCATACTTATTAACCCGGTTGTTCGTAGCAAGAAAAGAATATAAAAACAGTATAATATATTCAATTTTTTTGTTACTTTTATTGTTTTAGTTAGTAGTAGTTAGTTTGTATCTTAAACTTGCTATGAACCAAGATAAGGGGGCCGCAATACACGCGCGCACACGTATTCCAGATAATATATTATATATATAATAATATTCTTATAAATGTTTTTGGGTATTTTTTTGTTTTTTTTGTTGTTTTCGAGGTCAAATAATTCGCAGATTTCTGGGATTTTTTGTGTTTTTTGACCTATTTTGTCTTGTTTGACCTACTTTGACCTTTTTTGACCTCGGGCTATTTAGAAACAAAACTTCCCTTGCGATTTTTCGATTTTTAGGTTATAATTACAATAACCAACAAAGGTAAGAATTATGAACAAAGAAAACGTAAGACCTTCGATTGAAGAATTTAAGATTAAGTTCGCTAAGACTTTCCGTTTTTCACCATACCCTGTGTACGACCCAGAAACAACATACGAACAAAACGACGTTGTGTTGTGGCTGTCTGGTAACTACCAGTGGGGTGCTTATAAGGCATTACAAGAAGCAACCGATATTCTGCCAAGCAATGAAACATACTGGAAAGAAGAACCTGTCAATTTTGATTCGTTCGTGATGGATTCCGACATCGAAGAAGCAATGAACGAAGCCCAGGCCTGGTTCCCAGAACACGCGCCAATGATACACGAAGAATACGTGACTTGCTTCTTGCTTTTGACCGCGCATTTCTTGATTAAGGACTGGCAGGCAACACACCAAGGTATGAACGCAAGTGGTTCGTCGGGTATTTTAACTTCACGCACAGTCGGAAAAATGTCAGCAGGCTACGCAGTTTCGACCCTGCTTCAACAATATCCACAGTGGCAGGCATTGGTCGATACCTGGTGGGGATTAAAGGCCGTAACTATAATGGCTCGTTACAACGTTGGCAACGTGGTCGGCGTACAAGGAATGTTCACACCATACTAAGGAGATTCTGGTGGCTGGTGTAAAAGTTAATTATCGCTCGCTTTCAAAAAAGGTTGAGACAGCCCTTAGTCCAACCTTGCGTCGCGGATTAGCTATGGTAGCCACCAAGACTGCTCATTGGGGAATAAAAGACCATGGCGACCTGGCTATGATAATGGGTGTTTTGAACTTTGGTGACCCAGACCATCGTGTTCCTAATACACCAGAAGGCAAAGAAGCCCCGATTCCTAAGAGACCTTGGTTAAGCCAAACAACGGAAGGACAATACAGATATTTTGTGCGTCGCTACGTAGAAACAAACCTTCCAAAGGTGGTTTCTGGTTTATCAAAACGCGGAAAAGTATCTTCTGTGTCTTCGCAAAGGTCTCTAAGCGTAGAAGACTTTTTACAAGGCCTTTCTGAGTTGGGGGCCGAAAACGCGCGCGACAACTGGGAAAACGGAAACTTCGCTCCAAACACACCGGCGACATTACACAACAAACGCGGTGATAAACCTTTACACGACAAAGGTCGTATGAGCAGAGAAGCAATAACAGGGTGGGTAAGTTGAAAGTAAGAATATCTTTTTCACAGCGAGAAACAATGACCGCCACCGAATCGGTCTTGTCGAAAGATATAAAAATAATTCCTGTGTTAAAAGACTTTAAATTTACCGACCAAGATGGTAGAATGATTCGTAAGACGGTAGAGGAAGCGTTTGGTAAGGTTAAGGGCGGCAAAAGATACTTGGCAAGGAAAAGGATGGCAGTATGAATAAGTTTTTTATGGATTGTATGGGAGCACCAGAAATAAATTGGGGAACCAACCCATTGAAGGTTCGCACCAAACAAAAAACCTTTCAGGACGGGTATTACATTGACGACAAAATTGTCGACGAAACTTTTATGGAAATGACCAGCCCACAAATGTTGTCCGAAGAAGAAATCAGAAACAAAGGCTTTGGACAGTTTGCCGAAGGGGAAGTATACGAATGTTTCTCATTAACTGAAATCCCACTAAACAAAGATTCCGAGAACTACAAAACAATTATTTTCAACAATCGTGAGTTCGAAGTAATAAAATGCTCGCCTTTTGGCGTAAATTATGGTACAATGAATTTCGACGGGTATTTTGATATATACTTTGGTCGTCGTAGTACAAAACAAGGGGGCTTAGACAATGTTGACTAACGCAAAACGAGTTCAAATGTGTTACAGTTTGTTGTCGGCTATGCTGCCTGAGACAAAGGCGACCCAGTTTGGTTTTGACGCGAACCCTGAAAAAAGAATCTTTTTAGCATACACAAACCAAACACCTCGCCCAGAATCAAAAACGGTTTTATATTTTTCAATCAAAGACGAACCATACAAACAGGCTCGCTCTGACCCACATCATTACACAAAAGACAATGTGGAAGTTTTGGAACACATGCGCCAAATCACATTAACGGTGGACGTTTATTCCAAAGTGGTTCCAATTGGGACAGCGAACGACGTAATTCACTGGTTGAATTCTGCGTTGATTTCAGATATGTACCAAGAGTGGCAAGTAAAAACAGGCTGGTCTGCGGTTGTTGAAAACATAGAACTTATGCCAGACCTTTCGTATTTGTTGGAAAGCCAGGTATGGAACAATCGCGGTCAACTTGTGATAAAATTGAACTACCGCGACATTACTAAAATGGAAAAAGTGTCAATGACACGCATCCCATTAGACCTGGAAGATTTGCGCAATTCTATCAATTATCAAGTGGTTCTTATGAGATTAAGAAGCGACGAAGGCGATATTTCAGACCAGACAAATTATGTTGGCACAGGTATCTTTGTCACTCGTGCCGACGATTCAAACGCATTGGGGTATGAAATCACAATCGATATTGAAACAAGTTTGTCATTGGAAGGTTGGACAGCGAGATTCCAGTTGGAAGACTTGTCGTGGGACTTTGACGATATAACTTCAAAACACCTGCCGTTGATTATTACAGCGGAACAAAGCAAACTGTTGCCAGTCGGCACTTCATACGGTGCTATGGTATTGTATGACGAAAACGGATTAAGAAAAACAGTTATGAGAAACATACCTGTTTATATCTACCCACAATTAGTGTCAACACGAAAGGACGGTGAATAAAATGAGCGAAGAAGTAAAGATTGTTGTTTCTCAGAAAGGCACTATTCCTGTTTATACTTCTACCAAAGTAGGTGGTGGTGAAAGCGCGGTATTACACGACGATACGCTGCAAGGTAGTGGGTCTTCTACCCAACCGCTTGGAATTGCTCAAAATATCTTAAACAAGATAAACCGTGGCGGCGACACATTTGTTTTCGAATTTGATAATTCGCAATTGGTATGGACAATAAACCATAAACTGAATAAAAAACCGTCTGTAACTGTGGTAGACAGTGCGAACAATGTTTTAACACCGTCCGTCCAGTATATTGACAATAACAATTTAACAATAGAATTTAACGCACCGTTTAAGGGAACGGCGTATCTAAACTAAAGGAGAAAAAGAAATGGCAAAAAAGAAATGGGTTGTTGACTTAGATATGGGCCAGAACGAAGTCCAGAACGCCGTTGAACAAAACTTAGCGTCTGCGCCTTCGCCTGCGAAAGAAGGTCAACATTATTGGGATACTTCAAGCAAAAAATGGTATATCTATGATGGTTCCAACTGGGTAGACGCAACCAATCAGGGTAAAACTTATACTTTCCAAGACGGTGTTACCGAAAGTGCTGGAAACGTTGTTTCTCTGGACAAAGCAACTACTTCTGCTATCGGTGGTGTTATTGTAGGCACAAACCTGTCTATTAACAACGGAACAATCAGCGTAGCAGACGCAAGCGAATCAGCAAAGGGTGTTATTGAAATTGCGACAGATGCTGAAGCAAGCACAGGCACAGACACTACACGCGCTATCAACGCAAAACAGTTGGCGACAAAAGTTGCAGCAAACGCTGCGATTACAGCAGGCACCGCTACAAAAGTGACTTATGATACAAAAGGTTTGGTAACAGCAGGTGGTTCTTTGGTAGCTGCTGATATACCTGATATTTCTGCAACATACGTTCCACAGACTTCAGTTGGTGTAGCAAACGGTGTCGCAAGTTTGGGAGCAGATGGAAAAGTTCCAAGCGGTCAATTGCCATCTTACGTTGACGACGTTATCGAATTAAACACAATGGCTGCGACAGCACCGGCAACTTGTACTACTGGCGATAAATATTATAACACCACAACAAAATTGATTTACACAGCGACAGCGACAAATACTTGGGGTACAACAGGTGAAGCCCCTGACACTGGCGTAATCTACGTAGCGAAAGACACTAACGCTTCGTATCGTTGGTCTGGCTCGGACATGATAAATATCGGTAATCCTATATCTGCTGCGACAGAAAGCACACCGGGTATTGCGGCTATTGCTACACAGGCTGAAGTTACAGCTGGTTCAAACAATACTAAATTCGTAACACCTTTGAAACTTGCCACTTACACAAGTGGTATGGCTAAAAAGTTCGCTGTACAAAACAGTTCTTTAACTGCTTCTGGTGGCGTATGCACTTGGTCGATTACAAATAGTTTAGGCACAGCAGACGTTGGTGTACACGTCTATGAAGTAAGCACAGGTGACGAAGTAATGTGCGCAGTTAATGTTGCGTCAGGCACAATAACAATCAAAATCAACAGCGCAAGCAACATAGCGGCAGATACATACAGAGCGGTAATCATTGGGTAAATAGAAAGGAGTTCGCCCTATGACAAAATTCTTTAACATCAGCACCGACAACACACTTGGGGGAAACGCCCCAAGTGACGAGTTGGTAGTTTCACAAAAAGCGATAAAAGAATACGTGGATAACCAAGCAGGCGGGGGCGGATATCAGCCTGATTTATTCACTTGGCAATGGGCAGACCACAAATTAAATGACGTACAGTGGTTGCGCGCCGACACGTTTTCGTGGCAGAGTGGTGCGGTATATCAAGCGGCATATCAACATTTAGTGGACGATATACCAACAGTTCCAACTATCACTTTAGAAAACGATGACGTATATATTCGATATGCCGATGGGGACGTCGCTGGCGCACACCACCCTTATTGTTGGAAGTTAGACAACTATACAGCATACACAAATTCAGAAACGCCTTCTATTGACGATTGGACGTTTGCTACTGCGACTTCATTTTTAGAAAACGCTCGGGTCACAGCAACAGGAACTAGTATGCCGTTGCCTGAAACAGAAACTATTGCTGGTGTAACCATAAGTTTTTATACAGCGACTGACGGACATAAGATTTGCTTGGCAGACCAAGAAAGCAATGTAGCAGCAATCTACGCAGCGACAGGCGTGGCGTGGTATTATATCATTGACACGACAAATCAGCAGTTCAAGTTGCCACGAGCCAAACACAATAAATACACCCAATCTTTAAGTGTTGTTGGTACAGGCAAGGTTTTAGGTTTGACAAACGGCACCGATACATTTGCATTAAACTCTGGCGCAACATACGCACGTCTTACAATTGGTTATAACGCAGGCCAAAACGTTGCAAATTCAGGTGGTTACGATGCGGGCTATAATGTCAACTGGAAGATTGGTGTTTCAAAAGACCCAACATATTCTGGTTTGACAACAACTTCTATCGAACAAGACACAGACCAGTATAAATATCTCTATTTCTATGTCGGGAACTTCACACAGACGGCACTGGAAAACACTGCTGGAATTACTGCGGAAACACTGAACGATAAATTAGATTTAGATTTAGGAAATGCAACGAGTGCGGCAAAATCAACCATTGTTGGACTTTTATTGCCAGATTATGAAAACGCGGTTCAATACACTAATAATGCACCAGCAACATATACAACGACAGAACCTTGTTGGATTTGTTGTAAAGGCGCGAACTTGGCATATAATATGACAATAGGAAACACAACAATAGCGGAGTTTTTGTATAGTGCAAGTTATACTTCATCGTGGGTCTTTTGTCCAGCAGGTTGCACTTTAACAAGAATTGCAAGTTCTCAATACAACAATTTCATAGTAGTTCCATTAAAGGGGTAAGCGATGGCAGATATAGATTTCGGGCAATTATCAGAAGCATTAAACGATAAGTCAGACCGTGATTTGCGTAATGTCGATACGACAGCGAAAGCCGATGCTGTGATTGACTATCAAGAACCGACCAGCGCGAATAACTGGACTTGGTATAGAAAGTATAAAAGTGGCTGGGTAGAACAGGGCGGACGTTCAACTGGATTAGACAGGACAATCACTCTTCCAATAACGATGTCTGATGCTAATTACGTTATAATAACAGAATTGGTTGGTGCTATTTCTTGGGCTGGGTATAGTCACGGAGTTCAGAATATAACAACAACTGGTTTTAGATGCTATTATGATGGCGACCAAACCGACCCGTCTAATTGGTCTTGGCAAGTATCGGGTATGGCAGCATAAGGGAGTATAAATATGAATCAAGAATATTACATTGGGCAAATCTTCGAAGGAAAATACCCACCTTCTGCCGCTTGCTGGTGTAATGCTAACAACGCATACATCGAAGTCATTGGCGACCACAGATACGAAATCAAAGCGGTGCCACCTGCACCTGCGCCAACAAAGGAAGAACAGGAACAGGCTCGTGCCAATGCTTATGCAAGTGAAATAGACCCACTGCACGCAAGAAAGGCACGCAAAACTATCTTGGGCGAATGGACAGAAGAAGACGAAGCGGAATATGTTGCAAAGGTAAAGGAATTGTCTGCGGAAATTGCTGAACGCTATCCTTACCCAACAGACCCAATCTACGAAGAAGAAAAGATAGGTTGATTTTTTTCGATTTTTGTGTTATAAAATATTTGTGGCTAGGTTCGCTACCGAAAGCATAACAACTCATTATGTTGCCACGTTAGTTTTTTTGAGTTTTTATATGGAGATATAAAATGACAATAGTACCAATTAAAGATTTCCCTGATTATTTTGTTGATGACGAAGGAAACGTGTATTCCAGGAAATATCACCATACATTAAATAAACATTGCGAACTAAAAAAAATAAAACCAGTCGAAAATAGGGGGTATTTAAGAGTTGGTTTATATAAAAATAATCGCCAAATTCAAAAAAATGTTCACCGGTTAGTTGCGGATTCTTTTATCCCTAATCCTGATAATAAACCACAAATAAATCATAAAAACGGGGAGAAGAATGACAATCGAGTTTCTAATTTAGAATGGGTAACAAGTGCCGAAAACATCAACCATGCTTTTAAAGTTTTACACAGAAAAGGGGCTCTTTTTGGAAAAACAGGAGATAAACATCCTTGTGCTAAAAAAGTTTTACAAATAAAAAACAATAAAATTATTGCAGAGTTTGGTGGGGTACGAGATGCCGGAAGAAAAACAGGAATAGGCAGAGTAAATATTGGCTGTTGTTGTAGGGGTATACAGAAAACGGCTGGGGGATATGGGTGGAAATACAAACAATAAAAACCTTGTTGAAAAAAATTAAATTTTATGATATACTGTTCTTTGTAGAAAAAGAAACTATTAACAAAGGACGGTAAATATGAATCCTAGTTCTATTGTATCTATCACGAGGATAATCGAGGTAGGGACGTCTGTTCAAGGTATCCCACCATCCCAGCGTGATTTTCGTAACACCTTATTTATCTACAAAGGGGCAAAGAAAGGCGCGAATCGTATTAACTATGTCGGAAACGATGTTCAGAGCGTTATCGACATTTATGGTTCGAACAGCGAAGTATTTAAGGCTCAGGCTACATTCTTGGCTGGAGGTTTTAACGGTAATTCACCAACCGAATTATATGTTGCTAATATTGACGCAGATAAAACTTACGCTATTGAAGCAGGCGAATTAACATATACATTGGACGGAAATTATTTCGTTTATAGCGGTTCTACAGCAGGCTTAATTGCTTTGTTGGCAGGCGGCGACGCTGTATATGCTGAATTGGTTGTAAACAGCGAATCAGTTGCTGCATATTTGGTTAAAGACGCAGACAACCATATTAAAGCATACTTAACAAAAGCTGATATTGTTTTGGCACAACCAATTGATTTCTCTGTTGCTCCATACAGCTTGGCTGACGAGGACGCAACTTCCACAGCAACAGTATACGCAGACGCGTTTGCTGACGCTTTGAGTGAAATCTTAGGTGATTCTACAACATATTTGTGCGTAATCGATAATACATTTAGCGAAGCACAGAAAAAGTTGTATATGTCTATGGTTGAATCTTCAACACCAACACATTACGGATTTGTACTTGATACTTCCGACGAAGCAGCATATCTTGATAACTTAAGCGACGAAACATCTATCGCTGGTTTGGCAAAAGCAATGGCATATAAAAAGATTGCTGTTGCTGTTGACGACGCAGATAAAGCAGACGAATATAAATCTATGTCCGCTTGTTCTTATTTCGCACAAGTCAATATGACTGCTGCAAGCCCAATGGGTTCTTTGATGTTTAAGAATATGTCTGGTATCACAACTTCTAAATTTGCTAATGGTGGCGTTGTCAACGCAACTATGGCTTGGGATAACATCAAATCCAAAAACGCTAACTGCTTTGTGAAATATACAGAAGTTTATGATGATTGTTGGGCAAGCGGTACTTCTGCTTCCGGCCATCAAATCGGAGATATTATCGCAGGCGATTATATAGATTATAGAATCACATACGAATTGTTCTATATGTTGCGCTCTGTTCCAAAATTACCTTGCACATTGGGCGGTGCTGCACGTATCGAAAATTGTATGGCAATTGCTTTCAGACGCTTGGCAGAAGCCGGGGTTATTGGCCCAGGAAAAGCACAAGACGGCGAAGTGTTCGACGGTCTTGGATATAAAGTTCACGCGGAAGTTCCAGAAGGTAACGACAAAGCCCAGGGCATTTGGAATAATGTTCGCGGAGCAGGTTTGTTGACCGGAACAACTACCAAGATTATCGTAAGCAATACTTTGAAATACTAAGGAGGTAAACTATGGCAGATTTACAATCAGCATTTAATAATATCAACCAGGTGTATTTCGAAGTACATTCCCAATGGGGAACTTTAACAAACGCAAATACACCATACGCTTGGTCACCAGAAGACGTTGTGATTGAAGCAATGCCAGGTAATGATGGTAATGCTTATAACGCAGTATTTGGTTCTGGTGGTGATGTGTTATTGTCCGCAACACCTTTGGTGAACATTTGGACAGTGACAATTCACTTCTTGTACAAATCAAGAACCTATGCTCAATTTGCTTATTTGCAACAGAAAATCGTTGAAACAATCAAAGCTGGCACAAAACCAGGTTGGTTGGATATTTCCTTGAAAGACAAAAACGACGTATCTGGCTACGAAGAATCTCTTGAATCTTCACAGGCTATGTTGTTGCAATTGCCTGGCAAACAATGGGGAGCACGCCCATCAGGCGACGCAGCGTTCTCATTCATTTTGTGTAACGCTACATACTTGGCTCCTGGTTACTTGGCTTCCGAAATCGGAACAAGTGAAGCAGATTTGCCAGTTAGAAACGAAGCTTAATATTTGTTTGTTCGTAAAAGAGAGACACTTCGGTGTCTCTTTTTTATTGCTAAAAACTTAAAATATTGGTATAATAGTATCAAAAGGATTGGAATATGTCAGAATTTACAGGACAAGGCGTTATTACAAAAACTTTGGACGAATGGTATGAAGCCGTCGTCGCGTTTAAGCGTGAAGTTTGGGGACAAGATTTTGTAACTGACCCAACAACTAAGCAGGGTGCCGATATTTTACAGTTGGCAGAACTTCTCTACAATGCAGAAATGAACAACGTGTCTGCATTTGGCCAATTGAACTTGAATACGGCAGAAGGAATCTGTTTGGACTATATAGGATTTGTTCGTGGCATCCGTCGTAACGGTGGCCGCCCACAAGAAATTACAGTTGACCTTACGTCGTCTATCACAGGTTGGTACCTTACACCAGACGTTATCTTTAAGACAACTTCGGGCTACACATACTATTGTCCGTCTTCTACGGAAATCACTTCGCTTCAACAACAGGTTACGCTGATTTATAGTTCTGACGGCAACCCAGACGTTAGTGACGGCGACCCATTACAAACAGTCCAACCAAACACAAACGTAGTGTCAGCAGTGATTGCTGAAAATGGTGTGGTAGAAGGTGCGGACACAGAATCTGACACTTTATACCGTAAAAGAATTAAAGACGCGGACGTTGGTTTTGTAGGCACGCTGGAATTGATGACTTCTGAAATGGCTACTATACAAGGCCTGGCTAAATTGAAAATATTATCTAACGATGAAGCAACAACCGATTCGCGTGGTATTCCTGCGTATTGTACAGAATTCTTAGTTGTGCCTGACGATACCACAGACGGAACAAGTTTTGATAGACTTGTGGCGCAAAAAATTGTTGAAATTAAAGAACCAGGCGCACCATTGTATGGAACCAACAGAAACATACAGGTCTTGAATTATTACGGGGAAAACAAAAATATTAAATTCACCAGACCTACGAAGGTAGAAGTTGAGTTCTTTGCCCGTATAGGTGTTAACCAGGACAACGTTATTGATACAAGTTCTGTCGACGTAGAAAAACAAGCGATAGTCGATTATGTGCAAGCCGTTGACGTGGGCGAATCTATAAGCTGGTCTCGTATCTTAGGTATGATTGCGGGCGACACAGGTTATACTATTATAGACTGGGGCCTGCGCAAAGTAGGTGCTTCTCAATGGGTAAAAACAGATATTAGCTGTGATACACGCCAATATTTGTGGATAGAATTGTCAGATATTGAAATTTCAGCAACAGCAGGATTATAATGACAAAGCAACTAACATTTTCAGAAGCAACACTCGGATGGCGATTTGCCCACACTGAAATATTTTTGAAACATTTTATAAAACAGTGGGAATTGCTGCAAGACGTTCAGATAAAAAACCTGGACGAATTCTGGAATATTACAGACGCCGTAGGTTTGTGGCTGAGAGAATTAGGTGCAATTTTTCACGTACCAAATCCACAGGTAATTGGAAACGATGCTTTTGTTTTAGATATTGACAGAATGGACGTTGATTCAGTTGTGTTGGACGGCACCTTGGCAGATTTAGCAGACGAAATGTACAGAAAGGTTATTCTGATTCGTTCTGTTTCCACTATGAAATTATTTTCTATGAAAAACATAGCGGACGCAATCTACCAAGCTTTTGGGGAAGACCAAGTAAAAGTTGAATTTAGAGAAAATACAGACGTTATGGGCAACCCAAAACCAATGTATTTTAGATTGCTTTTAACTTTCAAAGACCAAGAAGTTGCTAAATTGTTTGCTGGTATGCAGGAATCTTTACCGAATATTTTGGTGGGAAAACCAATGGGGATTAGTTATGACGTGTTCGTAACCTGTGACCCAAATTTATAGGAGTGAATTATGTGGAAAGAATTGATTATAAATATTTGTGCAATTTGTGATATGTGTGAAGACGCACATTTGAACGCACGCGGTGAAAGTTTTTATGGCCAGCACAAAATGTTCGAAGATATTGCCGATTCGATTCACGATTTCCCAGACGCGATTCAAGAAATTTATTTTGGCGCACGCCTTAAAGCGTTTATTTGGAGTGCCGATATACGTAAAGGCGAAATTGAAAAATTAAAACCTATTGTTGACGGCAACGGTGGCGCAGAATTGATAAAAGAATTGATAATCGAAACATTGGATTTGGTTAAATCGTTGGACGCCGAAGAAGATTCAACTGTTGGCGAAAAAGATTTGTTATCGAAAATCGCAGGCGCACTGCAACAAAAACTTTATTTCTTACAACAATTCACAAAATAAGGAGAAAAAGAAATGGGCAATCCGTTTAAAAAAGACTTTATCGAAGCTCGCATAAACGCGAAAATATCTCCTGAAAAATTACAGGCAATGATGGATGCGAAGTCCCGTATCTATACTGCCCGTTTTATTCACGCAGGTGTTTGTGGTTATCGCGAACAAAACGACATAACATATTTATCACAAGATGTTCTGTATCGTATGGCTGAATCATATTTAGGCCGTCCAGTTGTCGTTGGACACGACCTGAACATTACGTCAGAAAACATCGAAGAAAAAATGAAAGGCACAGTGGTTCGTTGCTATACAAATGACGGTGACGATTGGTTTGTAGATTTTACAGTTACAGACCCAAAGGTTGTTAAGAAAATCGACGAAGAAGGATTTAACTACGTTTCCTGTGCTTATATTATCACAGAACAAGCCGAAGAACCAGAAGTACACGACGGGCTTGAATGCACCACAGTTGTATTAAACGGCTTCTATCATCATTTGGCTATTACAAATTCTCCACGCTATGACAACACTGAAATTTGGAGAATGAACGAAGACGAAAATATTGACTTGAAAAAAGTTGGATTTTCTGATATAGTAAATATTGAATCAAAGGAAAACTCTAACAAGGAGAATAAAACTATGTTCGCATTCTTGAAAAAAGAAGTTCCAGTAGACGAAAACTTAATGTTTGATACTGCGGCTGGTCGTTTGAACACTTCCGATTTGATTTCCAAAATCGACGAACTTGTCAAAGAAAATGCTGAATTGAAAGAACAATTGAATTGCTCTGACAAAAAAGCTAACGAAGAAGGCAAGGACGAAGAAGAAAAAGAAAACTGCTCCGGTAAAAAAGCCGAAGATAAGGAAGAAAAAGACGAAGATAAAAAAGAAAATTGTTCTAAAAAGAACGACGAAGACGAAGAAAAAGATAAAGCTAAGGACGATGATAAAGATTCGAAAGAAAACGAAAATCACGAACCTAGCACAGCAATTCCCGAGGCCCAAGCCAAGGCTAACGAGGAAGCGATAAAAAGCGATGTGTTGAAAGACGCAATGCCAAAAGTCAATGAAGACGAACGTGTTGCGAAAGTCACCGTCAAAGGTTTATCGAAGTTAAAGTAACAAAAGGAGAAAATAATGGCACTGAAAGACTTGTTTAATGCACAAAGCTTGAATCAGGCATTTCCGTCCCGTTTGCCAGGTACAGCTAAAGGGTGGGATACCTCTTCTATGAACAAGGAAGTAAAAATTGACCCAGCGACAGACGCTTCGGTTGAATTGTTACCTTCTATGGCTGTTAAATTATCAGGCAAAGCTGGTCAGATTAAATATGTAAGCCCAGTATCATCTGATGCAGATGTTCCATACGGCTACATTATTTATAAAGCGAAAATGTTAGGTTCATCTATCGCGGCAAATAGCATGGTTACTGTTGCCCGTTTCGGTCAAGAAATGGACTTTGCTGTTAAATCTGCTATTAACGCAGGTGACGTTGCTTACTATGACCCAACAGATGGTATGGTAACTGCAACTAGCACAGATAACATCAAATTGGGCTTAGCTGTTGAAACTGTTGCCGCTGCTTCTGCAAGCGCACCAGTTATCGCAACTGTTGAAGTTCAATGCCCATTGGCGTAATAACGTGAAAGGAGAAAACTATGGCATTAGTAACTGAAATAAAATTGAATTGTGCAGGTCAAGAAGAAAGCTTTAAGCTGAACGAAACTGAAGCTATGGCTTTGGCACAAATGAAAGAAGCTGCTGGCCGCGCATGGGGTTCTGAAGCACGTGTTAATGACTTGGGTTATGACCAAATCATCACAACATTGTCTGCTGTTGAAACTCGCGTTGCTCGTCAGAAAAATTTGGAATTTGGTATCGAAGAAGCTATTGACGTTGTTGAAGGCGTTGGTGCTTGGAAAGAACAAGGTGTGTACTTCAAATCATTCGCTAACGGCGGTGACACATTAGATTCTTGGAGAATCGACCAAGGTCAAATGGGTGCAACAAAATCTCAAGCGACAGCATCTGTTGCTAAAGAAACATACCCACTTATGTTCTTGGCAAAAATGTGTGCTTATACACGCGTTGAAATCGAACAAGCTGCTGCTTCTGGTATCTGGAATGCAATCGAAGAAAAATCTTGGGCACGTCGTCGTGAATTTGATTTGCGCTTCGCTGAATTGGTTTACAAAGGAACATCCGATGGTGTCTATCACGGTTTGTTGACTTTGCCAAACGTTCATACAGAAACAGATACAGTAATCACAAAACGCTTGTCTGAAATGAACGACGTTGAATTTGATGCTGCTTTGAAAGCAATATTCTCTATGTCTTATACAACATCAGACTATACCGCGAAACCAAATCGTTTCTTAATCCCAGAATTAGACCGTATCGGCTTGGCTGCAACATGGTCTTCTTATGGAACAGGTTTTGCACAAGGTATCACACGTTTACAACGTTTGGAAGATGCTTTCCGCAACTATACAGGCGATGCAAACGCAAAAGTTATCGGTACAAACTTCGCAAATGGTGCTTTGAACAATGGCGTAGAAACATACGCAATGTATCGCAAAGACCCATTCGAATTGAAAATCGAAATGCCAGTACCATACGGTATCTATCCAGGTGCTTCTGTCGATGGATTCAACTTCCAAGACACAGCATTGGCACAAGTATCAGGTGTTGTTTCGAAATACGAAAAACAATTCGTATACTTCAAAAACACTCTGTAATAAACCGGTGGGGCTTAAAAACCCCACCTATGCTTAAATCCTAACAAAGAGGGAATATCATGGCTAAAAAAGAAAAAACATTATTATTACGTAATATCACATGTGACTTCGTATGTCCTTGGGTATATAAATTAGACGGTTCTAACGACCACCATTTTGTAAAAGGCGAAATATTTGAAGTTCCAGAAACAATCGAACGTGTCCGCAATGGTGAAAAAGTTAAAGTTAATTCATTGGAATTATTAAAAGCAACTTTTGGTAATGGAATCGAAGAAGCCAAAGGTGCGATTTCTATGTCCTCGGTAAAAGAAAAAGACAGTGAAATTGCTCGCTTGAAAGCAGAATTAGCAAAAGCCAAAAAAGGCGAAAAAGCAGAACCAGAAGAAGATTCTGTTGAAGCCGAAGGCGGAGAAGAATAATGAAATACAAAGTTTGTAATCTTGAACGCGATATGAAACTTGGAACACGTTTGATTAAACGCGGTGAATCTGTTTCCGTATCGCAACAAGACTATCAGTTTTTGGCTCAGGTTTATGGTATGGCTGTAAGGGGTGAAAAAGAATACATTGTCCGTACAACTGTTCCAGTGGAAATCGAAATTCCAGTAGAAATCGAAATTCCAGTGGAAGAACCTAAGTCAGCTCCTGCTAAAAAACGCAAGAGTAAAAAGAGATAGTGGTCGTCCTTTCTTCCTTTTATCCTTTTATTATTACGACCACTTCAAGTTCCCTGTCCGATTCTTCTAAATTCCCTCACGGACAGGGTTTTATTATTGACATATATTTTAGATTTAGTATAATACAGAAAACAAAGGGGGAAACATGAAAGAAAAAAAATCCTTAATCGATAGGTGGGCAGAATGGCTTGGTATGCGCGCAAAATCCAGACCGTCAAACGAATATTCGTACGGTAAGGGGGTGGATAAAGTTACTATGAGATTGCCACGCAATGTCGAAGAACAATTCAAAATGGTTAACGTAATGCAGGTTCTCGACCAATTCCCAAACGATTATAAACTGAAATTAGAGTTTTTTAATATGATTGCGCCTTATGGCTCAATTATGAATCAACCAGTAACGATGGAACTTCTGCAATATGACGGGGTAGAAACATATATCTCTCTGTATGCGGATTTATTGTTACGCCCTTTATCCCAAGGGGCGGCAACCAAGCTGCAGGCCACGATGACAGAAATCCTGCCAGCAATGACGGAATCGACAAAATAATCGCAACGGTTCCCGTCCCCGAGCAGATAAACTGGTTTTTTGTAAATCCTATTGAAGCAGGTCTTGTTGATAAGTGGCGTGCCGTTTATGGCGACTTAAACCTGTGGGATTTCTATGTTATGAACGAATATCTCCAATATAAAAATAAGGTCAACGAAAAAGTCCAGGGTTGGTATGAGCGTAAAAACGCTGTCAGAACTCAAAAGATTACTTGAATAAATAGTCGTTTCTTGGTATAATATAAGCAAGGAGTTAAAGATATGGCACGCGATATGGAAATGGATATGCTTATAAAGCCAGTGATGGACACAAAGGCTTTTGACGCTGGTCTGAAAAGATTACAGAAGATGGCAGAAAAAGGCGTTTCTGGTTTAAGCAGTCGCGAAAGTGCCAGATTCGAAAGTCTTGCGTCAAGTCTTATTTCTTCATTGGTTATCTCTGGGCGCGCCACTACTGCGACTCAGGGTAGATTACAGATTCAATCAGCACTGGGAAAAATGTCAGGGCAGACAGCTTCTGTTTTGCGCGGTGCTCAAAACATATCACAAATCGCTATCCAACAGGGGCGTGTCGAAAAATACCAACCTGTATCAGCAGCTTCTATGTCTAGATTGAAGTCAGAGAACGCAGGAATCGCCGCTGCTTGGAACGATACTCTTACTAAATATTTAAGCGCACGCGACGAACCAACTTCTGCCGATAAAGAAAGTTTATCTAAAAGCCTGAACGATATTCTTACGGCAATTAAATCAACCGGAAAAGACCAACCTAAGGTGTTAAAAAGTATTGAGAAGAACGCCAAAGGTATGTCGAAAGATATTGCCGGTTGGAGCGTGGCTAGACGTACAGGTACTGCGACAGCCTTGGGTAGTTTTTTTGGAAATATAAAAGGATTGATAGGCCCGTTACTTGGCGGAATAACCTTATCAAAGATTATTGCTGAAATAAGAAGTTCAATGGTTCGTGGCGAAAACGCTATTACAGAACAAATGATGTATGGCGAAAACAGAGATATGGCCTTGACGCGTGCCTATGCAAATCTGTATGACTTGAAAGAAGAAACAGTTGCTCAACCACTACAGCGCGCGCTTACATATAAAGCACGTATGATTTCTGGTCAGCTCTCTCAAAATGAAGTAATAGGTTGGTCGCGCTTAGGTTTGCTGCCTTACGTATCTTCAGGTGAAGCAGCTGCTAACCCGCGTGCATTTATGGAGTTATTAAGACGGAGAATTCGCTCTTTTCAGGGGGACGAAGCCACACTGATGAGTATCTTACAGATGGCAGGAATATCTCCAGAATTAGCAAAAATGAACGCTGTTAATTATACTGCTGCAGATATACAAAGAGAAATTGCTCAGTATGAACCTTTGGTACTAAAAGAAAAATTAGGCGGTGCAGAAAAAATAGTGGCTGGTCGTGTAGTAAGAAGAGCGCGCGAAGGTTTTGGGGCAGCAGGTGCGAATTTAGTTAGCTGGTCTTTAGGCGATTCTGCTGTTGCTCGAAGCCCACAAATGTTGTCAGACAGAGAAAGAGAAATAGCGCAGCAATGGAACGTATTTGGAAGCCCGGAACAAAAAATGAAGAGAGCGCTTCTCGGAGAGTCTTTATATAACACAGTTGCTAATATTACAAACAATAACCAGAATACCTTTATTATCAATGGTGGTGACACAGAAGAAGTGAAAGACGCTATATTAGAAACATACGAAAATATGAATTTAATGAATCTGAATAACGTAATGGGTAATAAAAGGACGGCACAATGAGCTTAAAATCAATATCGGGACAGGTTTCGTCGATAACAAACGGAAGTGCCATCAACAATGCACTTATCTCGCAATTAAATGGTAATTCTAATTTCTTGCGTAACAACGAAAAAGGTTACGCTAAGTTAGAAAGTGCTATTGAAGATATACAGAATATAATGACGGACTTGTCTGGTGCGTTGGGTATGAAAGATAATATGCACATTATAGGCCGTGTTGACCAGGAAGCGTCCGGCGATTACAATGACGATTTTATTGGACGCACAGTAAAAAACATAGCGACAAAACTTACAACCGCTGTCTCGTACTTTACGGGCGACTTACAACAAGGCGGTGTAATAATAGACGGTTTTGATAACTTTCGTGGAGACATTAGCGTTGCGTTGCCGGACAACCCAGTAATGTATAGAACTTCTGTGTCCGACCAAGTCGTCCGTAATCCGAATCGTGTCTCTATGAGAGTGTATGTAGACCTTATGCACACAGACGACATTGTTCAAAACATAAAACAAATGTTTGTTAATAGTTTGGGAGGTCTGGGCGGAACGATTCTGAACGCGGTGACAGGCGAAAAATTAAACCGTGCACAGAAGGCATTAGAAGGATTACAGTGGATACAAGAAAATGGAAATCCTTTTAAGGTTTATACTCCACATAAAGTATATGAAAATATGATGATTGAAAAAATCACACCAATCAACGACCAAAAAATGAACGAAATTTTGGCCGCAGATATTACTTTTAAGGAAATCATACCAACCACTTCGTTGGGAACTAAGATAAAAACAGCAGCGCGCATAGCACCAGCAAAATCTATTTCTGACACTGCTCAACTGTTAGGTTGGATAAGGGGGTAAACGATGAACGAGATTTCATTACAGATTGGCGTAGAACAAAGCATAGCAATTGGAAACTATACTTTTGATTTTAAGTTTAACCCTTTTGATAGACAGTGGGTGTTTGATATGTTTGATTCAGACAGCAATCTGATTTTAAGCAACATTACCATACTGCCAAACACTTATCCACTTGAAAACTTAGACACAAAGTGGGACTGGCCGCGTATCTGTATGATAGACAAAACACCAGATTCTCTTGTTGCCCTTAATCCTTTGTTGGACTTCGGGGACAGATTAGGCATTTTTGAAATAACAGAGGCATAAGATGAAAATCAAAGGCGTGGATTATAACTTTGGACGCGTTGTATATCTTACGATAGGTAGGATTGTAGGAGACCCTTATAAATATACAGGTCTCCCTTCTGAAACTATGACAGACGTTGTTACCATAGCTTTTGACCCACGTAAGAACCCACAATTAAACACGCGCATTGATTTCCTTATTCGCCACCAATTTGGAGCCGTTTCTAGCATTACAGGGTCGCCGTGTTCGTTAGCCGCTATCGACCTTTACAATATCGGCCCAGCATTACAACAATTTATGGACGCCTACAACAAGGCAAAAGACAATGGATACTGGAAGTCGGTACAAATATCACAATACGTTTGTGCTTTACAAGTGGGCTATCAGGGAAGCCGTAAGACCACAATATTTGCTGGCGTAATAAATTCTTACAATGTTGAACGCCATCAAACCGATAGCACTGTGGACACAGTCTGGCATTTGTTCTGCGCCGGAACAGGTGGCTACAGCACTACACCTATGAGCCAATCAGAGATTGCCGAAAGCGGTCAAGATTATTCCGCGGAACTCCAAGAACAAAACCAAACAATGCAATCGTATATTTCAGGCGAAGCATATATAAAAAGCATTGTTATGTCCCATCCACGTCAGGTGTACACGTTGACTGATATGGGAATAGCATTTGACGGCGACAGTTTTCAGGTTCAAACAGACTTAGACAATATGGGGCTTGTAGCATTACCAAAAACTATCAACGTTACCAACAAAAACTTCAATCAATATTTTGAAATAAAGTATATGGCGTTTAACTCTGGGGTGGAAGAAGAGTGGACTAAGGAAATTTGGCAAAATCAACCAATCAAGGGTATTGTGAACTTAGACACTTCTGATTTAGGGGCTACTCTTGTTGACGTTGCTGCGCTCAGAAACTGTTATGCTGACATACGCCTGGACGAAAACACTGGAAAACAGATAATACATATTTACTCTGTCGGGGCGCGCAAAACAGCACTTCAAAAGAAAACAGATTATGTGATAAAGGATTTCCAAAACTTGCGTAAACCACCATTGGTCTCAGGAACAAATATACGTTTCGATTTAATGATGGAACCTGGCGTGCGTCCTTATGATACTTTTGAATTACGCGTCACAGACGACTTTATGTCTAAGTATCAAAAGTCGCCGTCGTTTGGAGTTAATTTTAGTGGAGACTATGGCAACTGGGCAACTATTTTTGCTGGAACAAACTTTGAAGGTTTGTCCAATACCATAACCAGCAAAAGCACCAAAAAGAAAACCGAACAGACAGGAAACGTATTTAACAAAAAATACGTCGCTATCAACATTATACACCAAGGAAGCACACATACGCCAGAATGGTCAACCCAGGTGGACTGTGCTAATGTAGAAGAGTAAGGGGGAAGTATGTCGAATCCTGAATACGCTATTGATAGATTGTTAGAACAGACAGTTACAAAAGCTCGCAACTCTGTAAGGACACAGTACGCGTGCGAAGTTGTTGCTGTATCTCAAGATGGTCGTTTTGTAGACGTCGCTCATAATACATTAGAGTGGCGCGCCTGCTCAAATGGCAACGCCGTAATGAGAAACTCATACAATGAAAACGTTGTGTGTTCTCCTACAAAGCCTTGGATTGTTCGCGACGTGCCAGTAGAAGAAACATACGAACGTGGACAATGGAAAGTGCGCACGCGCCCTCGTGTCGGTGACCGTGGTATATTATCTGTATTTTATCACGACATAAAATCATTAAAAGAGAAAGGTGGCTTCCAAGCACCAGACGCGATTCGTGTTATGGCAATCGATTCGGCTTCTTGGCGACCAGGCCTTCCAAACCACGCAGACGTAGACACAAGTCCAGAATACCCAAGCGACGACGAATGGGAGTTGAACGGCAATGGGGTAAAAATCAAACTAACTTCCCCTGTAGACGGCGATTCGCAATCTCCAAACAAAATGGACGTGACGGTTGGTACAGTTCAATTCACTATTGAAGTTCCACAGAACGGCACGCCTACAATTACTTTTAATGCACCAGACGGAGCAATTACTGTAAACGCAAAGACAGCAACTGTAAACTTAACCGAATCGGCGACATTAACAACACCAACAACAACAGTAAATGGGAATGTGTCTATCTCTGGCACGCTGGACGTAGGTGGCGCGGTAACAACCGAATCGACCATTACTTCGGGAGACGATATTACTTCGGGTGGCGACGTTATCAGTAGCACCAATAAAACGTTGGATACCCACGTTCATCCATTCCCATACAACGCAGGCCCAACGCCAGCGACAGGAACAACAGAAGCACCTTCAGCATAGGAGAATACAATGCAAAAAACAGTTTTATCAGGATACAAGGAAGGACAAGATAACGATTGGGCTCCAACCGTTAATGGCTATGTCCAGATTGAAAAAGATATTTATATGTTGCGTCAGCAAATTAACGCACGTATTCAAACATTGCCTAATGAAGTTGACGGCTTTGACGGTATAGATTATATGAATATCATCTTTGGGAGAACTTCTGTCGAACAAAAAGCGGCAGCACTTGTCGCAGCGATTCAGACAATTCCAACAGTTAAAAACGTAACATTTATTAGTGCGTCTTGGGTTGATAAAGTTAAGGGTGTTTTCCAGTTTACATTTAATATACAGAGTATATTCGGAGACTTACATTTTAGTATGGGACTGGACGACCAAAACAAAAAAGTGATTGAAATAAATTCGTAAAAAGATTATAATAAAAACAGGTAGGTAAAACAATGGCGAAAAAGACATCTTCAAAGGCAGCATTTACAGACCCACGTCTGAACGAATTGGCTAACATTATTAGCGGTATTTACCTTGGACAAATGCAACCAGGCAAACCACTCAATAAAACAAACTCCCTTGATTTTATACGAGCACAGTTGCGTGGCGAAGTTTTGACGCTTGACCGTATCTCATTGTCCAGAATGTATATGCAATTTGGTTTGTGTCAGGCAATAGCCGAAGTGCCAGTGTTCGACGCTTTCCGTAACGAACCAATCGTTCGTGCCTATGTTCGTTCTAAAAATGCCGTGTTTAATCCAGAACCTGCCGCCGTTACCTACAAACCACAAGGTCTTCTGAAAAGATTAACTAATGTCTTTACTATGAAACATAACGAAGAAGACGCGGAAAAAGCACCTATTGAAAACCCAGAAGACGAACAAGCACAAATAGCACTCGACAAACGTAAAGAATGGGAAAAGATTGCTGCGGAAATCGATAAAAAGGAAAAGGAAGAACGCGAAAACAATCTTGCTGTCCCTGCTGAACCTTGGAAAATCAAAGCGTTGTTGATGGCTGCTAAAGAAAGCCGTTTGTATGATTCATTAAAAGCAGCGGCAGTTTGGGCACGCGTATTCGGTGGCGGTGCGGTTATTATAAACACACCAGACCACGCAGGCCGTCCAGACGAACCATTGGATTTGAGAAGACTAAAGAAAGGCGACCGCGTCGACTGGATTGTGGCCGACTGTTGGGAACTTATGGGCTACACACCAGAAGTCCAAATCAGTTCACCAGACATTATGGTTAACTGGCAAGAAGATTGTCCATTTACATATTATGGTCAGAAAATTCATAAATCTCGTGTATTGTTATTCAGAGGAAAAGAAATTCCATCTATGTTTCGTCCATTAGGTCGTGGGTGGGGTATGTCCTACTTTGAACACCTGGCTCGCACGCTGACAATCACTTGGAAAGCGCAAAATAGCCGCGCTGAATTGCTTGACGACGCGAAAACAGATATTTATATGTTGAAAGGTTTGAACGCACAGGCGACCAACCCAAATCTGAACGCCGCATTGAAGAATCGTTTAAGCATTATCCAACAAACAAAGAACTACGGTTCGGGTGTTGCGCTTGATTCAGAAGACGAATTTAAGCAAAAACAAACACAGTTCTCTGGCTTTGACAAAATGCAGGAACAAGACCGTTACGATTGCGCAGCAGACGCTCGTATCGTAATGACTAAACTGTATGGTATGACACCGGGCGGTTTCTCAAATGGAGACAATGACCGCGCTTCCTATGAAGATATGGTTCGCTCAGAAGTTCAGAACCCTTGTATTCCTAATTTGATTACAGCATTTAAGGTTCTGGCCGTCACTACAACAGGGGAAATGATGGACGTTGACGTAGACTTCCCACCATTAACCAAAGAAAAATCAGAAACAGATATTAAAACACGTCAAGAAATCTATAATCTGTGTATCAAAGGTTTGACCTATGGCACAATCACACCAGGACAGTTCGCGCGCATTATGAACGAACAAAACGTCTTCTACGGTATTGAAGTGTCCGACGAATTGCCAATGGCACCAGACCCGGCACTTACGAAATTTACGACAAACCCACTTATGAATAAAGCATAAGTTAAAGCAAGGAGGGGATGATGATAGTAGTGAAAACGGTATATGTCAAAAGACTACCGCCGAAGAACGCTGCTGTCCATCTCGTCAGTGCGTGCTCGTCTTGTTCCCCGGAAGAAATAAAAAAGGAACATCCAACACCAGACCTTCATTATTTTGAAATATACTGGTATACCAAAGCTGTGGGTGGTGCGCAGAAGAATATTTTAAGATTGCTTTACCCTACATATCAAATGGCTGTTGAAGAACACGACGCAATGTTTGCACGACTATTCGGAAAAACCGAAGGGTGGGTTGACGACTACTACGAACCATATCTTACAGCAATGAAACAAGAGATTTTAATTTCAAAAGAAAACAGAATAGCACTTGAAAAGTGGAAACAAAAATACGAACAAGGGAGAAAAAATTGATAGTAGAAATAAAGCGCATATTTAAGGGTGCAGAATATACGATTGGTAAATTATATATTGATGGTGCTTATTTTTGTGATACATTGGAAGATACAGTAAGAAATGGTGAAAAAGTAGCAGGTAAAACAGCAATTCCAGCGGGAACATACAAAGTAAAAAAGACGATGTCACCACGGTTCAAAACGGTTTTGCCAGAAATAATAAATGTTCCAAATTTTACAGGCGTTCGCATTCATAGTGGAAATACAGCAAAAGATACTGACGGGTGTTTGTTGCTTGGGCTAAATAAAGCAAAAGGTACTGTCTTGTGCAGTAAAAATGCTATGGCGTTTTTTATGGATAGAACACCAAACGAGTTTGAATTAAAAATTGGTTGATTTTGTGGTCAAAAAGAACAAGGTTATGTTTTTCGTGCTTGATAAAAATCTGAAAAAATGGTATAGTATTATTGAAAGAAACAAAAGGAAAGGTCATGGCAGACGATATTTTTACTTTGGATGCTGATAACAATGCCGCAGTTCGCACCGTAGGTGTCAAAGCTGGCGCAGCAGAAACCAATAGCCCAATCATTTTCACAAAAGACGCAGACGGCAATATGGCAGTCCGTGTAATGGGCGGTGCTGGTTCTATTGACGAAGACCGTATCATAGTTAAGTCCGCAGAAATTCCAGCGGCAAGCGCAGATGAATTAGGTAAATTTTACTGCTTCTCTGGTGAAACAAATGCCAACTATACACACGGTTATATATATGAATGTGTTGCTGGGTCTTCTTATTATGAAGCGAATATCGCGTTTGAACGCAGCACGTTTGCCAGTGAAGACTTTTATAAAGCAGGTCAACTTATTGTAGACGCAGGCGTAGCAGACCCAACGGAAGTCACCGGCGGAACTATGACTTATGCTTTGGCTGGAAGCCTTTGGTCGATAGTGTTCACAGACGCTAACGGCAACGCTCTTAACACAGCATATAGCATTTACACAGACGATTTGGAACAAGATTATGATATATTGCCAGTAGTTGACCCAAGTGAATTTGTTGACGGTCAAGTCGTAAATATGGCAATCAATAATGTTGTAGAACACGTTGATTACAGCTGGGAACGTTTAGACGTTCAACCTGCTGCTAAGTTAGGTCGTTATTTATCTGGTTGGAACTGCGCAACAGGTTTAGCAGTCACAAACCCACAAGAAAGCCCATACGAATATACAACAGGTGATTATTTTATTGTAAAGACAGTTGCGACAGGCGGGGCGGCGAACTATCGTCCAGACGGCAGTTCTTATGTTATTGGACAGGCTTCTACAGCAGTTGAAGCATCTGTTGTATCTGTTGGTGATACATACCTGTATGACGGCACAAGTTGGACATTGTTAAAGACAGGTTCGGCAGTTACTTCTATAAACGGACAAGTTGGCGATGTTAATATTAAATCTGTCAACGGAAATTCTTTAATGGGTTCTGGTAACGTAGAACTTTCTACATACTTGCCATACCCAGCAGGCTGGACAACAACAGGCACAACAAAAGCTTTCTGTGACGATATAGCAGCGGACACAAGTGCTATTGTGGGCAAAGCATATTTAGGCGAAGTAACCTGCAGCGACTTGCCAGCGTCTATGGGTAATGCTGAAATCGTGGTTGAAATTATGGCAGGAACGACAGCAAATAACAAAGTTATTGTGTTGACCTGCACAAGTGGCAATACAGCACCTTATATGTGGAAATACACATACTGGAATAACGGCACAGATGTTAGTGGCTGGAAAGGTTTTCAAGAACAGTTAGTTAGTGGAACAAATATTAAGACCATTAACAGCAATTCAATCTTGGGTTCTGGTAATTTAGATATAGATGCGTTGCCATCACAAACAGGCCAATCTGGCAAAGTATTAAGCACCAATGGCACTGATGCCTCTTGGGAAACACCAACAACAATAACAATGCGCACTTGGGGGGCTAACGAATAATGGCAAAATTAGTAATTGGCACAAACAAACAAACAGTTATTCCTGCTATTGTTAGGGACTTTTCTCCTGCATATTATATTGAAAAAACTGTTGATGCTAATGGCAAGTTGGTAAACGGAACAAATATAATTAACCTTAATGGTGTGACGGATGTTGGTCCGGGTGCATTAGCATATGCTTATTATCTAACAGGTTTTCCTGCAAACACCAGTGTTGACTTATCTGGTTTGACAACGATAAGTGGACCTGTGGCGTGTAGTAATATGTTCAATACTTGCACTGGGTTAACAAGTGTTGATTTATCTGGGTTGACAGCAATAACTGGAGCTGGGGCGTGTAGTCATATGTTCGAATATTGTTCTGGGTTAACCAATGTAGATTTATCTAGTTTAACAACAATAAGTGGGCCTAATGCGTGTAGTAATATGTTCTATGGTTGCACTGGGTTAACCAATGTAGATTTATCTAGTTTAACAACAATAAGTGGGACTAGTTCATGTGAGTTTATGTTTGTTAATTGCACAGGCTTAATAACGGCAAAACTCAACGCTCTTAATACTATAACTGGGATACCTGCATATAGTTATGCTGCAATATTTAATGGTTGCACATCTCTTGAATCAGTAGAACTTGGCGGTTTAACATCGTCAACATTTGCTTCTGGAAAAGGCCAACTTTCAGGTTTGTTTAGCATCATGACAGGTTCACAAGCGACAAACGGATGCACGTTACACTTCCCATCGAACTTTGACCCAAGCGACCCAGACCATACATTTGATGCGTCAACATTAACAGGCTATCCAACATTTGGTGGAAGTGCCTCATACATACACGTGGCCTTTGACTTGCCAGCAACAGAATAATAAAGGGGTAGAATTATGCCAACAAGCGTAGATATAAAAAATCTTAAAATAAACAAATTAACAGAAGCCCAATATGATACTGCTGTGCAAGGTGGTGTTATTGGTGAAAACGAATTGTCTGTATTGACAGATGCCGAATTGGAACAGATACAAGTAAGTGCTTTGCCAACTGCCAGTGCTGATGAATTGGGTAACATATATCAGTATATTGGTGCAACAGACGCGAACTACACCAATGGTTACTTCTATAAATGCGTAAGCGACGGACAAAGTCCTGCAACTTATTCTTGGGCACAAGTAAATGTTCAGCCTGCACCAAGCGGACTTCCTGACCAGACAGGTCAAAGTGGTAAGTTCTTGACAACAGATGGCACAGATGCGAGTTGGGCAACCATAAGTGCTTTGGAGAATACAGCAACTGGAAATAACTCTTTAACTATTCTAGGAACAGCAAATACAAGCGAAAGAAACTCCGTAAATATTGGTTATAATTCTAGCATAGTTCAAAATAATGGGTATGCGTATGCGTTAGCAGTTGGTGCATCTGCGCGAGCTGCATCGGCCTGTTGTGCTGTTGGTACATCTGCACGAACAGACAATAATGCACAAAGGTGCACTTTAATAGGTAATAATACAGAAACTTACTCTTCTCCTAAATATGGTGTTGCGATAGGACAGGGAACGGCAGTTGGTGCAAACGGCGCAATACAACTTGGAACAGATGCCACGCTAGATTCACAAGGTAGGACAACAAATAATCTGGACGCAAACACCCTCAAAGTAGCAAATGCAAATGGCAACTTTGAACTTATGGATGCTAATGGTTATATTCCAGCAGGACGTCTTAAAAATGCAGCAACTGCACCATCAACTATGCCAATATTAGCGGTGGCTGATTGGTCTTCTAATACACAAACCGTAACTGTAACAGGCGTAACTGCGTCTAACATCGTAATTGTTGCCCCAGCACCTGCTAGTGCAGCAGACTACGCAGCAGCAGGAATTGTTTGTACAGCGCAAGGAACAGACAGTCTAACCTTTACTTGCACAACGGTCCCTTCAAACGCAATCACAGTTAACGTAATTATAATGGGATAAGGAGTAAACTATGACTATTATAAATTCAGTTATCGCAGGCGGTGGAACAACACCAACAGGAACAAAAAGCATAACAGCGAACGGTGTCTATGACGTCACAGACTATGCTTCTGCCGATGTGCAAGTTCCAACAACTGCACCAGCTTATTATAAAGAATATACAGTTGTTAATGGACAATTAAGAAATTCAACAAATATAATTAACCTTAATGGTGTGACGGATATCGATGATTATGCACTGTCGTACGCTTATTATGGCACAAGTTTTCCTGCTAATACAAGCGTAGATTTATCAAGTTTGACAATATTAAGTGGAATCAATGCGTGTCAAAATATGTTCGATAGTTGCACCGGGTTAACAAGCGTAGATTTATCTGGTTTGACAACATTAAGTGGGAGTTTTGCGTGTCAATATATGTTTCAAAATTGCACTGGGTTAATAAGCATAGATTTATCAAGTTTGACAACAGTAAGTGGAAGAAGTGCGTGTTATTATATGTTCCGAGATTGCACTGGGTTAACAAGCGTAGATTTATCTGGTTTGACAACATTAAGTGGGAGTACTGTTTTTAGTGGTATATTCCGTGGTTGCACATCGTTGACCACAGTCTATATTGGTGGCACAACCGCAATAAGTTTTGGAACAGGCACAAACCAGTTTAGTAATATGTTCCAAAGTTGCTCACAAAACATAGATGTATATGCACCTGCGGCAAACCAAACACAGATTGAAGCGATGTCTGGTTATCCAAACTTTGGTGGCACAGGAACAGTGACTTGGCATTGGCGTTCATAATAAAGGAGTAAGATATGCCAAGACAGAAGTGTGAAGTGTTTAGTCGCGCTATGGGATACATAAGAGCAGTATCTAATTTCAATACTGGGAAAAAGGCTGAGTTTGAAGAACGAAAAACATTCAAAGAGCACAAATGTCTGAAAAAATAAAAAAGGAGTTGAGAGTGTTCAAAAACATTATGAGTTTTATAGACTGGATAGATAGAAAACTGGCATATAAAAAACGTATAGAAACAAAAGTCGATGAAGCGTTGGCTTTTCTGCGCGACCACGACCAGCGTTTGCTGCGTTTGGAAATCTTAGAAGCAATGAAACGCAACGACGCTGTCACCGTCTGTGACCTTATGAAAACATACAAAGAACGCGGTGGCAATTACTATATGGATAAATTGTTTTCTGACTTTATGAAAAAATGGAAAAAGAAAAAATGACTTGGCAATGGCTTAAAGACCCTGACGAAAAAGTTTCTTATGCGCGCGTCGTAGGGTTTATTGCTATTGTTGGCAATCTTATATGGCGCATGTATATGGGGGTTGACGGAATAAATTCGTGGCCTGCCGCAGTTGCTGGAACGTGCGGTTGTTGGACAGGATTGGCGCTTTGGGCCTGCGAGGTATGGAGAAACGCCAAGGGAATTTCAATTAAAGTGGGGGATAAAGAGTACGGTGCAAAAATAGGAGAGTAAAATATGTCGCAATGTATTTTGAGCGGACTAGAAATAAGAAAAGGTTGTAGTAGTATAGAACATCTGGTACCAAAATCAAGAGCCGACCGAATTATCACCTTAGACCGCCGAAATATGTTTGCCGCAGATAAAGTTGTTAATTGCCTTAAAGCATCGTATTTGCCTTGTGAATTCGAAGAAATAAAGTATAGTTTAGCATATCACGCATTAGAATCTTGGAGATTAAGAGGCACCGACAGAGAATTTTTACAAAGAACCCTCATCAATTGGGAAAAAAATTACAAACCTGATTGGTGTGAAATATGTTTATTAAACTGTAAAGGGAGACAAAAATGAAAGACTTTGCTAAGTTTATAATTACAATGTTTTTAGGCTTGATGTTAGTGGGAATACTTTTGACCGGGTGCGCCCGCGATAGCAACCCTATCACCGAAATCAATAACGGAATTCAACAAAGCGTGTCTGAGTTGGTGGACTATGCTCAAAACAATATGGTTATGGACACAGATAAACAGTTCTTATTACAAGGTGCGAAAGATTGTGCGGCACGCGCAGACGCACTCGCTAAAAACTGTAATGTATCTATTGAAAAATGCGAGACAGAAAAAAGCAAGTTGAGATTAGAACGCAATAGCCTATTTGGAATACTGTTATTATTGGTTGGGTTTATGATTTACAAGCCTGTGCGTAAATTTTTACACTTGTAATATATCACCGTTTGTTGTATAATATGGGTAAGGAGTAAAAGATATGGCAAAAAGACAAAATTTCGTTGTTGGCTCTGCCAATACAAACATTGAAGCTCAAACTGTCGCACAGTTAAACCACGCCTGGGATTCAACAGTTGTGTTGAAATCTAAGGTATTAAACGGTGTTTTTAATGCCGTATCAGATTATTCAAATGATTCGTCAAACGAAATCGCAAACGCGATTCTTAAACTGTCAGGCTCTCAACCAACAGGCTCTTCACAGACAGAACTTGGGGACGCGATAGACGCTAAAATCAATTTGGCTGCGGCTTCTGGAACAATGCTTTTGGATAAAGGTGTTTGGTATGCTAAAATGCAATCAGCCACAGTGCCACCAGCCGAAGCAGAAGTAGAAGGACGCAACTATGCTGACTTCTCTCAGACAGACGGAAGCAACAACCCAATTATCGTTGTTTATACATATACCAGTGGTGCTTGGGTATTGACAGAAACCGTAACACCACCAGCAGATTACGACGGCTATGTATTAGTCACCAGTAAAATATGGGACATACCAGAACAGACAGGCCAACAGGGTGGTCGTGTTATGTGGAACCACACAGCAAAAACATTTACACCTTACCCACAAATGGTGTCGTTCAAAGATATTCAAATCACCGGTGATTCTACTGTAATAATGCCGGACAACCCTACGGACAACTCTATCGTAAATAAAAGATATGTAGAAAGTATGGCTCTTTGGGATATTTTTGATTTCAAATGGCGTGATTCACTTCCAACAAAACCAGGCTGGAAAGATTCTAGTTCGTTCAGTTGGATTTTAGCGAGCGAAGGACAAGCAGGATATGACCATTTGGTGGCTGATTTAACCCAAAGTTCTTATATTAGATGGCTCCGAGTAGTAGGTGCAGGTGTCGAATATATTTACACAAGGGGTATGAACCCACAGGTTGGCGATATGGCCTATAATGACACGGATTGGACGAGCGAAGCAGGCGCAATAACGCAAGTTGGATTAAATCTTCAAAGCATCTTAGTAGGAGGCAATTCTTATGGATTTGCAGACGTCAACGGTTCTCAAACAGACACAATCGAAGTGCCAGCAATCGCCAGCATTGCCTTTACAAATAATGGCGCTAGACACGTATTGAATAGAGATTCAACACTAGATATGACCTACCAAGGCACTCAGTATTATGGTTGGAGACCAGTTGAATCTGGTATTACAGGCACTTACCTTACTACTTCTCTGTTCCCAAAAGTCGGGGACGTGTGTTGGAATTACAACAACGGCAGCATGTATGAAGGTTTTGTAATACAGGAAGCCATAGTAAGCACTACTACAACCACTAGCATAACAGTTGATTACTATCGTGCCCCTGACGGACACAAAATTTGTCTGCCAGACCAAGAATCTGCACTTCAAACACTCTTTGAAGGAACAGGTATCGCCTGGTATTACATTTTAGATACAGCAAACCAACAGTTCAAACTTCCAAGAACATATTTTGGCTTTGTCGGAGCAAGAGACAGCGTTGGAAATTATGTCGCTCCTGGTCTCCCAAATATCACCGGAGCACAAGAAAACGTTATGACCCAGGGCGACACGCATTCTGGCGCGCTTTCCCGAGTGGACACTGGCGAAGGATACTATACTGGTGGTGGTGATGCTGCTTTGTGGTTGAGAAAGTCCAGACTTGTTTTCAATGCGTCTAATTCCAACCCAATTTATGGTAATAGCACAACAGTCCAAGCCCCTGCGACACAAATGTATTTATGTTTCTTCGTAGGACTGTAAAAAACACTTGACAATGGGAAGCATTTTATTTATACTTCCCTTGTTCTTCTTCTAAGAACACAAGTAAAATATAATTATCAACTAATATTAGCCCACTGGCGTTTGTCGGTGGGTTAATTTATCAGTTTTTGCAGATATTTTTCCCGTTTCTTTTCCGGCAGGGTTGACCATTCAAGCATCGCATAACCAATTTGTGGGAAAGCAGTTGCTAAACGTTGTTGACAATCACCATCCGCAACACGCCACGCGTCAAGAAGTTTCTTTTCAAAATCTCCCACTGGTAGTTCTGACATGTAGCGTGCGAATACTTTTTTATTGTTTATAGCAGTTTCTTTCATATTTTCACAGATTAAATCAAATGCGTCTTGGTTAATCATCGTCCTCCCCTATATTAAAAACACATGTCGCATGTTAGCAAGATTTACAACTTCACTATCAGCAGGGTAATATTCAATGGCTGTGCGTTCACCAAACCCCATTTCTCGTTTGATGTCCATTATCTCGTCCCATGTCAACCCGTCTTTATAGCGTCTATCCTTTGAATTCCACTCGTTGCGTGATATGCTAAACCGTTGTCCTAAATTATAGCCTGCAAAACCTACCCCAATTTTCCACAAAATCACAGTATATTTTTTGCTTCGGTATATGTGTTCAATATCTTGGGGGTGGCTTGAATATGGTAAATTTGGGTCGTTTTCTGTCACAATTTCCAATGTGTCCGGATAACTGGCTATCAACTGTCTTTTTACTTTTTCCAACGCACGCCGTTGTTCTCGGTTTAAGTCCCTGTCATCAAAGTAATGTTCTCGATTCATACTATACATTTTATTTCCCCTTTTGTTCTACTGGTATAAATGCAAAATCTGTTGTGCTTAAACTTGTTCCAACAAATATGTTGTAATAATTACTCCATATACGAAACACTCCGTGCATCGAACAATCAAACGAAAAACCTTTCGCGGGCGCACACCCCTTCGATAACGCAAAATCAGTATGCCACATCCTAAAATCGTCACAATACGCAGCGATTTCCATATTCCCGTCTTTTTCTACACCTATCACAGCAAAAAAATTGTATCCGCTGTCGTGTTTGGTGCGTGTGTTGACTAATAATACCCACTTATATATTTTATCTTCATTCCAAGGTCTTTTCGGCAAAGCCAAAAGTTCCTTTTTTGTCATATCTTCCCATTTTTTCATTTTATTCCACCTTTTTGTTATGCTTGTTCGTGAACATTACCCACAACTTCAATTATGTGCGTTTCCGGGTCTGGGAATCGCCATTTTTGTAATGGCTTAACCTGCGTTTTGGTATTTATCATTATAAAACCAGCAGTATTTTTATCCCAAGCAACAATCCTTGTATATGTTAAACAATATGCGCGCCAATTTACACAATATCTTATAATATCGCCTTCATAAATCAGGTTTCCGTTTTTATCGGAAAGCCCTGTGCATTGTTCGATGATATAATACTTTTGAAAATTGGCTTTATCATAAGTAAAACCTAGTGTTCCATCGCTATTCAACGGTGGTGTAGGGTTGGGGTCTTTGAAATATTCCCCGTTTCGTATGTCCCACACTCTAAACTTTAATCTTGAATTTTCCATTATTTCCCCCTTTTTGATAATTGTTTGTGTAATTTCATATGGTCTGAATGCGAAAGAACCATAAGGTTTTCTGGTCTGTTGTCTGTCTTATTCCCATTTATATGATGCACATCTTCATCTTTGTTGATAAATCTGCCAATCATTTTTTCGGCAACTAATCTATGTTCTGCAACATATCCCTTTTTTGTGCAATTTGGATGGTATGGCGAATATATATACCAATACCCAGATATAAAAACCTTTTCTACAATAGAACCATAATGTTTGTCTTTTCTATAATCTTTATAGCATTTTTTACAACAAACTTGTTTCATCCCTACTGTTTTTCGGTTTTCTATCTGATTGTGGCAAAAAGGACATTCAAACAAACTAAACATATATCTTTGTTTTTTTGATTTACCAATATATTTTAGACCAATATCTCTAATAAACTTAAACCTGTCGTTCATTTTATTTCCCCTTTGTTTTTTCAATAAAGTATTTCCCATATCTAACTTGCGCGCCGTATCTGTTGACAGATTCTTCCCACACCATACCAATTTTGTGTCCCCGTTCACGCAAATCATAAATTCTCGCAGATAAACGGGTTATTCCATACAATTCAAACGCTTCAATACTGGTTATTGTTTTGTGTTTGGTCATGTGTGATAACACCATTTGGTTTTGTGATTCTGTGTTCATTTTTGTTCTCCTTTTATAAAGGTTCTGCGTTCTTAAAACTGCCGTCTTTGGTAATAAACAGTCGCGAATCTTCATCTATTCTCACCAGTTCAGTTTCAATTTTCATATCTTCAATTTCGTTCCACGCTATTATCTTTCCACCAATGCGAAAACGCCTTGGCAACTCTATTGGTTTGGGACGCCAAAATTCTGCTTCGTCGATGTATTCTTCTAATTTTTTAATCTTTTTCTGGTATTTTTCACATCTACGGCGCAAGGTTGCATTTTCTTTTTCCAATGCGTCTACCCCTGTCAACCGTTTAATAAATTGTTTCATTTTTGTTCTCCTTTATCTTTATTTCAATTTCTGTATCGGCAGGTGGCACTTTTCCAAATATGACCTGCATAGGTTTATTGTGAAAAGTAATACTGTATATTCCTGTTTTCCCATCTGTCTTAAATTTCCAAACCGATTTCATTTTTTTGTTCCTTTGGTTTCAATGTATTCCTTTGCTTGGTTTCCGGTCATAAATACCCCTGCACAATTCGCACACAGATAACTAAATGCGTCCCCATAATTCTTATCTATGGTTCTACCACAACAATCACATTTCATCGTCCCACCCCTTGTTTTTATGTGTCCAACCAACTTCTTTACCGTATTCGCTGATTTCTTTCAACGCAATATCGGCATATTCTCTTTCCTGTAATGCTTTTTTTAACAAAATATCTTTGTATTCGTCTGGTCTGGTCAATGCGTAAATAACGGCACGCCAAAATTCACGCTTTTTCAAAAACTTTTTCTGTGCATTATACCAATGTGTTCTTGATTCAAATACCATACCTTCATTTTCAAATTCGTTTTCCATAGGTTCAACTCCTTACATCGTTTTTTCCATATACACTGTAAATAACCAAAAGCCTAAAATGCCACCGAACAGGGTGCCAAACGCAGACGGCAACCCTAACGCGTGAATAATCAATGCGATAATCACACTACCAAATAATATGCCGGCAAGACATACTATAAGCCAAAATATATCGTTCTTACTCATTTTCTTTACTCCTTGTTTGCTGGGACATTATGCACATACCAATCTAAAACCGCCTTGGCTCCCTGGGTAATGGGTTCCGCAATGATTTTCCCTGTGCTACTGGTGTAAATCACTCTGCCGTTCGTGATTGCGTGCAATTTTAACATATTATTCTCCTTTGTATTTTTCCAATCTAAATTCCAAGTTCCCATACACACCATTTTTAAGTTTTTCAATAGCGCGTTCCGCCTGTTCCCTTGTTTTATATTTCACTGCAAATGTTCTGTCGCTGATTTCATAATTCCCTTTGTTGTCTTTGCACAAATAACCATAAACCAAGTTATAATCCCAAGCACATACTAACCACTGCACTTTTTGTCCTAGTTCTTGTATCTGTTCAACAATATCACTAATGGCGGACAAATCCTGTCGGCATTTTTCCAATTCGTCTGCCGGGTTGTTTTTTCCGTTTTCGATTGCGTCCGGACTATCTGCCCCAATGCAAATTGACTGTATTTCGTCCAACATTTCAATAATATCTTGTTTCATTTTATCCCCCTTTATTTCTTGCTTGCCACAACTGCATAATATGCATCCATATTATCTGTATGCCACTCTGCATATTGAATATCGGTTGCCCCGTCCTGTGTTTCACTAATAATATAATTTGCTACTACTGCGGTCAATTCGTTTCCAAACTCGTCCATATCCCAAACTTCAATGGCATATTCCGGCATTTGTTCGGCAATCAAGTCCATAAAATCATTTTCTATAAGTTTATCGCTTGATTCAATATTGATGTTTTCTAAAACCTGATATAAATCTTTCATCTTATTCCCCTTTATTTTCATTTTCATATATTTCCAACCAACTTTCTTCGCACTCATAACCATCACTGCAAAAGATTTTTACAATTTTGTCCGCGGGTATTTCTTCGCAAACAGTGTTTTCGTCAAGTCCCCACTCTGCCAAGGTTAATGCGTTTAATTGTTCACACTCAATCGCTTGTCTTAATCTATCTTGTAAGCCTGCCTCTGTATAAATCTCAATGTGGTTAAAAACCTCGTATTGTGTCATATCATCGCAATAACATAATTTATATATTTTCATTTTGTTCCCCTTTATTCTATTATTCCCCAATATTTTTTAATATCTGGGTTGAGTTCTTGACAATCAATATCGTAGTAATGAATATTGTCATAATCATAATCATCGTCTTCTTCAATATAGTCATAGTTTTCGTCAAAACGAACGCCATAACCATATTCTTTGTTCAGCGCGCGCGCCAATTTTTCTGCCTGTGCCTTGTTATCAAAAACCGCAATGGTTTTCTGGTCGTAATAGTCCACAGGTTGAGTCTGTCTCACTAAATATACATATTTTTTGTTTTCCATTTTGTCCCCCTTATTTTGTTTCGTTTGTTGTGATTTTTACAGAATAGCCGTCTGCAAGTGCGCGTTTTACGCAAGTAATCATATATCTTTCGCTATAACAAAAATCAGTATATTCGTGTGCGCCATCTTTCCAGAAGACTTCTACAAAATATTTCGGTGTGTTATTTTTCATTTTTGCCCCCTTATTTAATCAAGTTGATATATTTCTTAGGTATCTTCAACACTTTGACACAATTATCTAACTGGTCTTGCGTTGCCCCTTTCTGTTGATTTTCTTTCCATACACAACAGGCGGTCAAAAGGTCGTGTTGCTTGCCTGTGATAGAATTATCGCAAAAAGCCCTATAATTTGTATCTTGTAAATCTGGTTTTGTCTTTGCGTTTTTAATTTGTTCTAAATATATTTCCAACATTTTATTCCCCCTTGTTTTTAAGTTTTTTATTTATCGTTGGCGGGTATGTTTCGCGCGTTCCACTCTAAAACAGCCCTTGCCCCCTGTGTTATTGGTTCGGCTATGATTTTTTCCTTGCTTTTATATATCGCATAGCCCTTTGTTATCGCGTGCAATTCCATTACCTTTATTCCTTGTCGTCTGTATGGTTCAACATAAAATCGCGCGCGTCTGCTATCAAAGCGCGTAAATTATTCAAGCGCTCTTGTAGGTCTTGAATAGTCAAGCCGGACATATTTTCGGCAAGGTATCCCGCGACAGTTTCGCAACCTTGCAATTTATCGCGCAAAAGTTCCCAGTCAATATTTAAGTATTTTTTCATTTAAGCCCCCTTATTTTTTGCGTTTTACAAGTGCAACAATGTTGAATATGTTATATTCACGCAAAGAGTAAATATAGAAATCTAAAACCCCTTGTTCCGCAATATAATTCAAATGTTGCGTGATTATGCTAGGCGAGATTTCTTCCAAGTATTCTTGAATAAAAATCACTTTTTGATTGTCGTTGTTGAATCGTTCGTCAAGTGCCTTTTGACAATCTGTCAAAGGGTCTTGCGTGTCGCTTTCGTAAATCTTTTTGATTATGCGTGGAACATCCTGTTTGAAATACATTTTAAGCCCCCTTTTA
>JAZLDI010000020.1:0-8831 GCA_045614665.1 Candidatus Enterousia sp.
AGCGTCTTGTTCAATAGACCCAGATTCACGCAAGTCCGCCAATTGTGGTCGTTTATCATCGCGTTGTTCAACACTACGTGACAACTGTGACAGGGCAATTACCGGCACATCCAATTCCTTAGCCAGCATTTTTAGTCCTCGTGTAATTTCGGAAATTTCTTGGACGCGGTTGTCACTGCGCTTGCCACCGGGCGACGTCATCAGTTGCAGATAGTCCACCACAATCAACGCAACGCCGCCATATTTACGTGCCAGGCGTCTTGCGCGTGTGCGCATCATCGGCACCGACATACCCGGTGTATCATCAATGCACAGTGGAATCTTGCTGATTGCGTCGGCATATTGTGTCATTTTAAGCATATCTTCATCCGTCAGGTTCCCCTCACGCATTGCGGACGCGGGCACCTTGGACTGGGATGACAAAACACGTGCCGCCAATTGGGAATGTGACATTTCAAGGCTGAAAAATACAACGGCTCCCTTGTAATTTTTATTGGCCGTGCCATAGTGAATTGCATTTGCCGCATTAAATGCGATATTCATCGCCAACGTGGTTTTACCCATCGCCGGACGACCCGCTACGATAATTAAATCCGAATGGTGCAGGCCACTAATTGACTTATCCAACGCGGTCAACCCTGTTGTTAAACCAGACAATTGTCCGTCAGCTTTGTATGCTGTTTCGGCCTCCCTTAATGCGGCCTGTAACGCGGTTGCGATTGAAACAACATCGCGCTCGGATGAACCCGTTGTTGCCATATCGAATAATTTTTGTTCGGCGATTTCTATCTGTCGGCCGACGGGATTATCCAGGTCTTCAACAAACGCACCGTCCATAATATCCTGGGCCAGGTTAATTAATTGACGTCTTTGCGCATGTTCATATACAATGCGTCCATATTGTTCAACATTAACAACGGTTGCGCCCGCACCCGATAATTGGGTTAAATAGTCAACACCACCAACCGATTCCAAGACCCCTTGTTGGTCCAGATAGTTTTTAGCGGTAATAATATCGAACGGGATACCGGCGGCAAATTGACGTTCCGCCAGTTTATAAATTTCCTGGTGTGCGGGATGTGAAAAGTGTTCCGCATTCAAGAATTCTGACACACGTTCCAACGCGCGATTATTCATCAACACCGCGGCCAGTACTGCCTGTTCTGCTTCCAGATTGGTTGGCAAAGTCTTAGGGGTAAAATCCATGTCAAAATCCTTTTCCTTAACGCCAATGGTATATGAAAAAAATGCTTTTTCAATGCCTTTTTTATCTGGATATAAAATATTGAAAATTCCGATAGTTGATGCCAATGGCGTGCCCGCGTGGCCGGAACTTTTTCCAATTGAAAAGGTGTCCCAGATACGACAAATCGTCGGGCCCCGGCATTTTTCAGCACAAATGATGTTGGAATTTGTGCCACCCGAACGTATTCGTCTGGACCCGGGGCAAATACATTTCTATGAAGATATGCTGGATATTCATTCAGCACGCCTGGGGTCGCATTTGGTAACGGGCGCGTCCGTGTATTGGGATCCATCCACCGGCCGTCATAAATCGGACCACAGTGTTTGCGTCCTGATATACCGTGATGATAAAAATCATAATGTTTTTATACACGATGTTATGTATATGATGGTTTCAGATACCGAAAACCACCCCCTGAATGTTCAGTGTGAACGCGTGATTGATTTTATGCACCGATACGGTATGCGCCGAATAACAATCGAGACAAATGGACTGGGCAATGCGCTGCCGGAAATAATGCGTGACGTGGCGGTGCGTCGGGGTCAAAACATATACGTAAATAAAATCACCAATAACCGGAACAAAGCCGACAGAATCTTGGATGCGATTGAGCCATTGCTGACCTCGGGGCACCTGTATGCCCATATGCGGGTGCAACATACGCCATTACTGTCGGAAATGTTGGGCTGGTCACCTGTTGGCGGGGTGGGACACGATGATGGCTTGGATGCGATTGCGGGGGCGATTGCACAAACACCGATTGTATTGCGGCCGTCTGGTGTAGTGTCCCGCCCAGTTTATGCAAATACAAATTTCAAAATATAAAACAACACAAACAAAAAGGATAAAATATGCAATCAAATTTATTGCAAATGTACAAACGTGCGCTGGATATGCGCGATCCGTGGGTACGTCGTTGGGCGGATGCACGTCGGTATACAATGCCTGAAACGGATGACGACACGGCAACGCTGTTTGATGCAACCGCGATGGATGCGGTTGATAATCTGGCGGCATCACTTTATACATTATTGACCCCTCCGGAATCTTTGTGGTTGAATTTGATCCCCGAAAGTGATTTGTCACCCGATGCCGATGCTGCAACGGGGGCATTGCGTGCAAATTTAAATGATTCTAATTTTTATACGACTGTGCACCAGTGTTATTTGGACTTGGTCACATTGGGAACGGCGTGTTTGTTTATGGCGGAAAATCCGATTGGTGCATCATCTGCGTTTTCTTTTACCGCAATTCCAATGTCGGACATTGCAATTTTACCAAACGCGGTATTTCATACCACATCAATGTCCGCGCGCGAGGCAATGGAAAAATATCCGACATGGACGGTGCCGGCAAACCTGCGTGATACAATAAAACAGGACCCCGACACGCCAATTAAACTGGTGCAGAGTTTGGTTGGGACTGAATTTACAGCGTGGCTGGATACCGGTGGCGACATTGAAAACAATATCGTTGCGACGGGAACATTTGAAACAAATCCATATTTAATTTTTCGTTGGTCGGTTGCATCGGGCGAAATTTATGGACGTGGGCCGGTCTTGCGTGCATTGCCAGACATTAAAACCGCAAACAAGGTTGTGGAATTGGTGCTGAAAAATGCGACTATCTCTGTGTCTGGTATCTGGATGGCGGACGATGACGGCGTGATAAATTTGAATAACATCAGCCTGACGCCGGGGGCGATCATACCAAAGGCGGTTGGTTCGTCGGGCCTGACACCCTTGACCAGTGGCGCAAACTTTGACGTATCCCAGATTATTTTAAAAGACCTGCGGGAACGGATACGTCACACGCTGTTGGCGGACCGGTTGGGCCTGTTAAGCGAAAAAGAAATGACTGCAACCGAGATTATGGCACGTAATTCCGATATGATGCGCATATTGGGTGCGACGTACGGACGGTTACTGCACGAATTTATAAGACCTCTATGCGAACGCGGACTGCAGATTTTATCTCGTCGTGGTGTGATTGAACCAATAACCCTGCACGGGGATGCAGAATTAAAGTACATCGCACCAATTGCACAAATGGTTGCAATGGAAACAATTGCGGGGGTGTAACAAATGTCAGAAAATATATCGCATGACTACGCACGTACATTTTGTACCCCATCGGGTGCACGTGTGATGACGCATTTACGCAAAATAACAATTGAACGGGTACTGGGGGCGAACGCCACCGATGCAGAACTGCGTGGACTAGAAGCCCAGCGTTCTTTAATTCACCAAATTGAAAATATGATAGAGCGGGGGAAATAAAAATGACAACGCAACCCAGTGCCATTGGCATCCTAGATTTTTTACGCGACAGTTGGTTTTTAATTGCCTTTATTGCGGGTTTGATATACTGGGTTGCACGCCAGGATTCATCCGTTGCGGAACTGGAACGTGTTGATGCACGTATAACTTCGCTTGAAAATCGTACAACTGTTTTGGAAACGGGAATAGGGCAAATTCAAATAAAAATAGACGATATCAAAGAAGACCTGAACTTGATTAAAGGCGCGGTCATTAAATAAAAAATCCCCCAAACGGGGGATTTTTTATTTTTCCTTTCTCTATTAACGAGAATAGAATTCGACAACCAATTCTGGGAACATCTGAACTGGGTATGGAACATCTTCGAACGCTGGTACGCGTACGAATGTCGCTGTAAAGTTCGCACTGTCCACAGAAACATAGTCTGCAAAATTGCGTTCCGCAGATTCCAATGCCAAAACGACCAATGGCATCTGTTTTGCTTTTTCGCTGACTGTGATAACGTCACCCGGTTTTACGCGATATGATGCAACTTTAACGCGCTGACCATTTACATAGATGTGACCGTGGCTGATTAACTGACGAGAACTAAATACAGTTGGTGCCAATTTTGCACGATATACAACTGCGTCCAAACGGCGTTCCAGTAAACCGATCAAGTTTTCTGGTGTGTCACCCTTCATATTATTTGCTTCCATATAATATGCACGGAACTTCTTTTCGCCGACATTACCATAGTAGCCCTTCAAGGTCTGTTTTGCACGCATCTGCTTTGCGTAATCAGACGAATTGCCACCACGTGATGTTGGACCATGCTGGCCCGGCTTGTATTTACGTTTGTTAAATGGGGATTTAGCCTGACCCCACAGATTGACGCCCAAAGAACGTCCAATCTTTAATTTGCGAGTATTGCGCTTTGCGCCTGCTCTTGCCATAGTTTATATCCTTTTTTTGGTTTTTACTTGTGCCGAATATTTTAACAGAATCCTTATCACGGATGGGACCAAAAACGCACCATCGCTTAATCAGTTCTGATTACCCAGCGCGCACAGTTTATAGTGTTTTTTTGCGAAAATCAAGTAATTTCTCTAAATTAATGAAGTTTTTAATACCACTGTTATGTGCTTGAATTAACGCCTGTCCAAAATCGCGCCCAATGCGATCGATATCGTGCGCATCATCAGATATCAATACCGGAACATTATATTCGGCAATTGTTTTCATTATATTTGGGCCCGGGTATGGTTGCAAGGTGCCTATTTTATATCCACTGGTATTAATTTCAACGGGTACACCATATTTGGCGATTAATTTAACTGTTTCGCGTTTTATTCCATCCCATTTTTTTTGTTCCCCCAGATTCTTTTTCTTTGGTAAATCCAGGTGTGCAATCCAATTAAACATACCGCTTTTTGCCAATTCTTGGATGTTTGTCCAATATATTTGTATCATTTCGTCGCGTATTTTCGCATCCACCGCCGCCATATCGTGTACATTGCAAATCGTACCACCATATTCAACAAAATGCGCAGAACCGATAAGATAGTCTGGCTTTAATATTTCGCACACGCGGGCAAATCCATCCGCCCAGGAATTTGTTGGGAAACGGTCAACCTCCATCCCGCGCAGGATTCGAATGTCTGGGTTTTTATCTTGCAGGCGTGACAGTTCTTCATAGTGTGGCTGAAACTTTGCCAACGCTTCATCAAAACTGGTATTGTACATTGTGCTGTATCCACCGGCCATGGCCGCGCCATATAGTTTCGTGTGTCGAATTTCGGGATGCACAATAAAGTGATTTGATATTCCGATTGTCTTGAATCCAGCATCCCGCGCCGCGACAATCATTTGTTCGGCTGTATTTTTCCCGTCAAACCCAATTGTATGTGTATGTAATGTAAAATCCTGTATCATTTTTATATAATTCTCTTTTTGATTGCACCAAATAACGCAAATCCAACCAATAACACCATAATCGCGATAAATATAGAAACCGCCATTTTTGGATTTTCTGCAAACGGTAATTGCATATTCATTCCATAATATCCAACAATTACCGTCGGAATCACCAAAACAATGTTCCACATTGTTAAACGGTTAATGTTGGTATTAGAATCCATATTGATAACACTTTCAAAAGTTTCTTTAATCGCTTTCAGCATTTTCCCATACGAAGTTACAACTTCGGTTGCCTGGGCCAGCTCGATACGAGCATCCTCGGCCAGCTCGGCTGCCTCGTCTGTTTTTACAAATCCACGAACTTTTTCCAGTTTATCCAGCACCGCCACATTCCCTTTAATCCCCGCCATATAAAGGGTGTAACTGTTTTCTACTTCTAATAGATCCATCAATTCTTTTTTTCGAATGCGTTCCTGTAACACGCGTTTTGATGCCAGAACCCGCTTATTCAATTCTTTTAACATACGTAAATATGATTCAGCGATATAGTATATAACATTCAAAATAAATTCTTCGCGGGATGTTTTTTCAGATTTTTTAATTTTATCCAATAAATCGCATCGCTTGCGACAGACAGTTATAACACGATTAGACGTGTAAATTATGGACAAAGGTTCCGTATGCCACAGGGTGTCGTTCTCGCGGTTAATGATTGGGAAACGAACGATTATAACCTTGTAATCATCTTCGATTTCAAAGCGAGGCTGTTCATCTGGGTCCAGAATGTCGGAAATGGTATCCTCGTCAATTTTGTATTCTTTCTGCAATTTTTCGAAATCTTTGTGGTCGGGGTTGCCAACATTTATCCACGAAAAATTTTCCAGTTTTTCTGTTACAAACATCCACGCCCCCTTTGATTATGATTGTTGTCATATTTTACCTCGTAAATTTTAAATTGCAAGATTTTCCCGCGGAATATAAACCCGTATAATGTTTGTTTTTCTCGTGCTATGATTTGGCACAACGGGGGGATAAAATGGTCAAGAATACGGAATATCAAACCAATGTTTTTACAATTGCGCATTATATTTTGCTGTTTATGGTAGCGGTAACATGTGCCAGTATTATCACCTGGCTTATTATTGATCGTTATAACACTGACAAATTCAACAGCACAAATATCACATACATTATGAATAGCGACCCATGTGTTGACCAAACCCGTGATGCGGTGTCAAGTATGTGGTCTTTTAACCAAGAATTAATACCCACGCGATATAAGACCATGGCAGATACATATGCCAATGATGCAATTTTAACCCGAACCAATGGATATTGTGATGGTGTTCCATTTACATGTCGTGCGGGACAATTACGTCGCACGTGCGATCCGTGTGCAATTCAAACTGGTCGTCGCCACGCAATGGAAATGCATCTTGCCGATATGATACGCAGCAATTGTGGATATGATATTGATAAAAAATAAAACGGGTACAAGACCCGTTTAAATTTATATGGTCGGGGTGACAGGATTCCCTCGGGCTTGTGCCCTGTGGGGCATTCGTTAGCACTCGAACTTCACTGCGTTCGTTCTCGCTTACTCATTGTCGAACCTGGCAACTGCGTTGCGATGTATCGAACCGACATACCCACTGATATAAATTAAAACGGGTACAAGACCCGTTTAAATTTATATGGTCGGGGTGACAGGATTCGAACCTGCGACCCCTTGCACCCCATGCAAGTACTCTACCAGGCTGAGCTACACCCCGACATAACGCGCATCATATAACAGTTTTTAATAAAACACAAACTATTTATTTCGGAATTCTTGCATATTGTGGGGGTAGGTTTGTTGTTATATGATATTCTTGTCCGAACTATGATTCAATAACAAAAAACTAAAAGGATAAAAAATGTCAAAAAGTTATGATAAACAGTGTAAATGCAAGAACTGTCAGGGGCTGTCTTCTGGCCATGAAGACAAGAAATCTGGGGGCGACAAAAAGAAATGCGATAAATAAATCTAACCGGCAATTTTTTGCCGGTATTTTTATGTATTTTATGCTTGCACGAATCGGATAAATATTACTAGTATGCGCATATCAAGTTTAACTTAGTTCATACAACGAAGGGAGAAATCGTTATGATAGTTGGCATCGGAATTGACTTGGTTGAATGTAACCGTTTCTTGGATTGGTCTGCATTCAAGAAACAGCGCATTTTCACAAAGAAGGAATTGGAATACGCCGACGGCAACAGTGCAAATTCGGAAAAGCATTTGGCAAATTTCTGGGCCGCGCGTGAGGCATTTTTAAAAGCACTTGGCACTGGCTTTGGTGAAGATATTTCTTTTTCTGATGTATCGGTGACACATAACGAAGCAGGACGTCCAGAATTGATTATATCGGGTGGTGCCCGTGCGACACTGAAACAAATCGCCGGTGCTGATGCGAATGTGTTTCTGTCCCTAACCGATGAGGGTGATTATAGCGCTGCAATGGTTGTGATTGAAAAGCCATAACAAACAAACCCCGCCAGACGGCGGGTTTTATTTTATTAAATCACCAGATTTTATATATTCGGAATCGGTTTTCTTTAAAAGTTTTTGGGCGCGACGTGCATATTCGGTGGCTGTATCATCATCACCTTGCAGTGCGTAATATTCTGCCATTGCCCACGCATGTCGTCCCGCATCTGTATCGCCATAGCATCGCGCCAAAACCCAATACGCCAAAGGTGTTGCCTGATTTAAAATAACACGTTTTGATAATTCAATCGCACGTGCGTTATCTCCTGGCTTGCCACGTTCCGCCAACACCAACGCCAACGCCGTTTCAATCTGGGGGGCATCATGTACCAACGCCAAAGATTTTTCATATGCACGCACACTGTCATCATAGTGTCCAAACTGAAATTCAATATCCCCCAATAATTCATAGAAATATCCGTTGTCGGGGTTGCGGGAAATCAATGTCTGGGCCCCCATTCGTGCCCCGTCCAGATTTCCACCGCGCATATTCGCGATTGCGCGTGCATAAATTGCAGCATCTGATTTGTCAGCATATGGATACTTTTGTAAAACATTTTTCGCATCATCCAGATACCCAACCAATTTGGCCCGCACCAATTCATATTTTGCATCACGGGCTACGGTATCGGGCGCACGATAATCGGGCGCGCGTTCGGCAATATATTCACGCGCGTTCTTTAAGCGTTCACGCGTCAGGGGGTGATTTATTCGATTTGGATTTATCGTATTTTCCATCGCGCCGGTTAAATAGTTCATCTGTTCAAAGACAGTTATAAAACCATTTGGGTTTTGGCCGGCACGTATCATCAAATCAATTCCCAAATTGTCTGCGATACGTTCTTCGTCACGGGAAAATGCCAACAAAGACTGGGTC
>JAZLDI010000021.1:0-84939 GCA_045614665.1 Candidatus Enterousia sp.
GTAGGACTTGTCCGCACAGCCAGGGACGATTTTGCGCATGAAGATGATTTTTTCTCCCTGCTCCTTGACAAGGACATTGAAGTTCCGAACACCAGGCTTGGTGAGTGCCAAATCTGTAAGTTCATGATAATGCGTTGCAAACAATGTTCGTGGCTGTAAATCATTTAAAAATTCTAGAACAGCCTGGGCAATTGCCATACCATCATACGTTGCCGTACCGCGTCCAATTTCATCAAATATAATAAAGGACTTGTCTGTTGTGCGATTCAAGATATTCGCCGTTTCCGCCATTTCCACCATGAATGTGGATTGTCCCGCCGCCAGATTATCAGATGCCCCAACACGACTGAACAACTGGTCACATATCCCAATAGTTGCGCGGGTTGCCGGCACAAAAGATCCCAAATGTGCCAACACCACTATAATTGCATTCTGGCGCAGATATGTTGATTTTCCCGCCATATTTGGTCCGGTCAGCAACGCAATCGCGCGTGCATTTAAATTGCAATCGTTTTTAACAAAGTTATCTCCACGTGAACGCAAAACAAATTCAATCACTGGATGACGTCCACCAACAATATCAAATGCACGATCATTTGTTACATTTGGACATACCCAATCATATAACTCTGCAACATGGGCCAAAGAACACCAAACGTCCGCATCCGCCAGTAAATCTGCTGTTGCCAGCAAATCATCTGCAATACTACGAATTTCTTCGACCAAAGATGCGATAATTTGTGCCTCTAACCCGGCGGATTTTTCCGCCGCGCTACGAACATCATTGTCCAGGTCAATAAGACGTGCGGTTGTAAACCGCATATTCCCAGCCATTGTTTGACGATGTATAAAGCCAGATTCTGGGGTTAGCATAATTTCTGCCCGGGATGATGGTACCTCTATAAAATATCCAAGAATATTATTATATTTTATTTTTAATGTATTTATTCCAGTCTTAGATACGTATTCAGATTGTAATGCCGCAATTGTTTCCTTGGCCCCATTGGCAAGGTTTCGCATACCATCCAATGCCGCGTCAAATCCATCACGAATAACGTTGCCATCCCTGAAAAATGTTGGCAATTCATCTGCTAACGCGTCACGTAATTTTATACCTAATTCATCGTGAGTATTTATTTTTCCAAAACGTTCCCCCATCCCAGAATCCAGGCGTACAGATATTGCGCGCGCACCGGGTAATAAAGAAATAAAATCTGAAATATTTCGCATGTCACGCGGCGTTCCCCGTCCTGACAAAAGGCGTGATAAACAACGTCCAACATCCGGCACAGATGACAACATTTTTTGCAAAGACAACATTACATCCGAATTTGTAATCAGGTGCGCAATATGTTCCTGGCGTGCGTAAATCTCGTCCGTATCCGCCGATAAAGCACGTAAATATCCACGCAACTTTCGTGCACCAGCCGCTGTCTTGGTGTTGTCCAGGACATCAATCAGACATGTTCCACCATCGTTAATTGGTGCATCTATTTCCAAACTTTTCCACGTGGCAGAATCAATCAATAATTGTGCCCCTGATTTAAATTGATGTGGCGTGCGAAATGTTATTGTGGCATCACGTTGTGTATTAAATAAATATCCCGCCAACAAACAAATTGCATTATCGATATTTGTTGAAACAGAATCCGTATGTATAACACCGCCAAATACACGGGATACTATTTGGTCTATATCAGTACGATGATACAGTTTTTCGAACACAGCAGTCGTTTTAAAAATATCGCGAATCTGCATAATTTTATCATTTTCGGCGGCAGATGATGGGTATATAACCTCGGCCGGGTTCAGACGCACCAAATCATCAATAATATCAGATGTTTTTCCAATAAAAAATTCGCCGGTTGAAATATCGCAACCTGCAATATCAAATTCATTATTTCCCAATGGCATAACAGACACCAAGAAATTAGAATTTTTTGGTGTTAATAAATTTTCATCGGTCAATGTACCTGGTGTTAATACACGCACAACCTTGCGTTCAATAAATTTATGACCGCGTGCTTTGGCCTCGGCCGGGGTTTCCATTTGTTCAACCAGTGCCACTGAAAATCCGGATCGAACCAGTCGTCCAAAATAATTATCCGCTGCGTGCCATGGAATACCGCACATTGGAATTGCGTCACCATCACCATCTGTGCCACGTGCGGTTAATACCAACCCCAGGGCGGAACTTATTGTTTTTGCATCGTCAAAAAAAGATTCATAAAAATCCCCCAGACGAAACATCAATAATGCATCTGGGTTTTCCGCCTTCATATCAACATATTGTTGCATAACAGGGGTCAGTTTGCTTTTTTCCGCCACGATAAATCCGTTTAATAAAAATTATTATTGATTAGTTACTTTCAAAGTTTCAATTTTTAATTCGGCTTCTTTTAATAATTGTTCACAGTATGCTTTTAATTTAACGCCCTGTTCATATGCCGCGACCGAATCTGCCAGTGGTAATTCACCAGATTCCATTTTTTTTACTAATTCCATTAATTGTTTATAAGCTTCTTCAAATGTTGGTTTGTTTTCATCCATAATACACCCCCGTAAATTTACAGGACAAATGGTACAAAAACGATAATTGATTTGCAAATAAAAATCCGGCATTTGCCGGATTTTTTATTATTCAGCAACAGTTGTTTCGGTTGGTACTTCTGGTGTTGCCTCAACTGGTGTTTCAGGCGTCTGTTCAACCGGTTGTGTGGTATCCATATCCGCCAATAATTTATCCAGTCTTTCAACCGTTTCGCCATCACCCAATGCTGCAGCAATCGTGCGGGCCGATTCCAGGTCTGAACGCGCAGCATCCATATTACCTAAATTCACATTCAAAGCTGCTGATTTTTCAAAATAATCCATCGCGCGAGTAGACAGATTTTCACGTTCTGCCATTGTTGGTGCGCCCTGAATTTGTTCTGAAATTACGCGAACTGCTGATGAATAATCGTTGATTGCATCAACATAGTTGCCGATTGCGGTGTATGCTTCTGCTCGTTCGCCATATACGGTTGGATTAACAACCCCCTCTGGTCTGGCCAGGGAATTTGTATAGTCTGCAATTGCCCCCTCCCAGTTCTTTAACCACAGGTTTAATTGACCGCGTTTTGCATACAAATCACGCAATTGTAATACCGGTGTTGGATTTGTAGTATTTGCCGCCATTGCATTATTTATGTCGTTTAATGCGGCATTATAATCTTCCAGGCGCATATTCAATAATGCACGATCATAGTATGCAACTGCGTTCTGTGAATCTTTTTCCAGTGCTTTATCAAAGTCTGCCATTGCGTTACGATAATCGCCGGCTTGCATATATGCTTCCCCGCGCAAGATAAATGTGTCGATTGATGCGGCACCGCTTTCGATAGCAGTTGTTAAATCTGCCAACGCATCATCAATGTTTCCAGCCAACAACTTTGTTTTACCGTTTTCATAATAATCGTTTGCCTGTAACAATTGTTCTTCACTAATCTGTGCCCCAGATGGTGAATAAATTGCATCGTGGCTGCGCCCCAGAATGTAAAATGTTGCCGCAATAAAGAATAAAATTATAAACCAATACACGTAAATAGATAAAGACCAAGACCTTGTGCACGCTTTTTTTGCAACCGGTTTGTCTGTGGTTTTTATATTAGAATTCTGGACTTTTTTTGTTGCTTTTGTGTTTTTTAGTGGTGTTTTTTTCATAAAAATCTCCCTTCCGTTTAATGAAATATTAGAGAGTTTTTATCATTTCGTCAATTGTTTTCTGTGAAATCTTTTTAATTTGTCCGGGGGTTAAATTTCCCAAGTATATTTTCCCGTATGATATGCGATGTAATTTTACAACCGGACATCCACATGCGCGCATTGCAATTCTAATTTCGTTCTTTTTGCCTTCTGTTATTTCTATGCGTAAAATACCTGGTTCTGTTTCGTAAATTTTCATTGGTGCATAGTTAATGCCATCAACGGTTATACCGCGACGTGCCATATCTAGTTTTTTTGTATTTCCAGAAACCTTTGCAATATAAACACGTGGTATTTTTGATGATGGTAATGTCAGGCGTCGCGCCAATTCACCGTCGTTGGTTAATAACAGCAATCCTGTTGTTTTAAAATCCAAACGCCCAACATATTTTAAATGGTTGTATTTTTCCGGCAATACGTCATATATTGTTTTTCGTCCCGCCGGGTCACGCATTGTTGTCATTGTATTTATTGGTTTATAGAAAGCATACAATTCTGTATTTGGTTTAGATTCTATCTTTTTGCCATTAACCGTAACAATATCATCGTTGTTTACAAAATTGACCGGACTTTCAATAGTTTTTCCGTTGATTTGTACTACGCCATCGGCGACAAGTTTTTCCGCAGTGCGTCGAGACGCCACACCATTGTCTGATAAAAATTTAGCAATCCGTATCGCCATTTATTTTATTATTTTAGCCAGTGCAACAATCGCCGCAGTTTCAGCCCGCAGTATTGTTTTTCCTAATCCTACACCGCGCGCGCCCGCCGCATCCAGCGCATTAAATTCATCATCGGAAAAACCGCCCTCGGGCCCAATCATTACTTTTGTGGTATTGAAATCTGTTGATGCGTCCGTCCCATATGCCGCACGTTCATCTGCAAAAACAACATCTGATAAATCCAGGTCTGAAAATTTTATAGGCTCTAAAATTTCCGGCACAGAATTACGGTTTGATTGTTCGGCGGATTCGATCGCTATTTTTTTCATACGTTCCCAATTTATATGATGTGCAACCGTGCGTGCAGTTATAACAGGCATAAAACGTGCAACTCCCATTTGTGTTGCTTTATTTATTAAATCATCCGTATGCTTAATTGGTGCAAACATCAATGTAATACTGTTTGATGGGTCGATATGTGATGTTTTTTCACCAATAATTAAATTTTTTTCATCGCCTGAAATAGTTGCATTGTATTCATTCCCATCACCAAACACCAAACATTCGCGTGTGCGCATAACGCGTGTCAAATAATGCAGAGTTTCACGCGATAGTGGTATTTTAATACCGGTTTGAACATTATTCCCTACAAAAATTCTTGGAATATTTTTCATAAATTCATATTTCCTGATTTATCCGAATGATTTTTTCTGATATAATCATATCACAATGGCCAAGAAGTTCAACTTTTTATCATCATCCGGCAAAGGCAAAGGTCTGGGGATATTTAAATCGGGTTCATACAAAGAACACGAGCAGACACCAATGGCACAAATATTTTGGCGAATCCGGTGGGGATGTGGTATATGGATTGTGTGTGCGTTGGCTTTTGGTGCATCTTTTGTAATAGAACATATTTGGCGATACGGGTGGAGTCCTGCCAGTGAAGTCTGGACCAAAACGTATCTGATGAATTTGGTGACAAGTGGTGGTTTGTCTGCAATTGCGGAATTGCCAGCCTGGGTTTGGCGCTGTGTATTTAGAACGGATTTGGCGTGTATGGTGCCACTGTTTCCAATTATTGCGTACTATTTTCTGTCTGATGGTACGTTTACCGATGAATTTAACCCTCATGGCAAGGACAAGTTTGATGAAAAATCATCAAACAAGGCAAGCGAGGCCGATATTAAAAAAATGGGGTTACTTAACGGTTTTATGATGGTCTTGGGATATTTCAAGAAAAAACCATTGATGATGGATGAATGTTTATCAACTTTGTGTGTTGCCCCCCCGGGAACCGGTAAATCACAGGGTGTTGTTATTCCAACAATATTGGATTGTAACGAAGTTTCAATGATTATTAACGATCCAAAACCAGAACTTAAACAAAGTACCAGTGCATATCGCGCAACGGTTGGGCCGGTGTTTATTATGAATTGGGCGGGCCAGGATGACCCCGCACGCGGTATTTATTATCCATCGTGGAATCCACTGTCGCCAGAACACGTTCCGTTTAACACCGAACAGCGCGATTTATACATAGATTCGATTTGTAACACTTTGATTCCGGATCGTTCTGGGTCATCCGCCGACCCACACTGGACAATAACGGGTCGTGCGGCATTGACCGGATTTGTTCAATATATCGTGTCCAAAGTTGAACGTGCCAAGGCCGATGATTATTTTTATGCTCGTATGACAAATGGCACATTTAACGCCGAAGATGCGGCCGTTCTGTCTGATTATTATCTTTCAATGATGACCGATCCAAATGCGTATGCCGCGCACGCAATGTTGCAACGCGGGGAATTAAACGCAATGAATTATGTACACGTTGGAACCTGGGCGAATATCCCGGATGCATGGCGCGGGAAAGAGGCGTCCTTGCCAATGATTCTGGACTGGCTAACGTCAAGTCAGATTGAAATTGCCCGTCAAATGGATGAACGTCGTCGTGCCGGTGATCAAATGGTTATGATGGCCGATCCAATGAAAGAATTATTTCAAAACGCCGTGGACGAGGCGCGTCAATACGCCTATGCACACCGCGCGGTCCAGGAATTAACCCAATTGGCAAACACCCCAGACAAGGAACGTGGTTCTATTATGTCAACGGCGTTGTCTGGGTTAACAATTTTCCGTAATGCTGCGGTGCGTAATCGTACATCACATTCAGACTTTCATTTTTCAGACCTGCGCGGAATGCGCGACCCACGCGATGGCAAGGTTAAGCCGGTTACGGTCTATTTGTCCATAAATATGGTTGACGCCCAGGCATTAAATCCAATCACCGCCATATTTATTGAGTTGATGTCTAACTTCCTTCTGGCGAACAAGCCAGATGATGAACACAACGGTCAAAAATTGGGACCATATCCGGTATTGTTTGTATTGGATGAAATGCCAAAAATGCAAAAGATGCAGGCTGTTATTCAGGGACCAGACCTGGGACGTGGGCAAAAGATTTCATATCTGTTAATCGGCCAGGATTTAAACCAGATTTCTGAAAAATACGGTCACGAGGCTGCTGATACAATTATTTCGACTACTGCCGCTAAAATCGTACTGCGACAAAATGATCCAAAAACTGCGGAACGTTTTTCTAGTATGATGGGGATGAAGATGAAGAAAGAAAAGGGTGCTGACGGCAAAGAGGTTACCAAAGAATCGTTACTTTATACCCCAATGGATATTATGAAATTGTCAAATGACAAACAATTGGTCATATTCCAGGGGTGGTATCATCGCCCGATTGAGGCGGACAAGCAAATGGCTTTCAAAGATCCGCGTTTGTCAAAATTGATGGCGATGGGCGAGGCACCACCACTGCCGGAATTCTTGGTGCCGTCGCATCATCGTGCGCTGGGGTTTGCGGGTACGCCACGGATTTATTATCCTGCAACCAAGGAAATAAAAATACTGGAATAAAAATACCGCCGTTTGGCGGTTTTTATTTCTTTGCGGGACACCATTTTGCGACCACACATTTTTCACATTCTGGGCGTAATGCCTTGCACACATATCGGCCATGTAAAACCATAACGTGATTTACGATCGGATGATACTTTTTCGGAATTTTTTTTAATAATTTCGCCTCAACCTTTTCTGGTGTGTTGTCGGTATTATCTACCCAACCATAACGATGTGCGTTGCGGAAAACGTGCGTATCCACGCCGATGTTTGGCGCGCCCCATAAAACATTGCAAACAACATTTGCGGTCTTTTGCCCGATGCCCGGCAATTGCATCAACACATCACGGTTATGATATTTTTCTGGGAAAACATCTATCATATTTTCCGATGCTAATTTTTCAGCCAACGCAATTATATTTTTCGCCTTGTTATTAAAGAACGAAATAACCTTGATATATTCCTTTAACCCATCAATTCCCAGGGCCAACATTTTTTGTGGTGTTGGTGCAATACGAAATAATTCAGGGGTAACCTCGTTCACTTTTTTATCGGTTGCCTGGGCGGACAGTATCACCGCCACCGCAAAGTTAAATTCATTGGTGTGATACAGTTCCGACCGTATTGTCATATCAACGGTCGGGGGTACTAATTCAAAATATCTTTGCGGTGTCATTATTTTAATTTTTGTAATTGTTGCAATGCCAATTCGTCCAGAATCTGTTTGTTTTGTTTCAAGATTTCTGTATTTTGCAGTTTAATAATCCGCAGATTGTCCAATATTGCATGTTCTTCATTGTTAAGATTTAGTTGATATGGACACCTCCAATCTCTGGTACAACGACCAGAGGCTGGAATCATATTGTCGCATTTTGGATATGAGACTTCTGGATAGAAAAATCTTTCGCAAAAATGTTCTGCCATGATTTGTCCTTAGTTATGCTTTTTTAACAGAAATACTTAGATTGTATCCTTCTATTTCTGTTGAATATTCGCCATCGCCCGCAACCATTTCTACAACCAGCGCATCACGCATAATGCGTTTTTTATGCTGTTCTATTGCGTTTACAATTGCCGGGTCACCTGAATATGTTAATACGATACGGTCGGATATATCAAAATTTGCCACCTTGCGTGTGTCTTGGATAAAGCGTAATGCATCGTTTGCCAACCCTTCGGCCACCAAATCTGCGGTCACGTTTGTATCCAAAACAACAACGGCGGTATTATCTGGCAATGCGGCCCCCGTCACCCCGTCACGAACGGTCAGGCGATTTTCGAATTCATCCGAATTTAATTCGTATGCACTAACAACCAGTTTGTCGCCATTGATTTCATATTCGCCGCGTTTTACAGCTGGGATAATTTCTTTTAATGCCCCACCCAAACGTGCGCCAATCTTTGGTGTAATCAGGTACACGAAAGAATCCGCCACATCACCAATGTTTTCAACAAACTGTACCGATTTAACATTTAATTCATCACGAATAATATCGGCGTATGCGCTTAAATCTGTGCCCGCCACCATCAGACTTGCCAACGGCAAACGATTGCGTAGTTTATATTGTTCACGCAACTGTTTTCCGACAGATACAATTGATTGTACACGACGCATATCATCAACGATTTTTGTGTCAAATTCTGACACAGTTGGGAAATCTGTTAAATGTACAGACTCTTCGCCCGTCAACGCACGATAGATGTATTCCGACACAAATGGCGCAAACGGTGCAAGTGCGCGACACAGTGTCGTCAGAACCGTGTATAACGTATCAAATGCCACCTGTTCTTCGTCCCAGAAACGTGCACGTCCACGACGAATGTACCAGTTGTTCAGAATGTCCAAGAAACGAACAAATTCTTTGACGGCGACATCTGGTTTATATTCATCCAGTGATTGACGCACAACACCAATTAACACATTTAATTCCGCCAGGATATATGCATCCAGTGCATTTGTTGGATTTTGTATTTCATGTGCCGTCACATTACCCGCATTTGCATACAGGGTAAAAAAGTGATATGCATTCCACAGTGGTGTTTGAATTGTTTTTGTGGATTCAACAAACACCTTGCCTTCTTTATCAACAGGAACTGGTTCGGCTTTCATAAAGTTAGACCCTAAAATATAAAGACGAACCGCATCTGCGCCATATTGTTCGATTTGTTCACTTGGGTCAACAAAGTTGCGCAATGATTTTGAAAACTTTTTCTTGTTTTCATCAACTACCATCCCGTTTGCAGATACAGCCTTGAACGCCGGCTTGTCAAACAATGCGGTTGCTAATACCATCAATGCATAGAACCAACCACGTGTTTGGTCTTGTCCCTCAATAATATAATCTGCGGGGAATGTTGCTTCAAAACGTTCTTTGTTTTCAAACGGATAATGCAATGATGCCCATGGCATAGAACCAGATTCTACCCAGCAATCTAAAACGTCCGGGATGCGTGTCCAACCGTCTTTGGTCAATTTATCCAATGTTGGACGATGCAGGTCGTCGATTTTTACACCAAAGAAATCTTCGATTTCCGCGATTGATCCGAAAACTTTATATTCGCCGTCACGTTCCCAGATTGGCAATGGCATCCCCCAGAAGCGATTACGCGAAATCGACCACGGACGTGCATTTTCAATCCACGAGCGGAAACGTTCACCGGCACTTGTCCAATTAACAAGATTATTATTTGCAATCAATTTATCTTTTATTTTTGGTACGTCAATATACCAAGAATCTGTTGCACGATAGATTAGTTTTTCTTTTGATCGGTCACCAAATGGATATGAATGCTTGTATTGTTCTTTTTTGACCAAGCGTCCATTTACCTTTAACCAATCCAGAATCTTTGGTGTTGCGGCAAAGATATTTTCGCCCGCAAAATCCGTTACTGTTTCATCAAAGTTGCCATAATTATCAACATTTAATAAAACCGGGAATTTGGCGTCGATATTTTTTGCTGCCCAGAAGTCATCTGCCCCATATGCTGGTGCAATATGAACAATACCGGTACCGTCTGAGTCCGAAACATAATCCGCTGGTATTATCTGGAATAATAATTCAGATTGCCCAGCATAATAGGGGAACAGCGGTGTGTAATGCAAACCCGCCAAATTAGCACCGGTTATACGTCCAACCTCGGTCGCATTGGCAAATTGTTTTTCGTATGCTTTCAGGCGGCTTTCTGCAACAATATAAACTGCGCCATCGGCGTCTTGCATACGTAAATATGTCATGTTGGGGTTTACTGCCAACGCACTATTCGCAGGCAATGTCCATGGTGTAGTTGTCCAGGCAATTGCGCGGTCACCATTTTCCAATTCAAACCAAACCGTTACCGCGTCATCAACGATTTCACGATAGTCCTGGGATGCTTCTGAATTAGATACAACCGTACCATTGACCCAATCAAATGGATTGACGCTGTAATCCTTATACAAAAAGCCTTTTTCATACAGCGATTTCAATGTCCAAAGCATAGATTCCATATAGTCTTTGTTCATTGTTTTATAACCATATCCATCGCCAATATCAACCCAGCGACCCATTCTGGTGATAAAGCGATTCCATTCATTTGTATATGTCATAACGTCGCTGCGGCACATATCACAGAACGCCGCAATGCCTTCATTTGCAACTATGTCTTTTGCCGATTTTCCGACCTTCTTTTCAACCGAATTTTCCGCCGGTAATCCGTGACAATCCCACCCCAGTTCGCGGTTAACATATTTACCACACATTGTTTGGTAACGGGAAACCATATCTTTTACAACCGATACGCCCAAATGCCCCCAGTGTGGTTTACCATTAGCAAAGGGAGGACCATCGTAAAAAGAGAACGGATGTCCTAATTTTGTTTTTTCTAAACTTTTATGAAATGTATTATTATCGTGCCAATAAGATAATATTCCTTGTTCTTGTTCTGGGAAATTAGCACGTGGGTCGGTTTTTTTGTATGACATAAAATACTCCGTATTTTGTGGTCTTTTTTACTATTAAAAAAAGGCGCATGCGCGCCCCAGCTACCGCAGAAGCGCAGTTGCCAGTTATTTAATAATAATTATTGTTGCCTGTTTCATTTTTGTTTGTTTTGTATTTCTGGTGCCGGTGATAGGACTTGAACCTACGACCCCCTCATTACGAATGAGATGCTCTACCAGCTGAGCTACACCGGCGTCGCAACCGACTATAAAACATATTTAAGACAATTTCCAGTGGTTTTTTACTTGATTGGTCTGGCAATATACGCCCTAACATATGTTGGTGTGCGTTTCGGATTCTGGGGATCGTATAAAATGCCATCATTATCAAGTGTTATTTTTATGTCACCATATCCAATGCCACTTTGATTGCGTGTATCATTTTTATGTAACAAACGTGTTGAATCAACAATTCTTAATTCTATATCATTACCAGAACGACTAATGATTTTATCAACAATCATCATATGTCCATTACCATCATCGTATATAGTTATTAAAATATCGTCGCAATCTATATCAAGAATATTTTTATGAATTTTCCAGTAATGCAAATTTTCTGGATGATTATAAATTCGTTCAAAATCCTGGCAATAGAAACGATTGATTTTCAGAAAATCTGTCGAACGCAAATAGTCCTTGATTTCGGCTAGTGCGCGTAAATATCCATTTGTTCCAATGTACCATGCAACAAATCCGCTGCAATCAAATTGCATAAAATCACGATTGTTTTTGCGAGTAATAATGTTTGTATGATTGTATTCAGATAAAATATCACCACTTAAAATTTTGTTCACAATTTCATCGTGTTTCATTTTATGCCTTTATTTTACGTAAAACAACCATAATGCCCGCAGGGGTCATGCCCGGTATGCGCGATAAATCTGCAATGTTTTCAGGTCGCACGGTATTCAGCTTTTCGATTAACTCATTTGTCAAACCTGGCAGATTGTCGTATTTAAAATCAACGGGTATCTTCTGATTTGCATCGCGTTTATATGCCGCAATTTCACGTTCATTGCGTGCAATATACCCGGCATAAAATTTATCATTTTCGGCAATTATGTCCCGTTTCAAATTATAAATTTTATCATATTGTGTTTGTGATAACAGCCCCAGTTTAACACCGATTTTCCCTAATCGTACGATTGCATTATCCGCGCGCAGGTTTAAGCGATATTCTGCACGCGATGTAAACATACGATATGGTTCATCAACCCCCAACGTTGTTATGTCATCAATCAACACGCCAATCATCGCGTTTGTCCGGTCTAGTTCCAGGTAATCCGTTCCCAACGCAAATGCTGCGGCATTTGCCCCAGCGACCAGCCCTTGGGCGGCGGCTTCTTCGTATCCGCTTGTGCCATTTATTTGTCCAGCCATGAACATGTGTGGCAAATCTTTGCTTTGTAATTTATCGTTTAATGCGCGCGCATCAATTGCATCATATTCTATTGCATATCCATAGCGTGCAATGCGTGCGTTTTCCAGTCCTGGTATGGTACGAATCCAAATATCTTGGATGTCGCGACCAAAACTGGTCGAAATGCCATTGGGGTAAATAATATTGCTGTTATATCCTTCTGGTTCCAAGAAGACGTGATGCGATGTGTGTTCTGGGAAACGCATAACCTTGTCTTCCAGACTTGGGCAATAACGCGGCCCGGTACCAACAATATCACCATTATACATTGGCGCATTTTTTATGTTTTCACGAATAACATTATGCGTTGTTTCATTTGTATGTGTGATATAGCACGCCGAATGATAATTGTTATTCTTATCCCCTATATCAAACCAGTCGTGTGGGGTGTCAGGCTCTTGGATTTCACATACATCCCAATTAATCGAATCACGATAAATTCGTGCCGGGGTCCCCGTCTTTAAGCGTAAAATTTTAAATCCCGCCGCACTCAGAATATCTGAAATATTTTTATCCGCCGCCTGGTATGTGCCATCATCTTGCAGGCGTCCTGATGATATTTTTTCGTCCCCACGTGTGACCACACCATGCAAAAAAGTTCCCGTGGTTAAAACGATTGATTTGGCCACGTACGCATTATTTACTGTCTTTTTTTGAATATCTAAATCATCAACAGATTCATATTTTATATCCAGATTTTCGTATTCCGATAAAATATCAACGATTGCGTCATGATATAAATCGCGGTCAATCTGTGCACGCAGAGCCTGGGTCGCCGCACCGTGTGTTGCATTAAGTGTGCGCCAATGAATACCTGCACGATCCGCGGCGCGTCCCATAACCCCGCCCAGTGCCGACATTTCAGCCACCATTTGTGATTTACCGGGACCGCCAATACTGGGGTTGCATGACAATGCGCCCAAATCACTTTCCGCCATCGTCATCAGCAATGTTTTTGCACCACGACGGGCGGATGCCGCCGCGGCCTCTACCCCGGCGTGTCCACCACCAATAACGATTACATCATAATTTTGCATTGCTTAGAAACGCCCCATACCACCATTTACATGTAATGTCTGACCATTGATATATGCGGCTTCGTCCGATGCCAGGAATACGCACGCGTTCGCAATATCATCTGGTTCGCCAAATCGACCGGCCGGAATCTGGCTCAGGTACGTTTTCTTTAATTCTTCTGGCAAAACATCCGTCATCGGTGTTTTGATAAAGCCTGGCGCAATTGCGTTTGCGGTAATACCGCGTGATGCAACCTCGGCGGCGATGGATTTTGTCATCGCAATCATACCACCCTTGGATGCAGCATAGTTTGCCTGGCCTGGGCCGCCAATTGTACCGATGATTGATGCCATATTGATAATACGACCAAAGCGATTCTTCATCATTGGCATAATTGCCGCACGGCACATTTTAAAGCAAGAACGCAGGTTTGTGTTTATAACCTCGTCAAATTGTTCGTCACTCATACGCATCAATAATGTGTCGCGTGTAATACCGGCGTTATTAATCAAGATATCAATTTTCCCAGTCGCTTCGATTGTATTCATAACCAATTCAACCGCAGCACCATCGGCCGCCAGGTCACATGGAATTTTAATGTATTCGTCACCAAATTCGGCGTCCAATTTTGCCACGTTACGTCCGGACACAACAACGGTTGCGCCGGCTTGTTTCATCTTGCGTGCGATTGCACCACCGATCCCACCGGTGGCACCCGTGATAAGTGCAACTTTCCCTGATAAATCAAACATATTATATCTCCAATTTCTTTGCGGTTATTTTATCTGTTATGCGTGAACACAGCCCCGTTAATACGTTGCCTGGTCCAACCTCTATCTGTTCGGTAATACCAAGCGCTGCCATATTCAAAACGCTTTCACGCCAACGAACGCCGTGCGTCATCTGGTACACCAACGCATCTTTGATTTCATCAATATTTGTTGTGGGCGCACATGTTTTGTTTAATATGATTGGTACGATTGGCGTTTTAAACTCAACTGTTTCCAGTGCCGTGCGCATTGCATCGGCGGCCGGTATTTGCACACGACAGTGAACCGGTACAGACAATGCCAATGGCATTGCGCGTTTTGCACCACGTTCTTTCGCGATTTCCATTGTTTTTTCCACAACATCACGCAGGCCAGAAATCACAACCTGACCGGGACTGTTATCATTTGCAACATCACAGTCCGTTTCTGTGCAAATTTCACGCACCGCATCAATATCCAGTCCCAAAATAACGGCGGTTAATCCTGCACCAGCTGGCGCGGCACTTTGCATTGCGTTTCCACGTATACGCAACAATTTTGCCGCATCCCCAACGGACAAGGCGCCCGCCGCGCACAGCGCAGTATATTCACCTAAACTGTGTCCAGCAACATATTCTGGTAAATTTGCGCCTGATGCGCGTAACATCGCAATCGATGTTGCCATAATTGCCGGTTGAACATTTGCGGTCAGTGTCAGCGTATCTGCCAGACCATTAAATATAATATCTGATAACTTTTCGCCTAATGCCGCATCCACCGCATCAAATACGGCACGTGCTTCCGCATTATTTTCATAAAGTTCTTTTCCCATACCAACGCTTTGTGCGCCCTGGCCCGGAAAAACAAAAATAGATGACATATTTTGCCCTTTGTTAAATTACATTTGAATTATACTTTGCGAATACTAAATTCGCAACCGCAATAATTCTGACGATAAAAGTTAGAATCGCGGTTAATCTGTACGCGTAAACTTTCATCCCATTTGATTGGTAAATACTCAATGTTGTCACACGCAACTTGTGCGGCGGCGTCTACTTGGGATTGGTCTTTATGACGGGAAACGCCCAACACACTTGCAATCGCATTATATCCATTTTCGTGTGCAAAACGCGTTGCGCGACGGAAACGATATTCAAAACATAATGAACATCGTGCACCGCGTTCGGGTGCATCTTCTAAACCGTGCACGGCATCGCGCCACGCATCGTGATCGTATTCCAGAACGGCATATTTTGCGCCAACGGATTCACAGTATTTTATCTGTTCAGCCATACGCTTTGTGTATTCGGATTCCGGAAAAATATTTGGATTAAAAAACAGGACAATAAAATCATCGATGCCATCAATTACACCATCGGCCAGTTGTCGTATTGCGCCTGCGCTACATGGTGCGCAACAAGACAATAATACAACACGCAATTTTCCGTCAGTCATTTATTTGCAGTTTCTATAAATTTGATGTGTGTGCAGTTTAATTGCGCGATTTACAACCTTTTGTGCGGTTTCGATTTCATTCAAAGAATGTGTATGAATTGTTATTTCAGGGGTGTTGTTGTCTGATATTTTATAAGATACATTTGGTAAACGTTCTGAAATATAACTTGCTAATTTGCAAGCATTCCCACTTTGACACACCGGAACAAAAGATGGGTTGTTAATCTTTTGTGCAGATTGACGACATTGATTGCATTGCATGGTCGCCCTGGTTAAGTATCCCATAGAAGCGGGTGTGGTTTTTATAAATATTTTTACATTTTTAAACTGAGTCATTATATTCCCTTTTATTTAATAAATTCTGAACCAATAATTGCGTCATCACCCAATTCAATAATATTCTTATCATCATCACCAATCCCCAGTTCAGATGTGCCACACATCATACCAAAAGATTCAGTACCGGCCACGGTGCGTTGGGTAATAGGTTTTTTCATTGTTGGCAATTGTGCCCCAACTGGTGCCAGGACACTTATCATTTCGGCGCGTACATTTGGTGCCGCGCACACAATTTGTATTGGTTTTTCAGCACCATAATCCACCGATAAAATATGTAAATCATCGCGTGATGGATGGTTTTTAACAGATATTATTTTCGCAACAATTGGTTTTGGTGTGTTGTCTTCCTTTTTTGGTGCGTACTTTTCAGTTAAATGCGCAACTGTTTCATCATCAATACGATTGAACAGGTTTTCTGGCACAATAAACTCTGCACCGTCTGTAATGCGGTGTTCGTATTTTTCTGGCCATGATAAATCTTGTGTCGTTGTAAACACGTTCTGCATTTTTTTTGCCGCCGTTGGGATAAAAGGCGCTGACACTCGTGCGTATAAATCAATCAACTGAAAGCATTCATTTAACACCGCGCCCGCTGAATCCATATCACCATTTTTTACCAATGCCCATGGTTCTTTTGCGGTCATATATTCATTACCAATCGCGTACAGACCACGCAGCGCCGCAATTGCGTTACGGAATTCGCACGCATCCAGCGCAGATGTTAATTCCGCCAATTTTTCGTTAATCTGTGATTCTAAATCAGAATCCGTCGCACCCGTATTTGGAACATTGTTACCAAAGTTTTTAGCGGTTAATTTGCATACACGTGATACAAAATTCCCCAGCATCCCATTCAGGTCTTTATTTACAATATCGGCAAATCGTGCGATTGTGAAATCGGTATCATCTGTTTCTGGCGCACTGGCTAACAAGGCATAGCGCCAGCAATCTGCCGGTGCTTCTGTAATTGCACTGTCTAAGAATATGCCGCGTTTTTGTGATTTGGAAAACTTCCCCCCCTCAAAGTTCAAGAAATTCATCCCTTTTAACATGTCTACTGTTTTCCAGTTGTCGTTCATTGCCAACTGTTGTTCTGGGAAAAACACAGAATGAAATTTAACATTATCCTTGCCCATAAATTGTGCATAGTGTGCATCTGGATTTTTCCACCATGATGCCCAATTTTCATTTGCGTATTGTGATATAGAAACATAACCCCATGGTGCATCAAACCAAACATAGAAAACCTTGTTTTCGTATCCGGGCTTATTAACCGGAATTCCCCAAGGCAAATCGCGTGTGATAGACGTGTCGCGCAACCCTTCGTTTGCCCAACCACGTGCAATTGCCGCGGCCGATTTAGACCATTTTGGTGCGTGTGTTGATAACCATTCTTTCCATTTATCTTCGATTTTAGATGCCAAGAAGAATAAATTTTTTGTTGCACGTGCCTCGATTCTGTCGCTGCCGGAAATTGCACTGCGTGGATTGATAAGTTCTGTTGCTTCATAAGTTGCACTGCATTTATCGCATTGGTCGCCACGTGCGTTTTCGTATCCGCATTTTGGACATGTGCCAACCAATTGACGATCCGCCAAGAACATATCATCATCCACAGAAAATGGCTGAATTGTTTCGCGTTCTTCGATTAAACCCTGTCCGTCCAGGCGTTCAAACAATTCATGAATCAACTTTTCTTGCTTTTCTGTATGTGTACGACCATACAAATCGAACGACAGGTTAAAATCACGAACTGCCCGTAAATGTTTTTCATAATATTTGTTATTGTATTCAATAATTGGCAATCCTTCGGCGGCGGCACCAACAACGGCTGGCGTTCCGTGTTCATCAGCGCCGCATACAAATAAAACATCACGTCCACACGCGCGACAAAAACGTGCATAAACATCACTTGGTAAATAACATCCAATCAAATGCCCCAGGTGTAATTCACCATTTACATACGGTAATGCAGACGTAATTAAATATTTTTTTGCCATTTTTTGTGCCCTTTTTATTATCTTGCAAATTATAAAGCATATTTTGCATAAATCAATATTTATAAAAATCTTGTAAATGCACGATTTTGTGATACGTTTTCAAAAAAAAGAGGTTGTTATGAAAAAGCATTTACACAAATTACCATTGTCTGTTGTTGCAGGGCTGTGCCTGATGGGGTGTGGCGGAAATCGTACGAATAACACAGATAATTTATATTCAGAATCCAATAATTATAAAATTGATACTGTTTACGTCTTAAACACACACCCAACCACGCATTCAACCGTCAAGCGTATTTGGGCGACGGATAAATCAGGGATTGATTTTCAAGGTACATTTGATTTGGTGGATGATGTTGTTCTGCCTCAGACTGGTGATATTATTGTTTTGGCATCCAACCCAAATTCTATATTAGATAATTACAGGGTTATAAAAAATATCACTGCTGAAAAACGGAAATCAGACTATATGAACTCTAAATAAAAACACCGGCATTTGCCGGTGTTTTTATTTGATTATTTATTTGGAATAATTTTAATTTCTACACGACGATTTTGTGCACGTCCCGCTGCATCCGCATTTGATGCAATCGGATTGGACGAACCCATACCCAATACTTCAAAGCGTGATGATTTTACGCCCTGCCCTTGCAAATATGCCGCAACGGATTGTGCACGCGATTTAGATAATGCTAAATTATAATCTGCGGATCCGGTGCTGTCTGTATGACCAGAAACCATAACTGTTGAATTTGAATATTTATTCAAAACCTTGGCCACGGAATTTAATACCGGATAGAACGACGAATTTATATCGGCGGAATCTGTTCTGAATGTAATGTTGCCCGGCATAATCAGGCGGATACTGTCATCTGATTCAACAACCTGAACACCGGTTGATGCCAATTCTTGGCGCAATTCTGCGGCCTGAACATCCAGATAGTATCCAACGCCACCACCAACGGCCGCGCCAGCCAATGCCCCGACCAGTGCGCCTTCGCTGCTGTTGCGGCTGCCGATTAAGGCGCCGGCGGTTGTTCCGATTGCGGTACCCCATGTTGATTTTGAAATCTGGCTTTGTCCCGTGTATGGATTAACGGTTGTGCACGCCGTTAATGCAAGAATAGCAAATACTGAAACTAACTTTTTCATCTTTTCTCCTTTATTGTTATACCCAGATATTAAAACATAAAACCTAGAACGTCAATCGCATACCAGCCGATACAAATGGTGTTTTTGATGTTATGCCCAATGATATCCACCCATCGACATTTGCACTGTATTTATATCTAAATGAACCGATAAGCATGTGATCCATGAAATCATCCACATCACGATTCCAAATACCGGTATCTGAAAACATATATGTCAAAGAAACGCTGTATTGTAACAAATCGTAACTGACCCCTGTACCGGCAACAATTCCATCAGATACCGACCCAATCGGATTATCGTCATAAATCAAACGCGCGGTTGTACCCCAAATCCAGCTGTTGTATTGAATATTCATACCCGCGGTAAATTGTGTGCGTGAATCTGCGGTAACCGGTGGAGCATAGACATCAGTACTGAACCCATGTGGATTATCCATAAAAGATGCGCCAATTGAAAAAGCACGTTTAAGCTTGCCTTCTGACTTGCGAATTTTCAATCCGCCGTCCACCGCAAAATCATAGTCGTCTGTTATCCCCGCCAGCGACAATCCATATTGCACACCGTTAACTTGATTTGTTGCAACATTAACCCGCAGTGCGCCCCGCCCCGTGGTCAGTGTTGTGTCGGAAATAACAGGCCCCTCTGGTACGATTTTTTTATGAAATATTGGTCGGTCGTTTATCCGCAGGCCACCAACATCCGGTAACCCAACACCCAATTTTCGTGCAATTGAATCTGTAAAGCCAACCTCTATACGACCAAAATTCCGCATTTGATAAAAGCCAAAGGCCTCTCGAAATGCTTTACCGTCATCTGTTGCGGCGGCGTCCAACGCATACACTGCGCCAAATTTGTGATTTTCATTTGCGTTTACGTTGATTTCCCCACGCACGCGCCAATCCCCAATAAAAAGTGGTGTTTCAAAATCGGGCTGAATAATGCCGCCTGTTCCATATCCTGTTAATTTAAAATTAAATTTACCAGCATCGTATTCAAGCGCATACGCCCCACCCCCAGACAATACCAAAGCAATTGTCGCAACATAAATTTTTCTGTAAAATCCCATAATCCCTTATCCTTGACTTTCTTTCAAAATCGCATCACGCAGTTTATTATATGCGCGTTCTTCGATTTGACGTACACGTTCGCGTGAAATACCATATTTTTGTGCGCAAGATTCCAGCGTTGCCACCGGATCTGATAAACGTCGTGCCTTTAATATTTCGCGGTCGCGTTCTGGTAATGCGTCCAGATGCTTGCGCAATAGTTCGTATCCACGTCGGCGAAATTCAATACGTTCCAGTGAATCTTCGATATTTGCACGATTGTCCGCCAGGTTAGACAGGATGTCTGATGCCCCCTCGTCCCCGACGTGTGCGGGTGCGTTTAATGAAACGTCGCGTGCCCCCACGCGTGTTGCCATACGCTTTACATCGTTTTCCGGTACGTCCAGATATTCTGCGATTTGTTTTGTTTGGTCATCACTTAAGTTGTTGTCCATTATCCCCAACGCCCGTTTTGCCCGCGCCAGGTTAAAGAATACCCGCTTTTGGTTCGCAGATGTTCCGATTTTTACAATTGACCAGTTATTAAGAATTGTTTCATAAATTTCCGCCCGTACCCAGAACATAGCATAGGTTGAAAATCTGAATCCTTTTTCTGGGTCGAACTTTTGCAGTGCCTGCATCAGGCCCATATTACCACTTGCGATTAAATCGCCAACCGGAATACCATAGTTTTTAAAATCATACGCCACCGACACCACCATTCGCAAATGTGACGCCACCAGGCGTTCCCCCGCACTTTGATCGCGATTTTTAACCCATTGTGTGGCATATTCGTATTCTTCTTCGGCGGACAGCAGGGGGATTTTCTGTACTGTTTGTATATATTGCGCCAGGCCGGATTCATCACTGACCCCACGGGCGGCAACCAGTGAAGTATTTGTTTGTACCGGTAAAGCGTTCTTGATTTGCTTTTTCATAACTTTTATAGTATATCATAATTTGATAATTATCAAGCACAGGAGATTTACAAATGTCATCAATCTTATCAAGAAATCAAAAAGTTGTCCCGCAAAAGAAAACACGTCAAGAATATGCCGAAGATGCCCTTTATCGCGAGGTGTGGGAAGATGTAAATAACGAAAAGACATTAAAGTTTATAAAGAAATACTATCGTTATTTAATTGCGGGTGCGCTGGTTGTTTTGATAATTGCGACCGGTTTTCAGATTGGTGCACGTCACATTGCGGCACAAAAAATGCATACCGCTGAAATGTATGAAGATGCCCTGGCCAGTGTTGATGCGAATAATTTGGCCCACTTTGCCGATGATGCATCTGGTGCGACGGCGGATTTAGCCCTTTTTCAGGCATATTTATTGGATGGTGATGTAAGTAAACTGGAACGTTTGGTAACCGATGGTGACACGCGTGATTTTCGTGACTTGGCACGCTTGCATATCGTAAATGTTCGTGGTGATGAGATGAGTGCCACGGATGTTGAAAAATATTTGTCTGATTTAGATACAAAAAGCTCTCCTTTTTATTACACCGCATCCCTGACCATTGCCCAGAAATATCTGGCCGATGGCAACCGCGAATCAGCAAACAAATGGATGGATAAAATTTTGAATGACAAAGATGCGCCGGCATCTATTGTTGGTACGGCAACAACTCTGCGCTAAGGATTAAAAATGAAACGTGCAGTCTTGGGGCTTTTATCGGTATTGGCATTATGTGCGTGTGATAAACACGACCCGATTTTACCGGGCATACGTTCGCCAATTTTTGATATGCCACGTATAAACATCTTGAATGCAGATATTCAGAATCTGCCGGATGTGGCGTATGAACCATCTGGCACGGATTGCCCATATACACGTGATGCATCGAATGTTGTATGGGATGGCTCGCGCAAGGTTTTCAGTGGTTTCGCCACGGATAACGCAGTTGCTTCTGATATAAAGCCGGTGTGTGCTGGGAAATATATCTATGTCGGATTAACAACCGGCGAATTGGTAAAGATTGAACCAAGAACACGTAAAATAATGTGGATTGCGGACATCTATCGGGCCAGTAATCTGACCGGTGGTGCATCGATGTTGGATATTGTTGCCGAACCAATTGTTCGTGAAAATTATGTGTATGTGGGTGGGCTGGGGGATGCTTTTTGCAAGATAAACGCAACATCTGGTGCGCGCATCTGGTGCACGAATATCAGTGTTCCAACAGATTTTATTATTGCAGGTGACGCGGCATTTGTTGTGGGTGCGGATAAAAAATTGTATGCGGTGCGCCTGACCGACGGTGCGGCATATTGGACGGTGCCAGTTGAAAAAATTGCCACACCAATATATGAAAATAAAACCATAACGGTTGGTAAACAACAATTTAATGCGGTAAATGGCAAATAAAAAACACCGGCATTTGCCGGTGTTTTTATTACTTTTTCACAACGCCAAATCCGGCCGAGAAGAAGCGTTCCACATTTGCCGCAGACTCGGGGTCATATTCTTGTTCTAATAAACTGGCGCGTCCAACGGCCTCGGATGGTGTTGTGCCATCACCATAGTATTCCGTTGTCATATTAATTTGGGTTTTATTGGCCCAATCTTCGGTTGTGCTGACACCGTCAAACATTTCGCCATTGATTCCACTGAATTCTGTATTATTAAATTTATACATATCGTTTTTAATGTTATCACCATTGCTAAGTTTTACCGTCACATTGTTGCCGTTGGTTGTATATTCTATATCATACCAATTAGAAAAGTTTGCAGTTAATATTTCTGTTCCGTTGTCAAACACCAAAGTGGCATTATTTGATTCTATGTCTAAATAGTTATCCGTTGCGACACCATTTTCGTCTTCTGAGTGATGCATTACAAATCCGACGGCTTTGCCATTAAATTCCATTGTCCCGGTCATTGAATTTTTATCAATGTTTTTTACATCGTATCCGCCTGCAAACACATATCGCAAATCTTCTACGTTATTTTTATCTGTTGCCAAATATTGTGTGCCAATTAATCTGCCGAAATCAGAATGTCTTAATCCGACGGTTGCGCCATATGCATCAACACTAACTGATTTTTCACTTGGTGTATAATATAGCCCTGTTCCATCCTTATCATATATTGCTTCTAGTTCGGTTGCAGACATCGGTGCAAATAGCGACACAGACGTTATTTGGTTTATCAATTTTTGAATTTCCGCTTTGTTAATTGCTGGGTTGTATTGTGCTTCTTCTTCTAGCTTTTCAGAAAAAGCGGCCTTGATATTTTCAATCGATTCATTTGGATTATTTGTTTTTAATGTTAGTTGGCAAAATTGACCACATTTCAAAGCGTATTTATAAGCAGCTGATAAAAACTTATTATTACTTTTTCTTTCAAATTCTAATTCTTGATTTCCCCAGTCATCAAACATTGCGATGCTTGTAATTTTTCCATTTTCTGTTTGTGTTATTTTAAGATGTTCTTCGGTCCAACCACGATTTCCCGTCACAAACAGCTTTTGATCAGCCAGGTTACTGGTTTTATGGTTCCAATTTTTAGGCTTGTTATTTTCATCATCCCAATCAAAGAATCTGCGCAAAACGTGTTCGTGGTTATCTTTGATAAACTGTTTTCTGGCATCGTCACTTAAATTGTCGTAAACGCTGGCTTCACCACCGCTTAATAAATAGGCTTTCTTTAAATCGTCATTATCTTTGCCGTCTGTGTTATTTATTGCAAAATCATACATGTTTTGATATTCAGCAATTGCATTATCAAATTCAGAATTTTCATTTATGGCGGAAAAAGTACGTATTGCGCTGTTTCTGGAATGAACGGAGGATGTACCGCCGGCGTTTATTACACTGGGTGTATCGCCAATTTTATCCACAACATATGCAATAATGTTACTTTTGTTATCTGCGCTATCCTGCATACTGGTTGTGGATAAATCTACGGCTGTTGGTGCACGTACCTCACCCGATGTGTATGCACCACCACCGCCACCACCGGCACAGGCCGTCAATAATAACAAAGTTCCCATAATGTATGCAGATTTCATAATTATCCCCCTTGTACAATATGATTATATTCTAGAACACTTAAAAGCAATGGGTCAAACAATAAAAAAACCGGGACACGCCCGATTTATTTATTCTGGTGGGTGGTATTGGACTCGAACCAACGACCTTTACGATGTCAACGTAACGCTCTAACCAACTGAGCTAACCACCCGCAAAACTTCCCCGATTATAACAGACTTTTTTCTAATTGCAAATATTAATTGCTATGGGATATAATACCAATTGTAATGGGGAACCCGTTATGCGAGATTAGAACTCTCGACCAACAGTCGTCTGCGCAGACGTTAATTGCTCCAACCCGTGGTTGGAGGGCGGTGAATATATTGAATAAGTCGCTGAGCATACTGTTGTGCAAAGTTCTAACCTCCAACCACCCCATATTGTGGTGGTTTTTATTTTAAGAAAAACAGGGGGTGGGTAATGACGCTTGGTCAAGAGATCGAATATGTTCGTACACTGCGTGGATTTTCGGTTGTTTATATGTGTAATGCCCTGAATGTATTAGAGACCGATTATATGCACATAATTTCCCACAGTGGCCCTCTTAGTATATATCAGAAAATAATGCTGGTTGCGGCAACTGAATACCAATTTGATTTGATATAACATTATGAAAAAAAGCCGGCATTTGCCGGCTTTTTTTATTCGTCTTTTTTTAAAAAACTTTCAAGCCATTTATTGTCAAAGTTTAATTGTTTAACGTCTTTGTTGGCCAATAATTTTTGTTGTAGTGGGATTGTTGTTTTTACCCCCTCGATAACAAATTCATCCAATGCGCGTGTTGCACGCATAATACATGCCGGCCTGTTTGGTGCATGGACAATAAGTTTTGCAATCATAGAATCATATGTTGCCGGAATTGTGTATCCGGTGTATGCCGCACTGTCCACACGAACGCCCATTCCACCCGCCGGCGCATAAAGTGTTATTTTGCCCGGGTTTGGAATAAATGTTTCTGGGTCTTCTGCATTGATACGAAATTCGATTGCATGTCCATTTGGAATAACATTTGATTGGTTATACCCCAATTTTTCGCCGGCGGCAATTCGAATTTGTTCGCGAACTAAATCAACACCATATACCATTTCGGTCACGGGATGTTCAACCTGTAACCGCGTGTTCATTTCAAGGAAATAGAATTTGCCATCTTCGAACATAAATTCAAAGGTACCGGCATTTGTATAACCCATTTTTTTGGCGGCGGCTTTGCAAACCTCTATCATATCGTCGCGCTGTTTTTGGGTTAAAATCGCGGCGGGACATTCTTCCATAACCTTTTGGTTACGACGTTGCAATGAACAGTCTCGTTCTCCAAAGATTACAACATTGCCGTGTTGATCGCCCAAAACCTGAAATTCAATATGGCGTGGATGGGTTAATAATTTTTCCATATAAAGTGTATCATCACCGAACGCAGACTGTGCCTCGTTCCGGGTTAATTGATATGCCTCTGCCATGTCGTTCTGGGACATAACTGCGCGCATACCACGCCCGCCACCACCGGCTGCGGCCTTTAACATAACAGGATATCCGATTTTATCGGCGCATTCAATCGCGTGCTCCAAACTTATCACTGCCCCGTCCGAACCCGGTACCACCGGCAACCCGCATTCAATTGCAGTACGTTTGGCATTAACCTTGTCCCCCATTTTTTCAATCATATCTGGTGACGGGCCAATCCAAATCATTTTATGCTGTTCTACCTTGCGGGCAAAGTCCGCACGTTCAGATAAAAAACCATATCCTGGATGAATTGCATCCGAATTGGTCAGTAATGCCGCCGTCAAAATCGCAGATTCATTCAGGTATGAATCACGCACCGCCGCCGGCCCGATACAAACGGATTCGTCTGCCAACTGTACGTGCATAGCATCCCGGTCTGCGGTTGAATACACCGCAACCGTGCGTATACCCATATCGCGACACGCACGAATAATACGCAGGGCAATTTCACCACGATTGGCAATTAAAACTTTTTTTATTTGTGACATTTTATTCAATAACGATTAAAGGTTGGTCAAACTCAACCGCCGCCCCGTCTGTTACCAAAATTTCTTTGACGGTGCCGTCTTTGTCAGACTTGATTGGGTTAAATGTTTTCATTGCTTCGACCAGTGCGACTGTGTCCCCAGCCTTGACCGATGTGCCAACGGTAACGAATGGTTTTGCGCCCGGCTCTGGTGCCAGGTATACAACCCCCACCATTGGTGATTTTAATGCGCATCCATTGATTTTATCTTCGCATGTTGCACCCATTTTTTTTGATTCAATGTTTGGTGCGGATACTGCAACGGTTGCAGCTTGTTGTTTTGATAAATGAATATGTTTACGATACAGCCCGAACAAGAACTGACGTTCCAGGTTTAATTCAGTAATCCCCATTTCATCCATAATCTTTGACATAGATTCCACGGTTGCACGAAATGACATTTATAAATCCTTTTAATAAATTTTAATCATATCCCATAAATTCTATCACAAAGTACCACATTGTCAAGCATATCAGGGCACTGGGTCATAACCAAAACCGCCCCCCGGTCGACAGCGAAAAATACGCTTTATCCCCATCCACGTTCCGCGAAATGTGCCATATTTATCAATTGCTTGCTTTGTATATTCGCTGCACGACGGGGTAAAACGACATGCCGCCCGTCCACCAATAAATGGCGAAATACACGCTTGGTACACCTGTACCAGTCCCATTGCAACCTGCTTTGCAATACCGTGATTATTTTTGTGATTGTTCATTTTTATAGGTTTTTTTTATCCAATGTAACGCCTTGCGCATTGCGATGCGTCCTTCTTCCCTGGTGGCTTTTAGAATTGGTGCACGCGCCACGAATATATAATCCATATTTGGTAACATCATGTCGCTATAAAAACGAATCCAGTCCCGCAAAAGGCGTTTTGCGCGATTTCTGTCGACGGCGTGTTTAAAAGTTCGTTTTGTTACAACCAGTCCATATCGTGCATCATTTGGAAAACGTGCATATTTTGCCCGCACAATAAAATACGACGACAGGCCTGATAAATCATCGGGCGAAACGGCGAAATCGCTATGTTTTTTTATTGTGTTACGCATAGCCCTTATAATAACACATAAATTAAATAGTCAAACTTTTTTTGTGCCCGCGTCTTGATTTTTAGCAATCCCCGTTTTATAGTGACGTGAACGTATTTATAAATCATGATTTTAGGGGCGAAAAATGTACAATTGGCTGATGAAATTTTTTTCCGCAGATATGGCGATTGATTTGGGAACTGCGAACACGCTTATTTATGTCAAGGGTCGCGGGATTGTATTAAACGAACCGTCCGTTGTTGCGGTGGCAGAGAACCGCTTGCTTGGGCGAAAAGAAATTTTAGCCGTCGGGACCGAGGCTAAACAAATGTTTGGCCGAACCCCGGGTACGATTTCTGCGGTACGTCCACTGCGTGATGGCGTTATTGCAGATTTCGAAGTGGCCGAAGAAATGATTAAATACTTTATCCGCAAGGTGCACCATAAAAACCCATTGGCCGCGCCATTGATTATTATTTGCGTGCCATCATGTGCAACCCAGGTGGAACGCCGCGCTATTCAAGAGGCTGCCGATGCCGCCGGCGCACGCAAAGTATTTATTATCGAAGAATCAACCGCTGCTGCTATTGGGGCGGGCCTGCCGGTGGAAAAACCGGTTGGGTCTATGGTTTTGGATATCGGTGGTGGCACGACCGAGGTTGCGGTTATGTCCCTGGGTGGTATCGTGTATTCGAACGCGGTTCGCACCGCCGGCGACCAGATGGATGTTGATATTATCGATTTTGTAAGAAAGAACAAGAATCTGTTAATTGGTGAAAATACTGCCGAAGAAATAAAGAAAAAAATCGGCACCGCCATTATGCCCAAGGACAAGGCAAATGAATTAACAATGAAGATAAAGGGACGCGATTTACTGTCTGGTACACCACGTGAAACGGTTATCACAGAATCCCAGATTGCTTCTGCCTTGGCACAGACAGTTTCCAAGATTGTTGATACTGTACGCCAGGCACTGGAATTAACACCACCGGAATTGTCGGCTGATATTGCAGATCTTGGTATTGCAATGACTGGTGGTGGTTCTATGTTGCGGGGCTTGGATGCGGCAATTCGCGCGGCAACGGGGTTGCCGGTGTTCTTGGTGGATAATCCCCTGGCCTGTGTTGCTTGTGGCAGTGGCAAGATGTTATCCAGTCTGGATAAAAACCGTCACATTTTACAGACAATGTATTAATAAAAAATGCCGGCAAACGCCGGCGTTTTTATTTGATTTTATGGTGTGTTTTTCCTAGACTGAAATGTAACAGCAAAGGAATTTTTTGATGAAAATTTATGAACAAACCGAACTTGATTTTAAAGATGTTTTGATTAAGCCAAAGCGTTCTTATATAAACTCGCGCTCTGAAACGGATGTGACACGTGAATATAAATTCAAATGGTGTCCGCGTAAAATTACGGGGACTGGTGTAATTACTGCGAATATGGCAACGGTTGGAACGTTTGAAATTGCGCGGCATATGATGCAACAAAAAATGTTTTGTTGTTTGCATAAACATTATTCTTTGGATGAATTGATTAAATTTATCACAGAAAATGATTGCAGCGAATATGTATTTTTATCAATGGGTCTGCGCGATGATGATATTGCCAAGATGGATGAAATATTAACCCGTTTCCCAGACAAATGTCGCAACGTATGTATTGATGTTCCAAACGCGTATATTCCACGTGTCAAAGACCTGGTTATTCGTATGCGTCAAAAATATCCAGATATTTTGTTGATGGTTGGCAATGCAGTGACGGCCGAATTGGTCGAAGATTTAATATTATCTGGTGCCGACATTATCAAGTGTGGCATCGGCAGTGGCAGTGCCTGTACCACACGTCGTATGACCGGTGTTGGTCGTCCACAATTGTCCACTATTTTTGAATGTGCCGATGTTGCCCACGGCATTGGTGGTATGATTTGTTCAGATGGTGGTATTGTCCATATTGGCGACGTATCCAAGGCATTTGGTGCCGGTGCAGATTTTGTGATGATGGGTGGATTTTTTGCCGGTTGCCCCGAGGTATCTGGTGACATAATCACAAAAAGATATCAAACGAACCAGTTGGATGAAAACGGCGAATTTATTATTGAAACAAAACAGTTCAAAGTTTTCTATGGAATGTCATCCGAGTACGCACAAAAAACGCACTATTGCGGAATGCCATCGTATCGCGCCAGCGAGGGTCGCTTTGTAGAAGTACCTCTTAAACCATCAATTGACCGCCTGTTACAAGATATCTTGGGGGGCTTGCGTTCGTGTATGACATATGTTGGTGCACGTCGCTTAAAAGATTTATCCAAGTGCACAACGTTTTATCGTGTAAACACACAATTAAATACAGTGTTTGAAAAATAATAAAAATGCCGGCAAACGCCGGCATTGTTTTATTCATATCTAAGACTGTCAATTGGGTTTAGTTTAGCTGCCTTCATTGCCGGCATAACCCCCGACGCCAGGCCCACCACAACCGCAACCGATACCGATAATACAACTGGCCAAATACTAAATGGAACATTATACCCCAGTATTCCGCGCCCTACCCCCTGGGACAAACCAACGCCAATTATCAATCCAATCATAGACCCCAGGAAAGAAATCATAATTGATTCTGCCAGGAACTGGATAATAATATGACGTTCACGGGCACCAATTGCCTTGCGGATACCAATCTCGCGCGTGCGTTCCGCAACCGACACCAGCATCATATTCATAATACCAATCGCGCCAACCAATAATGATACCGCCGCAATTGCAATCAACAGCAATTTCATATAACCAGTCACGGTATTCATGGTTTCCATAATTTGTTTCATATCCATAATTTGGAAATCATCCACCACATCGTCTTTTAATCTGTGACGTTGACGTAACAAGGTTGTAATTTGTTCAATCGCCAAAGCGTTATCAGATTCTGGATAAAGTTTAAGCGCAATCATATTAACCGAATTTGGAAACCTGGACCCCTGTAAGCGTTTTTTTAGGGTCGTAATTGGCACAATCACCATATCATCTTGGCTGCCCATGGCCGAATCTCCCTTGGCCTTTGTAACGCCTATGATTGTGACCGGAGTATTTTGGATACGAATAACCTCGCCCACAGGATTTTGTGGTAACCCCAGTTCCTCGGCCGTTTCTGGTCCAATAATGGCATAGGTTGACGCATTTCGCACCGCGGACATATCAAAGAATGTTCCATATTCCATTTCAATATTTTGCACGGTCATATAGTCTGGGTACACCCCCATCATAGATGTGCCCCAGTTTTTATTTCCATAAATAACCTGGGCTGAACCAGGCTGAACCGGTGTAATCGCCATAACATCTGGTAATTTTGCGATAAATTGTGCGTCGTCTATGGTTAATGTTTGACGATTTCCCGTACGCACACCTGCGCTTTGTGCGGCGCCTGCGCGAATCATAATTGTATTTGTCCCCAGCGACGAAAACTGGTCTGTGATTTGATGCTGAACGGTTTCGCCAACCGCCACCATAATCACCACCGCCATAACCCCGATAATAATCCCCAACACGGTCAGGAATGAACGGATTTTATTTCCACTGATGGACAACCAAGATTCTTTTAGAATGTCATTTATGCTCATATTTGCGCCCTGCCCCGATATTATAAGTTGTTGTCGTTCTTTGGGATTTTTCCGTCATAGTTTATCTTTCCATCACGAATGTGAATCAGTCTGTCTGCATATTTTGCAATATCAAATTCGTGTGTAATCATAACAATAGTAATCCCCAGGTCTTTGTTTAATTCCTTGAAGAATTTCAATATTTCATTACCCATTTTACTGTCTAGCGCGCCTGTCGGCTCGTCCGCCAGGATTAACTTTGGTTCGCCCGCCAATGCGCGTGCAATCGCGACGCGTTGCTTCATACCACCCGATAATTGTGTTGGTAAATAAGATGCAAAGTTTTCCAGTCCCACACGCTTTAACATTTCGCGCGCACGCCGTTCGCGTTCTTCGTGTGTCATACCGCGATACATCAGTGGCAACATTACATTGTCCAATACACTGCGCTTTGGTAATAAATTAAACTGTTGAAAAACAAAGCCAATATATTCATTTCGCACCAATGCTAATTCATCCGTACTTAATCCAGTCACATCATTGCCATACAGTTCGTACACCCCACTGGTCGGTGTATCCAGCGCGCCAATGATATTCATACAGGTTGATTTCCCAGATCCAGACGGCCCCATAATCGCAACAAATTCACCGGCCTTGACCGTGAAATTGATGTCGAATAAAACCTGTTGCTCGCCCCCCAGTTCCAGTGGGAAACTTTTGTTAATGTCTTTCAGCGAAATGATAATCTCGGATGATTTTTTCATAACTCTCTGTCCCTGTGTTTCTTGTATATTATATCATAAAAAAACAAAGCAGATAAATTGATTTATATACTAATTGACAAATAAGTATTTGGTGATAAAATAATAAGTATTATGTCAAAGATAAAACAGTATTTAGAATATGCAATTGACCGGCTTTTACCGGTGGGTGTGCCTGTGCGTAAATTGCCATATGTTATGATTTTCAAGACTACGCATTGGTGCTGGTACAATTGTCCGCATTGTTGTGAGTCTGCGGGCAAAAATCGTCCGGCTGAATTTATTCCGGCCGATGTTATAAAATTTTATACGGATTCCGCCAAGCCAGACCCAAAATTTACAGATGAAATAGTCTTGACTGGTGGCGAAATAATGGCATCTTATAAATTTGATATGCCGTATTATGTTCCTGATTTGGTAAACTATATCGCAGAACGTGGGATTAGTCTGGATATAAAAACAAATGGCGCGTGGATTCGTAATAAAGACTTGCGTACCAAAATTGTCCCAGATTTAATCAATATGAATGAACGTTGTTCGGGGTACCGCCGTTTGCCGTATCAATTATCTTTGTCGTTGGATAAATACCATCCAAATGCGCTGGAAAACACATATGAAATAATCTGTGAATTGGCGCGCCGCAATAAAAACAAGCCAACGATTTTGGTTCATATATCTGGCTTTATGGGGCAAGATGCTCTTTATAAAGAACTGCTGGCTAAACTATTAGCTACTCGAAACACAAGAATCGAAGACGCCTATATTATGGCAAAGTCTGGAAACGCGATACCGTTGCACGTTATTAATCGGTGTGTGGCCCTGCGTCCATCATTTGATGCGTTACTTTTTGCCGGTGGTCGCGCCCAGAATTTACCAGAGGCATTTCACAGTGCTAATCCAACATTTGAAATAATAAATGATGACGCGAACGTTTTGATGGCGTTTGATGCCGCAGGTAATGTGACACTGGGTGAAAATTCCGGTCGCAAGATAACGGTACCATGGCGTGACAAGGATGGAAATCCCCGGGATTTGCCGGCAATTAGACACGATTTAGTGCAACGGGCCCGATACGAACAATTGCGCCAATATGTGATAAATTTAAAGAAAATTTTTGTTAAATAAAATATAAAAAAAGCCGGCATTTGCCGGTCTTTTTATGACAGTTTTTTTATCAATTCTTCCAGTTGGATTCGCGTTGCGAACGAAATAACAATCTGCCCCGCCCCGCCCCGGCGTTCGATGATTTTTGCCGGTGCGCCAATGTTTTTTGTGACATTTGATTCCATCTCGCGAACAATTTTTGGATCGATTGTTTTGGATATTTTTTCCCGGCTTTTTCCGGCTTTTTTGCCATTGTTTACCATGCGTTGAGTGTCGGCCACAGAAATCTTTTCGCTTATAATTTTATGCGCTAAATCTTCTGGATTATCGGCAACTGCAATTGTGCGTGCGTGTGATGCGGATATTTCCCCGGATGCAACCAATGTCTTTACAGATTCTGGCAGGTTGTTAATGCGCATAATATTGCGAATATAGCTTTCTGATTTACCAATTAAACGTACGACATCACCCAATTCATATCCACACTCTGTCATCAGGTTTTTGTAAGCATCGGCCTCTTCTATTGGGTTCAAGTTTTCGCGCTGAACATTTTCAATCAGCGCAATTTCCATTGCGTTTTCGTTGCTTAATGTTTTTACCAATGCGGGAATTTCGTTCAGGCCCGCCAATTTACTGGCGCGGTATCTGCGTTCGCCGGCAACGATTTCATACATATATGGGCGCCCCGTAACCGTACGTAACAGGATTGGTTGTAATACACCTTTTTCGCGAATCGATGCCGCCAAATCATTCAGTTCGTCGTCATTAAACGTTTTGCGTGGCTGGTCGGGATTTGCACCAATTTGTGCCAACGGGATTTGTTTTACAACAACGCGTTCTGCGCCCGTTAAAACGGATATGTCTGGGATTGCACCTTTGGCCATTTGTAAATCTGCTAATCCGCGTCCTAATCCAAACTTATTTGTCGCCATTTTCGATTCCTTCGGTTCTTTGAATTACTTCGGTTGCAACGCACAGGTACGCCTGGGCCCCGGGTGATTTAAAATCATAGAATAGGGCGGGTTTACCGTGGCTGGGGGCCTCGGATACGCGAACATTACGTGGTACAACGGTTTTAAATACGGTATCACCAAATGCCTTGCGTACGTCTTCTTCGACCGCACGTGTCAGACCATATTGTTTCGCATACATTGTTAACAAAACGCCCAAAATTTCCAGGTTCGGATTCCATTTTTGACGCACTGCGGCGATTGTGTCTGTTAATTGGGTTAATCCTTCCAGTGCGTAAAATTCGCATTGTAGCGGGATTATAACCGCATTTGCGGCAGTTAAAGCGTTAACGGTCAAATAACCTAGTGCCGGTGGACAATCGATAAGAATATAATCGTAATGTTCTGCGATTGTGTTTATTGCATCACGCAGACGAAATTCTGGATTTTCCATCCCTAATAAATCAATTTCCAAGCCGGCCAATGCCTGGGAAGAGGGCAATAAATGCAATCCTGGGACCGCGGTCGATAATATATTGTCTGCGATATTTGCTGTACCCATAATAACGCCATATGCGCTTTGGCGATGGTCGGCACGAACAAATCCCAACCCTGTGCCGGCATTTCCCTGGGGGTCCAGGTCGATTAACAAGACTCGGCGCTTGATAGCCGCCAAAGAAGAGCCAATGTTAATTGCGGTTGTTGTTTTACCAACACCGCCTTTCTGATTTGCAAATGCGATAATTTGAACCATTTTCTCTTTCCTAAGAATTTAATTTAACTTCTTTTAAAGATTATAAAAAACAGTCGATTCGGTCAAGGTATTAAATATGAATGTTAAAATGACGTATATTCAATAAATTATTTATGATTTCATGTGAAATAGTCTGGTTGTTTCTTGAGTGTGAAAAATATGCGAAAAAGCCGGCGAATGCCGGCAAAGGTGCAAAAACGAACTTAAAACAATAAATTGTTAATGGTTTCATATGAAATCACCGGTCAAAACGCACCGAAATGATAAAACCATCGCCTGTTTTAGACGGTGTTAGGTCATAATTAAATTTATATTTGCGTTTCGCATCGTTAATTTCGGATTCTATTTCCCGGCCTTTTAATAGAAAAAGCCGGTATTTTGTATGCGCAACATAGTCCATGATTTTGGTTAGTGAAGCAAATGCGCGTGCGGTGAATGCAAAATTGTGTGAATTTGCCGGCATTTGCCGGACAAAATCTTCCAGTCTACCGTGATAAATTTCAAGATTGTCTAGTCCTAGTTCGTCTTTTACAGCGCGCAAGAATGAAACTTTTTTCCCGATTGACTCAACGCATGTTACATTCCAACCTAAAATTGCCAATACGACGGCCGGAAAACCTGCGCCACTGCCCATATCTATAATGTTTACATTCTGTGGCAGGACGTCCGCCAATTGTGCGGAATCGGCAATATGACGTGTTTGTATGTCATTTAGTGTGCTGGGTGCAACAAGATTCATGCGTGTTGACCATTCGCGCAGCAGCTTTTCGTATCGTTCAAATTTGACTTTATTGCTCATAAGCGGTATTCTAACACAATTATGAGGAAAGTCGAAAAAATATTTATAGGTGTTGGTTTAATTGCGGTTGTTGCGGTTCTGAGTGGGATAATGTTTTCGCATATGGCAAAATATTCCGACCCCCCCCAGGCAACGTTTCCAACGACCCAGTACGGTGCTTTCTTAGCGGCCCAGCACGCAATTTACGTTAATGATTTTGAAAATGCAGCGCGTTTTTCGGATATCTTGACACATACCGAATACACAACTGTTCAGAATACAAAATTTTTATCTGAATTTCTAAGTGGTAAAATGCCGTCTGATGCAAAACTTCTAAAGTCAGAGAAGGGCGCCGCAGCCAAGATAATTTATGACGCGTATCTTGTCACCCAAGACGATTGGAAGGCGTTTCATAATCGTCACAAAACGGATGAGTCCGCACTTTCTGCACCGTTTCGTATATGGTCTGCGATACCAAATGATTGGCGTACAAACACGTTCAAGTTTATCGACCGGCTTTCAACTAACGATTCTTGGAAGGCGTTTGCTCGCGGTCAAATATATGCAGAACTGGGCAATATAGACCAAGCAAATATCGAATTTGCCAAGGTGCATCCAGATTTTATGAATTTAAATGATTATATGTACTTGATGTCGTTTTATAATCATTTCGAATTGTTCGAAGATGCGCGAATCTTGCACGATGATTTTGTTGCGCGTCCAGGCGGAATGTTTATGGCAGATTTTAATGATTTTCCAGCCTGGGAAACGTTTTCTGGGTATAAGAATCAACTGGCGTTCAATCTGGTACAAAGTGTGTCGCATACGCAAATTATGATGTATTCAGATTTGGCGATGCTGTTCTTGCGTTTTGCCGAGATAACCGCGCCAGATGCAAAAAACAGTGATGCTTTAAACTATTATTTGGGGCAATATTTTTATACAAACAGTGGTGATTATCAGGCTTGTTTTGATAAGATTTCTCCATCTTCGCCATTTAAATTATTTGCGGATTTACGCATCGCGGAACGAGATAGCGATGTACAGAAATTAATTTCTATTCTGGACAGGAATCCATTGTTTGTACCGGCAATAAATTCGGCGGTTTCGCGTTCTATTCAAAACGGCAATCGTCGTGATGCGTTGCGTGTTGTAAATCGTGCGTTGGAAGCGGATAGTCTTGGCGAAATAGGGCGTTCGTTTTTATACAAGACGCGTGCCCAGATAAATTACGCATTTGGAAAATATAACGATGCGCAATCTGATTTACATGCAGCATCTCGTACGTTGGGGGCGGATGCGGATATTTTATCTTTACAAGCGAAAATTTGGGCGGCCCAGGACCGTGAAATTGAAAACGCATATGATTATGCGATGGGGCTGGTTCGTCAAAATCCATCAGATGTGTTTGCGTGGGACACTCTGGGGCGGGTTGTTGCCACGCGCGAGGGGGCTGATGCTGCTCTGGAATTATTATCCCGGGTAGGCGAGGTATCAAACACCTGTTCATCATTATTTGACATTATGGGTGATTTATATGAACGGGTTGGGGACTGTGACCGTGCGCGCGATGCTTATAATCGCGCAATTGAATTATCTGATGACGGTATGGTTGTTGTTCCCGAAATTCAAAGAAAACTAAGGAATCTAAAATGAAAGTATCTGTAATTGGGGCAGGGGCCTGGGGCACTGCATTGGCGATTGCTGTTGCGCGTGGTGGCGCAGATGTCGTTTTATGGTCTTATGATTGTGAATACAAGCATTTTGAAGGTGTTGAAATGCCGTCTAATATAACCGTTACACCAGATATGGAGCAAATGCGTGACAGCGAGGCGTGGTTGATTGTGACACCGGCGGCTTTTTTCAGGGAAACTCTGCGTAAAGCGCGCGATTTTTATGCTGGCCAACCAATGATTATTTGTACCAAGGGTGCTGAAAGTTCTACTGGTGCATTTACATCTGAAATGTTACGTGACGAATTGCCGGAATGTGAATCTTTTGGGGTGTTGTCTGGTCCACAATTCGCCGCCGAGGTTGCCCAAGGTATCCCCACAGGTTCAACCCTAGCTGGCAGTGATGCGGTTGTAAGTATTGGTAAGCAAATCTTGAATCAATTGTATATAGAAACCAGCGATGACATCATCGGCACAGAATTATGCGGTATGGGCAAGAATGCGGTCGCATTGATTTGCGGTTATAATTCTGTTGCATGCCGTGGTGAAAACGATCGTGCAATGCTGTTTACACGCGCCTGGAACGAGGTGGTGGATTTAGGAATTGCATCGGGGGCACAAACCCGTACGTTTTTACGTCTGTGCGGAATAGGGGACTTATTCCTATCTGCGACATCTCCAACCAGTCGTAATTATTCGGGGGGCGCGGCAATTGCTCGTGGTTTGCCACCCGCTGGCACGGTTGAAGGTTTGTTTGCCCTGGGCGGATTGATTGCGCGTGCGCGTGCATTGAATGTGCCGACCCCTGTGTTATGTGAAATGCGTGAAAAAATGGGTTTGTAATAAAAATCCCGGCAAACGCCGGGTTTTTTATCTATGTCAGTCGAATGGATTATCAGATTTTTCATATTCAATTACAATGGGCAGGTGTTCCCACTTTAAAGCCGTCGCAATTCCACGACGTAAATACCGTGTATAAGATTCTGGGATATCAGACGCCCCACCGACATTTATCGTTATGCGCATTGGATGACGGCCCGTTTGACGTGCGAATTTAATCTTCATTGGGCGTTTTAATCGCGACATAGGTGGCTGACGCTCTGCAACCAGTTTTTCGACAATTCGGTTTATCAGACTGGTCGGGGCCTGGGCTGATGAAATATCCCATTGTTCATAAACGCGCTTGAACAGGTTTTGAACACCACTGCCTGTTTCCGCAGATATCGCCAGGATTAACGGCTTTATAATCTGATGGAAAGAATTTGAAAACTGATGCTTTAATTTTAATAATTTTTCATCACGTTCCGCTGGCTCTATTAAATCCCACTTGTTTAACGCAACACATAATATTTTACCCGCATCATAAACACGTCCAGCAATCCCCAATGCCTGGTTTTCAATATTTTTTGTTGCATCAACAACCAAGATTACAACGTCTGATTTGCCAATCGCATCCAGGGATTTTAATGCGGACAGCGTTTCAACGTCATCTTTGACACCCGCCTTGCGACGCAGCCCCGCCGTATCCATCAAAACAATATCACGGCCATAGAATTTTGTTGGAATTTTTACCGTGTCACGCGTAATGCCTGGTGCGTCCATAACAATCTGACGCGTGGTACCCAATACACGATTAACCAGCGTTGATTTACCAACATTGGGTTGACCCATAATCGCGATTTTTACACGCGTGTCGGCCGCTTTTACCGGGATTGGTGCATCGGCCGCATCCCCCGCAATCTTGTCCAGAAAATCATATATTGCATCAAAACCACGCTTGTGTTCTGCTGAAATCATTTGTGGTTCGCCAAAGCCCAACTTGTAGAAATCGTGAACATCCGCCATACGTTTACCGGATTCTGATTTGTTGACTAATAATAATACGGGGGCCTTTGTCTTGCGACGAACCAGGCGCGCCCAGTCCAAATCTTCGTTTGTCAGTCCTACGCGCCCATCGACAACGAATAATACCGCGTCGGCCGCGCATATTGCGTCAATTGCCATATTTGTTGAATCCAACGCGATACCATTTTTTGCATTTTCCAGGCCCGCCGTATCCATCAGTTTATATGGACGGTCTGAAAACGTACCATCGATACAGTCGCGTGTAACCCCGGGGCGATCATGCACCAGTGCATCACGTGTTCCCGTCAGGGCGTTAAATAATGTGGACTTGCCCGTGTTGGGACGTCCGGCTATGGTTACTTTTAACATCACTTTTTCCATTGATTTTTTGTAATTATAAAGCAAAAATATAAATAATCAAATCTGGGGGTACAAAATGATAAAAAAGTTCAAGCGCGCAATAAAACACGTTCGTGATGTAGTTATAAATCCTCGCCGCTTTTTTACAAAGATTGTTGCCGACGGCAATATGGAAGAAGCTATGTTCAAGGCTTTTCTTTGGGGATTGCTGGGCGGATTATTGGTTTTTGGCATTAATATGTTGACTGGCGCATCGTTTACAGTTGGCGCATTGTTCAGTGCTTTGATTGTCGCCCCGGTTATGGCGGTTGGTGTATTGTTTGTTATGGGTGGATTATTGATGCTGGTGTCTGAAATCACGGGTGGCGAACGTGATTGGGAAATCGCGATAAAGGCATTGGCGTCTGTATTCTTTATGTATCCGGTGATATTGGGTGTTAATGCGCTGGCATTTAATTGTACATCATTATGGATTATCAGTATCCTGGTAGATGTTTATATTTTATTTTTGTTTTATAATATTGCGCTTTATGCAATGCGCGGCAATCGTGCCAATGTTGCGATGGTGATTGCAATAATCGCGATGTTTTTGGTAACCGTATACGCCACAGATTATCGAATGGGGTGGTTTGTGCTTAAAAACAACAGTGCGGCATTCGCGTGTTTATAAAAATCCCCGGCTTTGCCGGGATTTTTATAAATTACGATTTTGCAAGACGGCGGTAAATGTTGCCTCTGCTACCTTTTTACCAGACACCATTGCGATACCATGGAATTTGTATAATCTCATCTTGCTGGTTATTAATTCCACATGCAATTCCAATTTGTCACCAGGATGAACCATGTGTGAAAATTTAATCTTTTCCATTGTGGTGAAATATCCCAATGTTTGGGCGGCCTCGGCTGGGTCCATGCGTTTAAACGCAACAAAGCACGCCGTTTGTGCCAATGCCTCTACTTGTAAAACACCGGGCATAATTGGTTTGTCTGGGAAATGACCCGCGCACCAAAATTCGTCATCGCGCACATATTTTATTCCAACCGCAGACGTATCCGAATATTCACGAATTTCATCAACCAGGCGCATATTTCCACGATGTGGGATAACGGCCTCAACCCCCTTGGCATCAATCATATTTATGTCTCCCTATGTCTATTTCTTTACATTCTTTTTTAACCAGGCATAGTGGCGCATAAATTCTGTGCCCGGACCCGCCGGATAGCCCATATGTGATTGTCCATCTGGGATATTTCTGAAAACACCACTGTTTGCGCCGACCGATGCATCATTGCCGATCTTTACACCATTGGCAACGCCAACATGACCGCCCAATAATGCACGGTCACCAATTACAATGCCACCCGCCAGGCCCACGCCCGCCGCAATAAAGCATTCATCCCCGACAACAACACCGTGTGCAATCTGACACAGGTTGTCAATTTTCGTTCCGTTTCCAATACGTGTGTCCGTCATAGCGCCACGATCAACACAGGTGTTTGCACCAATCGATACCCGGTCGCCAATAACCACACGACCCACGTGCGGAATAAATACATTCTTGCCATTTTGACGGGTGTAACCAAATCCATCCTTGCCAATAACGGCATTTGCGTTAATTACACAGTCCGCGCCAATTGTTGCGTTTTCAATATGTGCACCGGTTTGAACAACCGTGCCCCGCCCCAGGACAACATTGCGCCCAATATATGCATTTGGATAGATTTTGACATCCGCCTCAATCACCGCGCCACGTTCAATCGTTGCAAATTGTCCAACATAGACCGTACGTTTTTTGCGAAAGAAAACCCCACGTGCAACATCTGCATTACGATGAATGCCAAAGCGTGGTTTTTCACGATATATTTCACCCAAGATTTTTACAATATTTCCACGTGGACTGTCCGTAATCAGCAACGTCGCCCCCGCCGGCGCATCTGCCACCTGATCTGGTTGTAATAAAATCACCGTTGCACGGGTGTTTTTCAACACATCTATCGGCAGGATTTTAAATGCCGCACTGTTTCGTTCCGTTGAATAAAACGCCAACTGTCCTGCGCGCGCATCCGCAATCGGAGCAACGCCACGCACCGGTGCGTTTTTATCCCCTTGCAATTTAAGACCGAATTTTTCAGCCAACGCCCCCGCCGTCGTTCTCGCAGCTTTTGGGCCAAATAAAAAAGATAGTATTTTTGACATAGCCCGATTATAGAATAAAAAAACTGGCATCGCCAGTTTTTTTGTTAAGTTTACTTTGTGGCCTTGGCCGGTGCAACGATAATGGATTTTGTCCGTTCGTCGGGCTTTGATTTTGATTCCAGTGTTCCGCGTTCACCAACAATTTCTAAAATACGTGCAAATAATTCAGGCACCGCATCCTTGCCACGGGCCAAAACTTTCTTGGACCCTTTGGTCATAACGGCGATTTTAACCTTGTTCCCGTCACCCAAAAATTCCAGAACCTTTTTCATTTTGATGTTCAGGTCATTTTCTTCAATAAATGGTTTTACCCAAACCTCTTTCATTTCTGTGGTTTTTTGATTTTTTTTGGCCTCAGATGCGCGTTTTTTTTGTTCGTATTTGAATTTGCCATAGTCCATAATTTTTGTAATAGGTGTTGGACCATTTGCGTTCATTTCGACTAAATCCAGTCCCATATCCATCGCCATCGCAATTGCGTCTGCGGTTGACATAATACCCAGATTTTGGCCATCTGCGCTAATTACCTGAACGGATTTAGATGTAATCCGATTGTTCATACGTGGGCCGGCATCGCGGCGATTATCACGGTTCATTGTTGGTTTAATAGTAGGCTCCTTTGATACACTATGCGCGAATTATTAATTATTTTTACGCGTTTTTCAACAAATTTTGTACATTTTGCAACGCATTCCATACATCACGCTTGGCTGCTGGTTTCAGTATAAGATAATTTGGGTGGTATATTGGCATTACTGCTGTGCCGTCTTTCATTTGTACTGACTCACCATGCGATCGCCCCAGATTAATCCCAGCAATCTCTGCCGCCGGCAGGGTTCCCAATGTTAAAATCACACGTGGCTTCAATAATTCAATTGCACGATTTACAAATGGACGTGCTAAATCAATTTCGTCGCGTGATGGTGTGCGTCCCCCCGGAGTTCGCCAAAACAGCATTGGCAGAATAGATACATTATCACGACTCATTCCAATTGCGGTCAACATCTTGTCCATTAAATCACCGTTCGCGCCCGTCAGAATTGCACCCGCCGCATCATCATCTGCCGACGGCATATCTGTGATGACAATCATACCGTTTGGATTTTGGGCGATGTGAAGCGGAATTGTGTTTGTTGCACCTGCGCGCAGCGGATGATTAAATTCGCAAATCATACGGTTCAGTGCATTTATATCTGTTGGACGTGCCGCCATTGACTCTGCGGTATTCTTTGTCATTGGTGTTGTTGGGGCGATTGGTGGTACAACGCATGTCGCGGTCCGTCCCGTGGTATCGACAATTGGGGCGACCGCTTGCGATTGTGTGACAAGATTTGCCCGCACCAACGGCACATCGGTTATTTCCCAACGAATCCCAGCCAAATACAAATCCCGCAATGTTCCGTCTGTCATTTTTGTTTTTCCTTGATATTTCATAAGTTTTATTATACAATAGACCACGAGCAACAGAAACTCAAGGGAGTATTTTCATGAAAATTAAAAACTTTGCTATGTTGGCTGGTGTTGCGGGGCTGTTGGCTGCTTGTGGTGGTTCCAGCATCGTTGAACCTGCTGATTTAAACGAACAGCGCGTATTCTTTGCGTTCAATTCTGCTGAAATTTCCGAAGATGCAGAAAACAATCTGCTGGGTCAGTCTTTGTATATGAAGAACCACGAAGACGTTAAAATCCAAATCGCTGGTAACTGCGACGAACGCGGTTCCACAGAATACAACTTGGCTTTGGGTGCAAAACGTGCCAACGCTGCCAAGCAAGTTCTGGTAAAAGACGGTATTGATGCAAAACGTATCTCGACCATTTCTTATGGTAAAGAACGCCCATTGGTTCAGGGTTCTGGCGAAGAAGTCTGGAAATGGAATCGTAACGCAACAACAACTGTTAAATAATAGTGTTGTAATTGATATTTAAATCCCGCTATTGGCGGGATTTTTTTGCATATATTGTGTTGGGACAAGTTTCTCTTTTCATTTATATTTTTTATTGTTATAGTTGAATTGCTAAAACAAAAAAACTAAAAGGATGGAAAAATGGCAACAAAAACAAATGTAAATCTAGCGGCCAAAAGTTATGCAAAAACCGGCATAATTGCGGCAATTGTTATTGCGGTTGCGGCGTGTGGTGTGTGGTTGGTATCAAGCCTGAATGGTAATTCGGGGGCATCGGTCGAAGAATCAATGGAAATGGTATCGACAGATGCGGCAAATGCGTCAGACCTGCGAATCGCGGTTATTCGTATGGATGCAATTCAAAATGATGCGGTTGCATTAAAAGATTTGCGTAAACAGAAAGAAAATTATGAATCAAAATTACGCGATGAATTGACCAAACGCCAGAAAGAATTAGAAAAAGAAAAAGCAGAAATTGAAAAATCCCAGGATGTTCTTTCTCGCGAGGCCTTGCAACGTCGTGTCGTTGATTATCAGGGTCGTGTAAATGAATTACAGCGTGATTTGAGCGAACGCGCACAGAGCATTGAAATGTCCTTCCAGAAGGCCTTAAATGATGTTCAAACAAAACATCTGGACCCGATTATAGAGGGTACAATCGCGAAAAAGAAATTATCTTTGGTCGTCGATGGTCGTTTTGCACGTACGGGTGCCGATGCGGCAAATCTGGATATCACAGACGAGATTGTAAAAGCACTTGATAAAAAAGTGTCCAAGGTAAAAATGGAAACCCCAAAAGGGTTCTAAGAAATAAAAATCCCGCGTAACGCGGGATTTTTACTTTGCGTTATTAAGGCGTAATTGACCACACGCCGAACCAATATCTGTACCGCGTTCGCGACGAATTCGTGTATGGATACCATTTTTAATAAGAATATCCTGGAAACGATGTACCGCGTTCCCCGATGGGGACGCAAAATCACGTTCATCAACCGCATTCCACGGAATCAGATTTACCATACAATTTTTTCCCGCCAATAATTCAGACAGTTTTTCGGCATATTCAGGCGTCGCGTTATATAATTCTGTGTCACCATTTTCGTTGCGACGCCCCAGTAATATGTATTCAATCATTAACTGACGATTATGTGTGTCGGTAAAACGCCATGCCGCATCCAGAACCTGGCTTAACTTGTACTTATTATTAATTGGCATAATTTGCGAACGTAATTCGTCCGTTGGTGCGTGCAAAGATATCGCCAAATTAATCGGTCGACCCCATTCAATCAATCGCTCAATACCCGGCACAATACCACACGTAGAAACCGTTATTCGGCGCCACCCAATGCCCATATCACGATTTGCGCGTTCTATAAAGTCTATTACATTTTCTGTGTTTTGTAATGGTTCGCCTGTACCCATAATAACAATATGAGACACATCGTTGTTATTCGCATCGCCATTTGGACGAATTGGTTTATCACTAAATTTATCGCTACGCAATTCCCATTGTGCAACCAGAATTTGTGCAAATATTTCATTGGCGGTTAAATTGCGTTTCAGTCCCAGCAAAGTACTGGCACAGAAACGGCAACCCATTGCGCATCCTGCCTGGGAACTGACACAGACACTGTTACCATATGTTGTGCGCATTAAAACACATTCAATGGTTTCACCGTCGACTAGTTCCAACAAGAATTTCGTAGTTTCACCATCTGCCGATTGCAGTTTTTTTATAATTTTTACCGGCAACATCTGGGCAACTGAATCCAGATCCCGTCGCAACACGTCCGGTATGTTCTTCATAGATGCTGCATCAGGCGCGCCACGCATCAGCCATTCGCGAATTTGTTTTGCACGAAACTTTGGCTGGCCCATATCGCCCAAGAACTGGGTTAATTCTGCATCAGTTAAATTAAAAAGTATCGGTTTTGTCATATTTATAACTTGTATCTGTCGTCGTTAATAACAATCACCGCTTTGCGGCGTAATTGTTTCAGTTGCTGGTCTGCCTGGAACATAGCGGATTTAAATATCGCGTTTTGTTTTATTATGTTGTCCAGGTCCCCATATTCTTTTGTTTTTTTTGCATCACATACCAATAAAATATTTCCATCCACCCGCGTTGACCAGGTTAATTTTTTCAACCCCGCCACACGTTCGCGCACATCCGCCGCTAATTCATATTGCATTGCGGTAAATTTTTGTGGCACCCCCCCAAGGTCTTCGGCCATTTTTATTGCATCATCACAAGATTTTGGTCTTGTCAGTTTTTTTGCAATCGTATCTGGGATGTTAACCAGGCGCACAATCGTCATTTCAATCGGCAACCCATGTTCGGTCGCCAGAGATATTTTTTCCGCATTAATTTCATCTGCGGTGACGTCAATTGTTGGCACAATTGTATGCGCAACCAATACCTGCCAGGCGATTTCAGATTTAAGTGCACTGCGCGCCATATCTTTTTCTGCAGCTGTCAATTCCCCCAGGTTCATTTTCTGTAATTCTTTATCAACGTCGGCATCGCTTGGGGTGGCGCCAACATTTGAAGCGTGTGCTAATTTAACCGCATCATCAATAATTGCATTCAACGCGACACGACGATTGTCTGATGAAGTTTTGCCTTGTTTAGCCATCAGGGTTGTACGCGATGTTATATCGGTATCTGTAATTGGTTTACCATTAACCGTTGCAACAACTGATGCTGCATATGCTGGCATCGCAATCATCATTGATAAAAATATCAGTGCCTTTTTCATTTGTTTCTCTTTCCTTTGCGCTTTTTTAATATCTTTGGCCATCAATACTCATTCCAAATCTGAACTGGAATGTTGTTGTTCCTTCATAGTCTTCTTTGACCGCATTATCGCGACGGTATTCAACAGACAAATAATAGCATGGGTGTTCATAGAACAAACCACCGGTGTGTCGCTGAAAATCTCCGAATGTCATATTGTATATGCCATTCCATCGCAGTGCCCACCGATTGGACAATTGAATGCCGGCACCAATAACGGCTTCGTTAATATTATCTTCTTTGGCCAGTGTTTCTTCAAACTGCTGTGACCATATATGTCCAATATTCAAGAAGTTTTTCGCCCCACCAATATGCAGCGAAGTTTCCATATGTCTCAGGGATAAATCTGTTCTGTCGAATCTGAAACGTGTTGCCACATCCAACCATTTGTTATTGTTGTATCCTATACGGCCCACATAGTCTGATGCGCCGTGATGATAACCGCTGTTTGGATCCAGGGTTTTTGCACGGTCTGTTAAATCATATGCTTGCCCCAAGAATACCTCTGCATTGGTGCCGTTTTCATTGTTAAATGCGGAATATCGTACACCATAATCTGCAAATGTTCCATTTTCCCATAAATCATATCCAGAGAATCTATTGTCTGAAAATAATGTTGAATCCGATAAAAATGTACCAGCAGAATCGGTATTTGAACCAAATTGTTCTTCCTCGGTCTTGCGCATAACTGTCAAACGTGCGCGTGGCTCAATAACCTGGGTCCATGTTTGTGATGGACGGAACAAAGGCAATCCCCATTCAACATACCCACTTGGCAGAAAACGGTTTTTATATCCCGAAAAGTCGGCCGCATCGACAAAGTCGGTATTATCAAAATGATATAAATCATATCGTGCATCCAAGGACAAGGTTAATCGATTGCCCCCCCACAATGTCCATGGTGATGTAATGCGTGCATCCCCGGTCACACGCTGTGATGACATGCCGTCCCCAGACACACCCAATATGTCTGTGATAAATGTCATATATGTTTCGTCAAATAACGGCTGTGTTTGGTATACGCCACGAATATTTGGCAAAATGTTCCCGCTTGGGATTGTGGAGTTTCCGCCGTATTCAGAACGCATTTCTTGGAATATATGCATGTCGGCAACTGCATATGCAGATTGTCCAAATAATTCCAGTTTTGCCCCCGAATCCAAGTATGGCTGATCACTGTAAAATCCGTATTTTTGCAGATATGTCCTATCCGATGCGCGTTCCAGGAATATTGTTGCTCGTGCATTATCTCCTAATTCTATTACGTCATCATTAAATATGTGCCAACGACTTTCACCCGCCTTGTTATACGTATATGATGCCTGTGTTTCATATTCAGAATGCATCGCATTTAACCGATGTTCAATTTGAAACAGTGGGTTTTCTTTGGTCAGATACGACAGTTTAACCGTCATGTCATGGGTGTCTGAAAAGTTCACATATAATGGGATGTTTATTTGTGTTCCCATTTTATTGGTTGATTCAAAATCTGGTGTTAAAAATCCAGTCTTGTATTTTACGCCCGGGTCTGGCATTTCAAAGTATGGCAACCATAGCACCGGTATATTATATGCCCATAAAACCGGACTGTAAAATCGCAACATACGTTCATTCATTTTATAGACAATTTTGTATGTTGAAATTTTCCAAGCATCACCAAATCCGTCACAGTTATCACATGCCGTAAACAGTGCATCCCGTGCCACAGTGGTATTTCCAGTGCGTTCGATGTTCGCAGATTCAATATATACGTGTTCGCCAATCCATAATTTGATATCGTCACCTGTTAAACTTTCACCGTCCTGGGAAATATAAGAATCTACCAGCGTCATTCGCTGACCGGACTTGTTTACAATCTCTGTCTGGCCTGATGTTTTGATTGTGGCGTTATTTATATCATATTCAATTTTTTTTGCAGTTATTGTTTTTGGTTCGTCAATCCCAACAGACATACTGGCCATGGCAACGCCATATGTCGCAAGCAAGAATGATAAAAATGCGGATAACTTTCTCATTTTTTTGCCAATATAATTAGTATTGCAATTAATAATACAAATTCCAGTCCGGCCAATATAAACAAGCCACTAAGACTTGCAATCATATTTGCACCCGACATAAACAATGCCATAACCACCGCCATCAATCCAACCGCAATTGCTGGCGCAACACTGGCCCGGCGACGCAACAATGACGAACGTAATAGAACGCATACACACAAAGCCACTAATATTAAATTCATAAACGGCATTAATATTCTGTTGGCTAATTCCGTCAGTACAGTCTTGTGACGTTTAATGTCGGGCGAATCCAACACGGATTTAATAAGCGTTAATGTCGGTACGCGTCGCACTCGAAACGACGAGTTTCCTCCTTTGTCTACGACATTTAAATCCATATCAAATGTGTCGAACGTTCCTGTAACCATTGCATTTCCTGTCGCTTGCAGGGAACCATTCGTCATAACAATCGACAGGCCCCGCGTAGTCGACACCAATTTTCCTTTTTCTGCAAATATCGTTTGCCAGGCTCTGGCATCGCGCTGGTCTGATAACATCACCTGGGCCAAATCATGTCCAGAAACCTTGTCAACGTAAACGACTAATCCGTCATTTAATTCAGTAAACGCCCCTTCTTGCAATTTCATATGGGCCATACCATATCGCAAATTCCATTGTGTATCATAGAATTTTGATTGACTGACCGGTACCAGCCAAACGCTTAATACCAAATGTAATATCGTAAGGACACCCGCCAGCCATAATGCCGGCATTGCAATCTGGCGTGGGGAAATTCCAGATGCCGCCATAACGGTAATCTCGTTATCAGAAATCATTTTATTATATATGAATATCACGGCAATAAAGGTTACGAATGGGACAACAATTGACATAATAAATGGTATCATCAACGCTGTCAGTCCCAAAAAACTGCCCAAATTTACACCATAGTTCAAAAGGAACTTCATCATAGACATAATTTGAACCATCCAGGCCAGTCCCGTTAACACCATAAGCAACATAATAAATATAGCAATCAGTTGCCGCAAAAAATACTTATTAAGAATCTTCATATCACGCAGTATAAAACCCAAAAGCCCAACCGTCAAATAATATTCTACTTTTTCCTTGCATTTAATCGATTCGGTGCTAAAATAGGCTTGTTCTTAAAACAGTTTTTAAGGGCGGGGTTGAAAGAACCCCGCCTTTTAATAAGATACGTAAACAAGTAGAAGGAGTTAAACAAATGTCATTTGTTTCAATGCCGCGCCAGGATTTATTGCTTGCTATCGATTCCCTGGCCCAGGAAAAGATTATTGATCGCGAAATTGTTATTGAGTCCTTAGAGGCGGCAATTGCAAAAATCGCAAAACACAAATATGGCGAAGAATTTAATATCGTTGCAAATATTGATCGCAAAAATGGTGCGATTTATGTCAAGCGCTTGTTTACTGTTATTGAATCGCCGGAATCTATGGGCGAAGAATATGATCCAAACACAATGCTGACGGTTGATCAGGCAAAAAAATATGCCAAAAGCCCAGTTGTTGGTGACGTTGTCGAAGATGCTTTGCCGGAACCTGAATTTGGACGTATGGCGTTCCAGACCGCAAAACAAATTATGACAACGCGCGTCCGTGACGCAGAAAAGGGTCGCCAATTCGAAGAATTCAAAGATAATATTGGCGATATTGTCAGTGGTGTTGTTAAACGTATTGAATTTGGCAATATCTTTGTTGACATTAATGGCAAGGCCGAAGGTTATATCAAAGGATCTGAATTAATCCCGGGCGAGCGTTTGAATGTTGGTGACCGTGTTCGTGCATTAATTATGGATGTTGCGCGTTCTAATTCTGGACCGCAAATTTTCTTGACTCGTACACATCCAATGTTTATGGAAAAATTGTTTGTCCAAGAAGTGCCTGAAATTTATGAAGGTATTATCAAAATCAAATCTGTTGCGCGTGCACCGGGCTCACACGCCAAGATTGCGGTTGAAACAGCTGATCCATCGATTGATGCGGTTGGTATGACCGTCGGTATCAAGGGTACACGTATTCAGCCGGTTATTAATGAATGTCACGGCGAAAAGATTGACGTTATTTTGTATTCCGAAGATCCGGCCGTGTTTATCGTAAACGCAATGCAACCGGCCAAGGTCGCAAAAATTATCGTTGACGAAGATACTCGCACTGCTGCCGTTGTTGTTACCGAAGATCAACAATCATTGGCAATTGGTCGCCGTGGTCAGAATGTTCGCCTGGCATCTCAGCTGACGGGGTGGAACATCGACGTTATGAACGAGGCTGAGGAACAAGAACGTCGCGCTAAAGAATTCAAAGAAAAGACAGAATTGTTTATTCGTGGTCTGGACGTTGACGAAATGATTGCACACCTGTTGATTACCGAAGGGTTCCGTACAATCGAAGAAATTGCATTTGTTGAATCCAGTGAATTGGAATCAATCGAAGGCTTTAATTCAGAATTAGCGGCCGAATTACAAAAACGCGCAAAAGATTACCTGGACAAAATCGAACAAGATTATTTGGACGAAGGACATAAACTTGGGATGTCAGACGATTTGTTGACATTTACATTTATCAAGCGTCCAACAATAATGCAATTGGGTGCAGCTGGTATTAAATCATTGGATGATTTGGCAGATCTGGCATCTGATGAATTGGTTGAAATCTTGGGCGAAGATAATATGTCAAACCGCCTGGCGGGACGCATCATTATGAAAGCGCGCGAGGTTGCATACGGCATAACCCAGGACGAGGAATAAATATTTAGTAGTGGAGTAGTTTTATGGCAACACTGACACTTGGAAAATCTGTTACAATTGACGCGGTGCAAAGCAAAAAGGGCGACGCGGTGTTCGTAGAACGCCGTCGTCGCGTTGTTGCACCAAACAGTAACGAATTGCGTGACGAACCAAAAACACCGGTCGCAACACCAAAGAATGCGGCGGATGAAAAATTGCGCGCGGTGTTGGCCGCGGCCAAAGCTCGCGAAGAAGAACGTAAAGCCCGCGAGGAGGCTGAGGCTGCTGCTGCTGCAAAACGCGCTGCGGAAATCGAACGCGAAGAGCGCGAATACGAACAGGTTCGTTCCCAGTTGGCGGCACGTGAAAACGCAACCACTGTGTCAGATGTCGAAGAAGATACAAAAACACAATCTAAACCTGTACAAAACACACCAAAGACATTTACTAATAATGCGGTGGCTGGTGCAAATCGTCGTCGCAACAATGCCGATGACGAAGATGCCCGTCCAAACAAACATTCAAAGAAAGATTTCAAAAAATCTGGAAAAATATCACTTCATGATATTGTTATGGGGGGCGACGATGATGATGACGAAATCGGTCTGCGTGGTGCAAACCGTCGCCGGTCCGAGGCCTCGTTAAAACGTTTCCGTGAAAAGGCACGTGCGGTATTTTCTGCCCCGCAAAAGGTTGAACGTGTTGTGTCATTGGGTGAAACGATTACCGTCAAAGATTTGGCAAATGCAATGGCGGAAAAGGTTGGCAACGTTATCAAGAAATTGATGGAAATGGGTATGATGGTGTCAATGAATCAGTCTATTGATGCCGATACAGCTGAATTAATAGCGTCTGAATTTGGTGCAACCGTAAAACGTGTTGTAGTTAAACCATATGCAGACCAATTGGAACGTGAACCAAATCCAGAAAATTTGACACCACGCGCACCGGTTGTGACCGTTGTGGGACACGTTGACCACGGAAAAACATCACTGTTGGATGCGTTCCGTAATGCAAACGTTGTTGCCGGCGAGGCGGGCGGTATCACCCAGCATATTTCTTCGTATGAGGTTAAAACAAAATCGGGGCAATTGATAACATTCTTGGACACGCCGGGTCACGAAACATTTACCGCAATGCGTGCACGTGGCGCGCAAATGGCGGACATTGTTGTATTGGTTGTGGCTGCAAATGATTCAATTATGCCACAAACGATTGAGGCCATTAATCACATCCGTGCAGCGGGCGTGCCATTTATTGTGGCGATTAACAAAATTGACCTGCCCCAGGCGAATGCACAACGTGTGAAAATGGACCTGTTACAGCAAGAGGTTCAGGTCGAAGAAATGGGCGGTGATGTTCAATGTGTTGAAATTTCCGCAACGAAAAAAATCGGTCTGGATAAACTGGAAGAGGCAATTTTATTACAGGCAGAAATGATGGAATTAAAGGCCGATGCACAAATGCCAGCAGTTGCATATGTTGTAGAAGCCAAGATGGAAAAAGGCCTGGGGGCGGTTGCAACAGTATTGATGCGCCAGGGTACATTAAAAATTGGCGACCCATTTGTCGTTGGTGAAACATTTGGTCGTGTGCGTGGTCTGATTGGTTCAGATGGTACACGTGTAAAATCTGTACGCCCGGGCCAGCCAACCGTTGTATTGGGCTTGGATTCGGTGCCAAATGCTGGTGATGAATTACGCGTTATGGAAACCGAGGCTCAAACCCGCGAAGTTGCTGCATATCGCGCACAATTGGCCAAAGACAAGGCAAATGCTGTTAAACGTTCAAGTCTAGAAGAATTGTTTGCCAAACGTGACGAGTCCAAGAAGCTTATTCTGCCAATTATCCTGCGTGCAGACGTTCAGGGTTCTGTTGAGGCCATCGTTGATATGCTAAAAGAAATCAACACGGACAAGGTTGGTGTAGATATTCTGTCGTCGGGTGTTGGACAAATTACAGAGGGCGATATCCGCCTGGCAACAGCTTCTGGTGCGGTTGTGATTGCGTTTAATGTTCGTGCGGATTCGGTTGTTCGTGATATGGCACGCAGCAATAATGTTGATATTCGCTATCACAGCGTTGTTTACCGTATAACCGATGAAATCAAAGAAATTTTGTCGGGTAAATTGGCCCCAGAACGCAAAGAAAACTTTATCGGATACGCGGATGTAATTGCACTGTTCACGGTCGGCAAGGGCGTACGTGTTGCCGGCTGCCGTATGAGCGAGGGCACAATCAAAAAAGATGCCTTTGTACGTTTGTTGCGCAACAATGTTGTTATCTATGATGGCAAAATTGGGGAATTGCGCCGCGAAAAGAACGAGGTCAAAGAAGTATCCGGCGGTGTTGAATTTGGTATGTCTTTTGACAAGTATAACGACTTGAAAGAGGGCGACCGTGTTGAATGCTATGAGGTCGAAGAAATTCGTGCCAAAATTTAAATGAACGAGGCATTGGAATGAGATGGTTTTCCAAAAAATCAGATAAAATTTCAGGTGTTGTACAATTACGCGGTTCTAATAACCGCGTAATTATTATTGAATGTGGCATCGAGCGACCGTTGCATCGCAATGCAAATATTCCTGGTCTGGATATAATAGTTGTCGGCAATAACAACACGATAAAAATAGAGATGCCATTTAATAGCCACAATTCGTCAATATTTATTATGAATGATGGGGTTAATATTGAATTGGGGCGAACCTCGGCATTTTCAAATGTTAAAATAGTATGCCGGAACGGTCATAGACAGGTTTGCAAAATTGGTTGTGATACAACAATAAATGGTGCCATCATTGAACTGCCAGAATCCAGTGGTCTTATTATAGGTGAAGGCTGCTTGTTGTCTGATAATATAAAAATCTGGGGCAGTGACGGCCATTCTATTATTGATGCGGATACAATGGAAATAATAAATCCCGTGATGGAACCGATAGTAGTTGGTAATCATGTATGGGTTGGTGAATCTGTGATATTCACAAAAAATGCATCTGTTGCGCAAGATTCGGTTGTTGGTGCAGGAACCGTGTGTTGTAAAAAATATACAGAACCCAATGTTATTATCGCGGGCAATCCCGGAAGAATTATTCGTAAAAATATTCTGTGGAACAGATATAATCCAACAAAACTAATTTCTGATATAGAGAAGATTTCTGCAAAATGGGAACCGCGCAAATAGAAAATTTTGCGCGGTTTATTGTCTTTTATTTTGTTCTGTTTATGCGTCCGGTCAGCAACCACCACAATTGTTGTGCACAACTTGTTTGTTCATTGATTTTACGCAAATGATCAGGGTCACCATTAACATAAAAAACACCTTTCATTAAATTGCGTGCTGGTTTGTCAATTTCTTTTGGTGCGCCGTTTATTTCTGCAATTGTTTTTCGAATATCACTACGGATGTTTTCGATATTTTGTTTTTGGGTTACACCTGAACACAAATCTTCTGTTTCGCGCTGAATCATATGTTTTAATTTCTTTGATGGTTTTATTGTATCATCTGTGGCGAAACGCGCAGACGAAAATACAGTTGGTTGTAAATCAACCAATTGTGCCATTTGTTGATGCAACGAAATAACCTCATTGTTTGCTTCTGCGATTGCCTGGGGCAGGGAATGATGAATTAGCTTGTCCAGTTTTTGTTCGCGTTCTTTTTGTTTTTTGCTTATTTGCCCGACCGATTTTGGTGCGGTTACCAGACCGAATTTTTTGCCCGGCACAATTGCACGTGATGCTAAATGATTGCGATATGTCTTGCGCAGGTTTTGCAGTCTTGATAATCTAAGTCCCAGCATTACGCGACGAAATGCCCACCAAACGGTTTCGTTTGCAATTTTGTGCATACGTTCGTTTAAATATTTTGGTGGCATTTGTCCCGAATCCATCACGCCTTGGATCAGAATTGCATTCTTGTCCAGCATTGGTCTTGTTGGTGCGTGTTTGCGTGCAAATGGGGGCAGCATACCAAAATCATATGCGTGAATATTCTGGATGGTGGTCATATATTTTTCGTGTTTTTCCTGACTAACACCGGTCGGTCTATTGTATTGAAAGAACTTCATTCGTTCATAAAGATTGTCGTCTGGTTCCGCCTCTTTGCCATTCAGTAAATCGCCATAAAGCCCAAAAATTAAATCAAATGAAATATCTGAAACAAAGGCGCCACGTGGGGGTTGATTACCCATAATTTTATCAGAATGCATTGCAATTCGATTGTCGTTTCCAATGGCAATAAATTTGTATCCCGATGGCGCAAATTTATTCATACACGCCAAGATAAGGCGCATATCAAATACGTCCATTTGTTTCTTGATTTCTTTTAGAGCCTCTGCTTTTTGTTCTTTAGCGCGCTGTGCCGCAACGCGTTTAGCTTCTCTACGTGCATTGTGTTCTGGGTCGCGTGACTGCGTTGGGTTGTCAACATACATCATGCGGCACACACGTTTTTTTCCCTCGTATACGCGTTTGCGCAACATCATACCGCCAACGGTTGGCTGTGATACAATATTATCTGTTTTGCTTTCAATATTTTCGGTCATACTTAATCAATACCTTTATAAATCAACTGGATAAAAAAATCCGCTTTGCGCGGATTAAAACTTGGTGGGTGTTGAGGGACTCAAACCCCCGACCCTCTCGGTGTAAACGAGATGCTCTAATCAACTGAGCTAAACACCCAAAGCCCAGCAATATTAACCTATAGTTTTTTGTTTGTCAAATGTTTTTTATGTATGCCCCATAATTAGGGGAATATTATTATTTGCAAACTGTTAAATATGCTTTATAATTGCGAACGCGGGGATGAAATTGTTCCTTTTTATGCTTGGGTACAAAGAGTATAAAAACGAATGATTTGTCTTCGCAACATTCAAGAAGAACAAACAAAAATATGGAGTAAAAAATGGTATTTGGTTTATTTAAAAAAGATGCCAAATTAAACAATCCAGTTGTGGTTGAAATCCCGTATGGTGATGAAACACTGCGTCTGGAAACGGGTCGTATGGCAAAACAGGCTAACGGTTCTGTGTTGGCAACAATGGGTGGTACAATGGTTTTGGCGACGGTTTGCGCTGAAAAATCTGCGGTCGAGGGACAAGATTTCTTCCCTTTAACCGTTGATTATCAGGAAAAATTCGCATCCGCTGGTCGTATCCCTGGTTCCCGCGACAGACGCGAGGGCAAGGCTTCAACCGCCGAAACATTGACGGCGCGTTTGATTGATCGTCCAATTCGTCCATTGTTCCCAGAAACATTCAAGAACAAGGTTCAAATTATTGCCCAGGTATTTTCATATGATAAAAAGAATCAACCAGACATCTTAGCGATGATTGCATCATCTGCAGCGTTGGCGTTAAGCGGCGTTCCATTCCAGGGACCAATTGGTGCCGCACGTGTTGGATACTCAGACGGTAAATATATCTTGAACCCATCACGCAAGGCGACAGAAGAATCTGAAATGGATTTGGTTGTTGCTGCGACCAAGGACGGCGTTTTGATGGTTGAATCTGAAATTGGCGAATTAGACGAACCAACGGTTTTGGGCGCGGTTAAATTCGGGTTTGATGCACAACAAACGGTTATTGCGGCAATTAACGAATTGGCGGAAAAGGCGGGCAAAGAACGTTGGGCAACCCCAGAAAAGACCGAAGAACAATTGACAATGGAATCAAACTTTGAATCTTTTGCACCAGCAATCGAAGAAGCGTTGCAAATCAAAGAAAAATTGGTTCGTTTGGAAACTTTGGCTGATATTCATGCCCAGGCAAAAGCACGTATCCCAGAACTGTTCCCAGAATCAATTCGTGCAACATCAACATTAGATTCATGGGCAGACGAAGTTATTGAAAACCTGACTGCACGCATCATGCGTGGAAATATCTTGGCGGGCAAGCCACGTATTGACGGTCGTGATAACAAGACAGTGCGTCCAATTGAAATTGAATTGGGTGTATTGCCACGTGCACACGGCTCTGCATTGTTTACACGTGGTGAAACACAGGCCTTGGTATCCTTGACATTGGGTGGTGGTAAAGACGCGTTGCCAATCGAATCCCTGGACGGTGCCGAAGAACGTGATTTCATCCTAAACTATAACTTCCCGGGTTATTCCGTTGGCGAAGCCAAAGGCTTAAAGGCCCCGGGTCGTCGTGAAATTGGTCACGGTAATTTGGCGTGGCGTGCGGTTCATCCAATGGTACCAACACGTGCCGAATTTGACTATGTAATTCGCGTTGTATCTGATATCTTGGAATCAAATGGTTCATCGTCAATGGCGACAACATGTGGTGCGACATTGGCAATGATGGACGGAGGTGTTCCAATGAAACGCCCTGTGGCTGGTATTGCAATGGGTCTGATAAAAGAGGGCGATGATTACGCAATTTTGACGGACATCCTGGGCGACGAAGATCATCTGGGCGACATGGACTTCAAAGTAACGGGTACAGACCATGGTATCACTGCCCTGCAGATGGATATCAAAATCACATCTATTACGTTTGAAATTATGGAACGTGCGTTGGCCCAGGCAAAAGATGGTCGTATGCACATCTTGGGCAAGATTGAAAAAGCAATCAAAAAGCCACGCAACACCGTGTCCGAATATGCGCCCCAGACTTACACAATGAAAATCAACCCAGACAAGGTTCGTGAAGTAATTGGCAAGGGTGGTTCTGTAATTCAGGCCTTGGTTCGTGAAACAAACACGATTATCGACCTGGAAGATGATGGTACGGTTAAAATCATGGCAACAACCAAAGAAGAAGCCGATGAAGCAATCCGTCGCATCAAAGACATCGTTGCCGAACCAGAAGTTGGCATGATTTACAAAGGGACCGTATCTGGTATGAAAGATTTTGGTCTGTTTGTAAAAATCATGAACGGATTCGAAGCAATGGTTCATATCTCTGAAATCACCGGTGAACGTATCGCAAAAATCGAAGACACAAAAATCAAAGAGGGTGATACGGTTTACGTTCGTTATCTGGGGGCCGACAAACGTGGTAAAACACGTATGTCCATGGTTGGCATCGATCAAAAAACGGGCGAAGAAATCAAGAAGTAATAAAAAAACGCCCCGTCCGGGGCGTTTGAATCCTAAAACAGTCTCAGGAGAGAAAAATGGATATGGAAACTTTAATGGCCCAGGCCGCCGAATTACAAAACAAAGTTGCCGCAGCTCAGGAAGACTTAGCCAAAACCGTTGTAAAGGGGATTGCTGCAAATGGTGCGTGCATTGTTGATATGACCGGTAAATATGATTTGGTTAATGTCGTTATTCGTCCTGATGCATTGGCGGGCGGTGCGGATGCGGTTGCGAAAATCGTTGCAGACGCATACCGTGATGCCAAAAGCAAGGCCGATGATTTAATCGATCGTGTTATGGGTGATGCCACCAATGGTGTAAATTTACCAATGTAAAAAAAATCCCGCTGTGTGGCGGGGTTTTTATCGTGCCGGCGCAATACGCAATTCAATCCGCCGATTGGTCAGGCGTCCGATACCATCCTGGGCGGCAATGGGGCGTGTAGCTCCGCGCCCAACAATAAACATACGTGTTGTGTTAATTCCGTGTTGTGCAAAATATACACCAACGCGTTGGGCCATATCTGATGACAGTGCATTTGCCGCCGATGTATTTTGCATTGCATCGGTATAGCCTGCAACTTCGATAAATGTTGCGTCAAATTTCTTTAATATTTTGCTGATTCTTTTTAATGTATCATCGCCGGTTGCGGATATTTGCGCAGCGTTTAATTCCATAATCGCATCCCGTACCAGAATTACAACAATCTCTGTCCCTGCGCGTTGAACGGAAATTCCTGGCTTGCGCAGACCGTCATAAAGTGCAAATTCCAATTCAGACATATATTTAATAATTCGTGCATTGTCATTGGTTAATTTGTCGCCGTATTCGGAAACAGGTATCGTAACATCATCGTTTAATACCATGCGTCCACCCGCCCCCAAATATACGGGGCGTTTTGCAACACGGGCCGTATCGGTCATATCTGTAAAGCTGGCCCCATTCAGGTATTGCATCCAATTTTCGCGTACCGGACTGACATACGGTGCACACGCCACCATCATTCCAATTAAAAATAAAGACGCAATTTTTTTATGCATTTATTGAACGATAAAAGAAATTTGATTCGTTGGTGTTGAAAAACATCTGTCTGAGTTATCCAGAACCTCGTACCCGTTAATCAGCATTGCCGCCGACCATTGTGGTTTTGTGGTTTGGAAATAAGAGCATTCGCCCTGGGTTAATTCGGTCAGATTTATTGAAAAGGATTCGCCATCTGTGCTTGCTGTGACGGACCAATTGTCGCCACCCAATGGCGCCTTGTCAGATTTTAATGCGCCCGCCTTTATTAAATAGTCAACCGATACACCCGAATAATCGCCACGCATTTCCATCAATAATTTAACATCACCTGCAATTTGTTCCAGTTGCGATGTGGCTATTGTACGGGCATTGTTTTCTCGCATCATACGATACATACCAATTGCCGCCGCCGTCATAACGGTTCCGATTGCAATAACGCCAACAATTTCAATCAAAGAACGTCCAGATTCATATCTCATTATTTCACCCCTACGATTTCTGCGTTTTCAAATAAACTCATTGCGCTGGCAATCATTGGATCGGCGGCCAATTCTTCTTGTTTTTGTTCGGTAATTGTATGTGTGTGTACCGTTTCGGTCGCGCGTTCCAGTTGCCATTGTTTTCCGGTTTTGTCCATCAGCCACGACGCCAACCGTGGTGCAAAATCTGCATCCCCACGTCTGTCAAAGTATTTGATTTTGCCATCCGTGATTTCTGCAACCTCTATGTTGCTAGAATAATAAGAGTACAGTAATATTTCCTTGGACTCTTGTAATAATTGTGCCAGTTCCACTGCGGTTGTAATTTGTGGCTTTTCCGGCGTGGCGGATACTGGTTGTGCTGGCGTTCCGCCATGATTGCTTAATGCGTCCCGTACCGCTCCAACATTTGGACGGGGGGCGTCATTTTTTTTTATCAGTTCTGCGACCGTTGGCATATCTGCAACATGCATCATACGTACAATCAGCATGTCAAAGCATTGCTTTTGATTGCCACTGGCCTGCATTTCTGGGACGGCGGCAACCATAACCTGCCATATGCGGGACAAGGTATTTAATGTTGCGGTCTTGTTAATTTCGCGAATTTGATTTCGTTGGTCGGCGGTATATGGGGAATTTGTTACGTCGCCCGCATGCAAGCTTGGGTGCATACGTGTTGCCCAATGCGTCCATTCCATCATATCCAATAACAACATAGACAAATCAGCGCCGTTATTATAGATGGCGTCAACCTTGTCCAGTGCCGCCGCTGTATTTCCAGATAAAACCGTTTTCATAAAGTCAACCACGACCCCACGGTCTGCACGTTTAAGCATGTCTAGAACCGCCGCCTCGTCTACGTGGCCACCGGTTTGCGCTATTGCCTGGTCCAGTAATGATAATCCGTCGCGAACCGAACCATCGGCTGCGCGTGCCAATAATTCATTCGCGGCATCTGATAATTCAACTTGCTCCTGATCTGCTACCCATGCGAAATGTTTTTTCAGTGTATCAACCGGAACGCGCATCAAATCAAACCGTTGGCAACGTGACAAGATTGTAACCGGAACCTTTCGGATTTCGGTTGTCGCTAAAATGAATATAACGTGTGCTGGTGGTTCTTCTAGTGTTTTAAGCAACGCATTAAATGCACTGGTTGATAACATATGGACTTCGTCGATAATATAAACCTTGTACCGACCGTTTGTTGGGCGATATTGCGCCGCATCCAGAATGTCACGCATATTATCAACGCCAGTATGTGATGCTGCGTCGATTTCCATAACGTCAATATGTTGGCCCGCCGCAATTGATTTACAGTTTTCACAAACGCCACACGGTGTTGCAGTGGCCTTGTCCGACGATAAACAGTTCAAGGCCTTGGCCAGGATACGTGCCGTACTGGTTTTTCCAGTTCCGCGAATTCCGGTAAAAATATACGCATGCGCAATGCGTCCTGTATTAATTGCGGTGGTTAATGTTTTTACCAAAACTTCTTGGCCGATAAGGGTTTGAAAATCTTGACTGCGATATTTACGCGCTAAAACGGTATAATTGCTATCCATACTAAAACTTCCTTTTGATATACAATAGCAAACCCGCACTAAATTTCAACAAATAAAGTATGAAAAAGCGATGAATTTTATCAGTTTAAATTTGTAATAAAATCAGGAAACGGACTTTCTTCTTCGTCTTCTTTGTCGGCGGTATTGTTGGCCTCTGCTTCTGCGATTGCTTTTTCGGCGGCGGCCTTTTCTTTGGTGTCGCGACTGGAATCAATTTTGCCCTGTTCTGCATTTACCATACGACCATAATGTTCGGCTGCCTGCAACAGGCGTTCGCGTTCAATTTCATCCGGTGTCTGGCGTGCCTGGTCGATGTACTGTTTTCTTCTTTGACGCCATTTATGACAACGTTGAATCATTTGTCCGACATTGGATTGATTTTTTTTATTTTGCATATTAAGTCTTTTGTTAAATGGAAAGTTTTTTATCAATTTCACATCAATACTGAAATCAACGAACAGAATGTTAATCTATCTGAAAACTGATTGCAATATTTTTTTTCAATTGCTATTCTGTGAAATATGTAGGGGGTATTTAAACAATTGCGTAAACAATCAGGTAATTTTTTAGTCCAGGCGTTATTGGCATTAACATTGATTTTTGCCTTTATACCATTTATTGCGACGCAACTTGCGGCCCGTAATATTGATGCGCAAATGTATTCATCAACACGCCAGATTGGCAATGCCTCTACCGCGGCACGTATATTTATTCGCGAAAATGCACGACTGATTTCGTATGGGCAAACGGTTGTTGCCGGGGACGATTTTGCGGATTTGTTGGAACCATATGGGTTGCCACTGGGGTTTGTACCGCGTACCCCCATGGGACAGGATATAATTTTGGTTATCAATAAAACGCCAACGGATGTGTCGGCATATTTGGATGTGACTGGTGGTGGTTTGTCTGAATTAAAGTTGGCTGAATTGGCGCGCAGAATTGGTTTCTATGCGACGTCAATTGATAATGGTGTGCGTGTTGGAATTGTGTTAACCGATGACTATTCTGACATTGTTCGTCGGAACGAACCGGACCTGGACAACAGTGGTTTTTTAACAGACATAGATATGGGGAATTTTTCATTTCGTAATGCGGGCAATGTGTTTGCATCCGGTGGTGATTTTAATACTGCCCAGTTTACAACCCTTTCGATTGTTGGTACTGAATCTGGTCGCAAGGCGCAAAATGATATAAAAAATATTACCGCCAACAAGACTGTTTTTCAAAGCCGTACGGGTGAGGCTGCCTTGGCTCTGTCGCGTGGAACGTTGTTGTTGGGGACACTGGATGCGCGTACGGTTTCCAAGTTTGGTGATATGGGAAGCTTTACGGCAAATTCTGCGGCTGTTTATGATTTTTCCATGACGGCTGGACGTACAGCATTTACGGGTCCGGCCAAATGGAATGTTCATGGTAATGTTGCATCAAACAAGATGAATTTTAGTGTAGAGCGCCTGGATATAGATTCGCATCTAAACGTTACCCGTGGTCAGGACGTTTTTATCGACGCCGATACATTGGAATACAGTACAAAAAGCGGGATAGAGGCAGGTACTGTTTATGCGTCCAATATTACTGTTCGTGATCAGACGTCCCAGGGGTTGTCTGGTGGCTCGTCGGGTGCAACGATTTTGGATATTCGTCCGGCGGGTGTATCTTTATTGCCAGATGTTTTGGTTGATTCTGTTAATAACGACAATTTTAAAATTCTAAAAAGTCCAGATGCTGATAACGGCGATACAATTACATGCAAAGACATCATTGTTGATTTTGGTGGCGTTTATAATTCCAAGTCTTTGGCCCATAATTTAATTTGCCAGTATGTTTTTTGGCAGCGTCTGGAACACAGAATCAAAATAAAACAATGTTTAATGGCGGGTGGCAGTGACTGTATTTAAAACAAAAATTTTTACAGATGAAAATCGTGGCGCCAGTGTTATGGAAGTCTTACTGGCGCTGGGGATTGTTGCGCTGGCGACACCGTTTGTGTATTCCCAAATTTCGCGCAGCACCCAAACCGTACGCGATATGGCGCACGCAAAACAAATTATGGATGTTCGTGATAATGTTTTGAACTTTGTTCGTATGAATCAGGACAAATGGCCAGATGTTGCACAAATAAGATTAGATGAAGATGAATTGCGCGCAATATCTGATGTGCCGGTTGCGGGATTGATTGATAAATATTCTGTGCGTGGTGCGACAATAACGGATGTGTATTTGGCGTACGAAATCGGTGATGATTTAATGACGACCGCGCGTATTGCGTCGCATATTGGCTCTGATGCGGCAGTTGTGTCTGATGATGGTGTGGCGTATGGTCCGTCTTGGGCGGCGGCGGCACCGGATTTTGCACCGGGTGATTTGGTTTATCGTATAACACGTGATGTGTCTGGATCGGATACGTCGCGATATTTACATCGTGCAACATCGGGCGAAGACAAATTAAATGTCATGTTCCGTGATTTAAATATGGGGGGCTACAATGTATACAATACTGCGTCCATCCTTGCTGATTCGGTGCGTTCAAATAATGCCACTGCATTTTTTGTAAACGCAGACGATATCGCGGCGGAAAATGTATACTTTTCATCTGGGGCAAATATGGATGGCGGCGATGTCTTTATTAACAGTATGCGTGTGTCTGGGGATATAACTGGCTTTAAAAATATTTATGCTGATAAAATGAATGGTACTACATACACAACATCTGGTCGTATTATCGCGGACAAGGCAACGGTTGCAAATTCTATAAATATTTCGCGTGACTTGATTTTGAAATCAGATTCGACAAAAACAATAAGTGGGTTTACAGGTATTACAACCGGGACGGTTTTGGCGCCATTTTTATCAACCGAAGAAATTGTTTTTTACGAAGATTTCGGCCTAACGGTATCTGGTGAATTGTTAATGTCAACGGTTGCGCCGTTACAGATTGGGCGTTGGGTATTTCCATCAACGACACCTCCGCGTTTTTCACAATTTACCATATCGCGTACAACCAATCCATCTATGCCAGATGTGTCAGAATTTAACGCGATAATGAAATCTGGCTGGATGCAGACTGAAACAATAATACCAACGGAATAAAATGACAAAAAGATACGGTATTTTTTCTGATTTTATGCATAACCCTGCTCGTGGCAGCATGCTTGTTGAATTACTGCTAAGTGTGGCGTTGGCGGCATTGGTGATTCCTTTTATTTTTCAGTATCACCAAAATGCAGCTGTTCGTACCCAGAATATTGCAATAACACAAAATATGAACGCGGTTCAAAATGTTCTGGAGCGGTATATCGTTGAAAATCGTACCGATTTACTGCGTACTGTTGGAAAAAATATTACGCGTGTAAATATTGCAGACTTAACAGAATATGGTTTGTCACCAACTCTTGTTCAGGATGCTGATAAATACCAGTTGCGCATCTTAAAGTCAACTGACACCACGGGCAGCGCGACATTACAAGGTGTTGTTGTTTATACATCATCGGATATTACACCAATTCGTACCCGCGAAATTGTAAACATTGGTGGGGCGAATATGGGGTTTGTTGATGGTACGCGTGCGTATGGCGCATATGGTGCGTGGCGTAACGATATTTCTGATATCGGCATCGATGCCCGTGATGGTATTGTCGGCACCACATCGGTAAAGCGTGATGCTGCATTATATCTGTCACGTTTACCGTCTGATAATATTGACGATGCAACAATGATGTCGCCGTTTAATCTTGGGGGGCACGATATTATAAATGCTCGGTTCTTTGATGCGTCTACTATTCAATTTGCAGAAGATTTGAATATAAAGTCTGGTGTGGTTCGTGACTTGATATTTCAAAATCGCACAGCGATTGACACAACGTATACGTCTGAAACTGCAACAGTCTCGGGTGGTTTGTCGTCAGATGGTCGTACAATGGAAATTTCTGGCAAGTTTCTTCTTGCAGACGTGGGCAAGTTTTCATCATTCACAGTAGGTGATTTGTGGACATCGACGATGACATTGTCTGGATTGTCGATCAGTGCATATGATGAATATTATCGCGAACAGCCCGCAATATTAAAGATTGCTGGATCTTTGGATATGACGGCGGGGCGCATAGAATCGCTTTATACAACGGTTGGTTTTGCAGGGTCGATTACACCACGTTTGGTTGTGTATGATCGTATAGAGGATTCTAAAAATTCTGATTATTATTGGGATGTGGATAAATCGTCGGCAAACTTTGCGGACGTGACATTAGCGGAACTTAATCGCTTGGCAACATTGGCGGCGCATTTCGAGAAGGTTCCCGGTACAGACAGCGCTACCTTGTTTGGTGGTGTGACCGCGAACAAGAATGCGACGGCGGCGGATTTTATGAATGCTATTCGTGAAATTCAGACCCGTGTTCGTGCGAAATATCGCCTGTTGAATTTGTAATTATTTGTGGTATAAGTATAGATATGAAAATAACATGTGATTTTTGTAAAACAGAATATAATACCCCGTCGCGTGCGGGCGCAGCCGTGCGTTGCGCGGTGTGTGGCAATACATGGACGGTGCCAATGCCTGCGCGCAAGAATGCGTTTTTAATGTTTTTTGCGTCTTTGTGTGCATTGTTGTCTGTAATTGTATTTGTTGTTGCGGTTGTTGTAACGCACAAGCCGAATCCGGAACGCGATGCTCCATTGGTTGCGCGTGTGACTGGACACGAAATTGTGACAAACGACGATGGTGCACGTAATTTGAAAGTATCTGGTACGGTTTATAACCAGACGTCAGATATCTATGGTATGCCGGATATAATGATTGTTTTGCGTGATGCGGACGGCCGCACAATTGCTAGCCAGAAATTTATGCCATCTGCAACATTGATTGACGCGGGTGGTACATCAAATTTCACATATACTTTGTCTGGTCCGGTATCACCGGATATAAAAAGCATAGATGTACGCTTGGTTGTCGATGGGGGACAGGATGAAAAATAAAATATACTCAGTTTTACTTGGTTGTATATTGTCCGTGGCGGCAAATGCGGCAACGGAAACGCCGATACAGCCACGTGTGTCCATTTTTTCCACCAGCACTGATTGGGAGGCTGTAACCGGTCGTCCCCTGAATGAATATTATGGAAAATTTAGTGGTCGTTCATCGCTGATTGGTCGTGGTTTAATGCTGTACTATCTGGATGGTTTTCCGTGTTATGGCCTTGGGGGCAGTGTCCAGGCCTGGGTTGGTCCTAACGGTGATTCGTCACATCGATTGCGTCTAGCTTGCGTGGCGGCGCCCAAGACAATAAACTTTGCATGGGTTCATGCATCGCGTGACGCGGACGACCAAACAACAACGGGAATTTTGACATGTGAAATTGATGGCGATGGCGGTCGTGATTTTGAAATTGACTTGTCGCGTTGTACACGTGGCCCCGATTGGGATGATTATGAATAAGGGGTTTGTTTTTTATGTCGGATATTCGCGAATTTGTTGTAGATGATGAAAGTGTGGGCGTTCGTATTGATAAGTTCTTGTCCGCACAAATGCCTGAATTTTCACGCAGTGAAATTCAAAAGTTTACCGTCACACGCGGTGGCACCTTGATAAAGTTTTCAGAAAAAACACGTGCTGGCGATGTGTTTTCTGTAACGGTGTCGACCCCACAGACAAAAAACGCAACCGACAATGTTTCATCAGATTTTGATTTGGATATTTTGTTCGAAGACGACGATATTATTGTGATAAATAAACCGCGTGGTGTTGTTATGTATCCATCGGCGGGTAATAACACTGGAACATTGGTTCAAAATATCTTGGCACATACACATTTATCCGCATTGGGTGGTGATACGCGTCCCGGCGTTGTGCACAGATTGGACAAGGATACCAGTGGCGTTATGGTTTTTGCAAAATCTGATGCTGCATACCGCGCATTGGTAAAAATGTTTTCAGAACACAATTTAACCCGCAAATATGTGTGTTTTGCATGGGGAATTCCAAACTGGGAAGATGCCACAATAACCGGCAATATCGCGCGTTCATCCCGCAATCGTCAGAAAATGACAATGGTAAAGTCTGGGGGTAAACACGCCCATACCGATGTGGCGGTTATAAATGCATTTCCGCGTGCTGGCGTGACCCAGTTTCGTTGTACATTGATGACGGGGCGTACGCACCAGATACGTGTTCACTTGTCCGCGCACGGTTTTCCTGTTTTGTGTGATCCGATTTATGGACGCGGCTCGTCACGTCTGGGGTCTGTGCGAGATGCAGATTTGCTGGATTTTTTACGTAATCACGATGGTCAAATGTTACATGCAGAATTGCTGGAATTTACGCATCCTGTAACGGGCGCGCAAATGCGGTTTAAAACGCGTCTTCCCGACGATATGGAAGAATTAAGATATTTGCTTACTGAAATTGGATAATTAAGCGATTTTTGCACTATTTTTCCCTTTCCAAAGCGTTGGTTTTATGTTAAAATAAAACAAAAGTATATGGAGTTTGGGAATGTCATTCTTGAAAAAAACTGTTAGTATGTTGGCTGTTTTCGCCGTATTTCCGGCGGCTTTTGCGGTGACTGCGCGTCCCAGTGTGATGAACACTGTAACGGCAACATCGCGTCGTTTGCCGACGTTGACTGCGTATATTAATTCTGCGACTTCATCAACATCGACGACAACGTCTTCATCGACAATGTCAGATACCGAATGTGTTGAAGCGTATACCGAATGTATGAAGGGCGAAGATGCCTGTGGTCCAGAATTCGAAGAATGTACAACCCGTAAATTGTTTCACGGTAAAATGCCGGTGTGCTTGAATGTTTTATCACAGTGCTCGTCTGCTGGTGTTAATGATTTGTTTGGGACGTCTGCGATTTCTGCGCTTGGTAATATCAAGACCACGGATTCTGCGACGGGTGAAATTTTGGATTATACATACCCAACCGATGGCAGTGCGATGGGGCAATGGGTGTCGGCGGCGGCCATTAATAACCAGTATGATACATCGACATGTGTGAAACGTTATACGTCCTGCTTGAACAAGGAAAGTGTTTGTGGTGCCGATTTTGAATTGTGTACATCTACCAAAGATTTCAAGAAACAAGCTTTGTTTTGTGATTCAACATTGGCTCGTTGTCAAAGTGCAGGGGTACGCGAACTGTTTGGTGTATATCCATGGACTCCGTCCAGTGCGTCAATTGGTGGTCGTGTGGCGTCTATGATTGAAGATGGGGCACAATTGGCGGCGATGAATGCGGTTTCAACGTGTTACAAGGTTGTGGAACAGTGTTTCTTGGGTGCGTGTACGGCCAATCCGTTCCGTTGTATTGAGGGGGCAACTCTCGAAACTGTAACGGCGGCGAATTTGGCGTCTGAAACATCGGAAAATGCAACGGCTGTATCTGCGTCTGGTGATGTTTTATCTAAAAGCGATGTTAATCGTTATTTAAAAACATCTTGTTTGGATACAATTGGTGCAAATAAGTATTGTCATATGACGTTCCGTGAAAAAACACCGACCAAGGGCGAATTGTCTGATGTCGAAGCTCAAGAAGAAGTGTTTGAGGCGGCAATTGACCAACGTAAAAAATACGTTGATTCTAAAATCCAAGACATAATGCAGAAATTTGACACCCGTGCCAAGAACAAATGTTCTGAAACAATTCGTTCATGTGCAATGCGCACCTGTGGCGAAGGGATTGGTTCTGTATGCTATACATCTGTATTTAATGGTTCCAATGAATCTATTAACAAAGAATCTACATATGCCCAGATAAAACGCGGTTGTGAATCGATTGTTAATACCGACACAAATTGTCAGTATGCGTATGCCTCTGTCAAGAACCAGGCCTATTCCTATGCATACTTAAATGACGGGGTGTTTGATACATTGTTCCCGGTATATGATGAAACAACCAAGTCCGATCCAATTGGTGTTGTTGCATCGTTAAATGCGACATTGTCTAATAATTACAGTATGGCTGCAATTGCAGAGATGAAAAAACAATGCCAATCCGTCGCGACCAGTTGCGTCAAGACGATGTGTGGTACGGACTATGTAAATTGTTATCGCAATCGTACGGATATTGTTGGCGATTTAACACAAACAGGCGATGCTGACTTTGATAAATCAATGAACAAAGCTGGTGGTGTTCTGGATTACACAATCGTATTGGGGCTGTGTATGAACACGGTAAAGGCGGCCGATGTTTGTGATGAGCATCTTAAAATCGAACAGGCTCGTTTGGCCCAGGGCGCAAATCTTAGCAACAGCTGGGGTGAATCGGCATCTGTGCGTGATGGCTGGATTGATGCTGGCGGTGCCAAGTCTGTAACGGTTGATACCGAAACAGTTCAAAAGGTTGATGCCAACGGTAATAAAATCTGTGCCAATTCCAAGGGGTACGAGGGTATTTGTTACCAGGTTGACAACGATGGCGACGTATATGATGAACCGGTTATGGAATCATATAAAACATATCTGACGAACCAGTCTGCGACCACATTGTTCCGCGAACTGTTAAGCGATATTGAATACGAGGCCCAGGCAAAATATAACGCCAAACTGACCAAACAGCAAAATATGTGTATGTCGGCAAATTCTGGTGGTGTAATGGGTAAAAATGATTTGGCCTCTACATTTATGTGGGCGAAATTAAAGAACAACAAGGTTCCGGCCAATTACGCAACGGCCGGTCTGAAACCAAACCAGGTTGTGGCCAGTAATGAATTGTATGGTTCTTTCTGTCGGGTACGTGTAAACATTCAATCCGACGACAAAGATATCCAAGATGCCATTAACAAGGGCGCAGATTGGGCAACGGCATACTTTGCCGCCGGCGACGCCTTTACCTGTGGCAGCTGGATAAGTGGCAATGATTTGGAAAAAATTGCCGAAGTCGTTGGCAAGGACGCCCGTGCGGATAAAGAAAAGACCCAGGCTAAAAATCTTGAATGGTGGTTGGCGCCAATCGCCGCGATTGGAACGGGTGTTGGTGGCGCATACCTGGGGGCGGGCATTGCAAACGGTGACGTATTTGGCAAACTGTCCGGTCTGAATTCAAACAAGAAAGATACGAATTCAGTAGAAGCCAGTCAAAAGGGTTGCAAAAACAGTATTGATTCTGCAACGACTATATTAGGGTCCAGCGACAACAAGGATTATGGTATTATTGAAATGCATGTAAATGCCGCGATTACAAGCGCAAAAAAACTAGATTTGCCAACAACTACTGTAGAAGGATACTTAAAAACATATAAAGAAAAGGTTGATGCATATAAGAGTGATGCAAACAAGAAAACAGAGGCTGAAACCGCTAATGAAAACCTGAAAAATGGCTTAGGCGCGTTGAAAAATTTGTGTGAGGCGGGAAGCAACAATGAAGAAGAAAATTCTGCCAAGAAAACGCAAACGGCGGCGGGGATAACCGGTGCAATAACGGCGGTTGGCGGTGGCATAATGACATTCTTTGCGACCAAGGCGATTAAAAATGCCATCCTGGACAAGGCCGAACAAGAGGCATATGATACCTTTATGAATGAAATTGGTAATCATATCTACTGTTACATCGGCGGTGAAGAGGCCGGTCAATACGGCGACGTCATTGCCACCAGTATGGAATAAATAAAAAATCCCGCCACATGGCGGGATTTTTTGATGCTTGCAAAACGTGATATTTTGCCCTAAGATTTAATCTATGAAATTTAAAAAGATTCTGCGCATATTTTTAAATGTGATATTCTGGTGCTTTACCGCGGCGATTGCGGCGGTTGCGGCACTGGTTTTGATTTATGGGAATGATTTGCCAGATTATAAAAAATTGGCAACGTATGCGCCACCGGTGGCAACACGCCTTTATGCGGCGGATGGTTCGTTGCTGATTGAATATGCCGAAGAACGTCGTGTATTCATCGATTATGATGATATGCCACCGCAATTGGTAAATGCATTTATCGCGGCCGAGGATCAAAATTTCTGGACGCATCCCGGAATTGATATTCAGGGGATAATTCGCGCCGCCACGAACAACGCAATGCGCAGGATGGGATATAATGCCAGTTTTTCTGGGGCATCTACAATCACGCAACAGGTTGCAAAAAACTTCTTTTTATCATCTGAACGTACAATTTCCAGAAAAATTAAAGAGGCGATTCTTGCCCTGCGCCTAGAGCGTGCATTTTCCAAACAGCATATCCTGACATTGTACCTGAACCAGATATTCTTGGGTGCGCGCGCGTATGGTGTGGGTTCGGCGGCACTGATGTATTTTAATAAACCTGTATCTGAATTGTCCTTGGCCCAGTGCGCCTTTCTGGCATCTCTGCCCAAGGCACCAAACAATCGTGAAAACGCGATTGAACGTCGCAATTATGTTCTGCGCCGCATGGTAGAAGAGGGCTATATAACCCAATCTGATGCCGACATTGCATCGGCCGAGGAATTAAATATCAACAGTGGCTTTACCGCCCAGATGGAACCGGATTTTCAATACTTTGCCGAAGATGTCCGCCGTCAATTATTGCGTACCCTTGGTCGCGAGGTTTTATATAACCAGGGTCTTTACATAAAAACAACGATTAACCCCGAATTTCAGCGTGCGGCAACCGCCGCCTTGGTCAAGGAATTGGATTCTTATAACAAAAATCATCCTGATTCAGAACCGCTCCAGGGGGCTTTAATTGCGATGAATCCACATACGGGTCGTATTGTGGCAATGGTTGGTGGACATTCTTTCCGGGAAAGTTCGTTTAACCGTGCCACCCAGGCGTATCGTCAAATTGGTTCAACCATTAAACCGTTTGTATATCTGGCGGCATTGGAACGCGGGTACAGTCCGCAAAGCCTATTACTGGATGCACCAATTGTTGGTATTCGTGCGGATTTAAGTGAATGGAAACCCGAAAATTATGATAAAAAATTCTTGGGCGATGTGCCATTGCGGTTATCGCTTGAAACATCGCGTAATGTGCCGACGGTTCGCCTGGTCCAAGATATTGGCGAACAAAACGCGATTGAGGCCGCCCAGCGTTTCGGTGTTTATCCCGCTGATATGAAAAATATAAATCTGTCGATGGCATTGGGCTCTGGCGAGACTACACTTGAAAAACTGGTGTTGGGTTATTCTGCGTTTGTAAATGGTGGTCGTGCAATATCGCCACGGATGGTTGACTATATCGCCGACAGGTATGGTCGCGTTGTCGGTGGTACAGAATCCGAGTTAATCGAATGGTCACCCGATTTATTGCCACCAACGGTGACGGATGAAACCGAGCCATTATCAGACCCACAAAGCCTGTATCAAATGGTCTCTATTTTACATGGTGCGGTTGAACGTGGTACCGGTAAACAGGCCCGTGTAAAAGGGCACACTATTGCGGGTAAAACCGGCACAACTAACGATGTCAAGGATGTTTGGTTTATCGGCTTTACCAAGAATTTAATTGCGGGTGTTTACTTGGGGTTTGATAACCCAAAGCCATTGGGGCGTGGCGCGGGGTCCCATATGGCTGCGCGTGTGTTTGCAGACTTTATGAAAACCGCACTAGCAGATGAAAAAGATCAACCGTTTTCTGTTCCAAATGGTATGACTTTTATGCGTGTAAATCGTAGTACCGGTGTGTCGGCGGCATCTGACCCCAACGGTATGATCATATCAGAGGCGTTCAAGCCCGGTCAGAAACCAAATCCGGCCCCCGCTGTAAAGCAATCTGCGTCCAGCGCGGTTGTTGGTGGTATATTCTAAAAAACATAATTAATAACGTTTATTTTCATATTTTATTGTGATAGAATGTTCGGTATAAGAAGGCTAAGGAGTGTGTTATGCTGACCGATTATTTTTTATCCCACGGTTTAACGTTTTTTGCAAGTGGCTGGATGCAGTTTGGTGCCGCTTTTGGCGCAGCATTTGCAATAATGATGGTTTTTGGGCGTCCCTTTATTCGCGCAATGCATAATTGGCAAAAGCGTGGTCAGCCCATCAGTGAAAACGTCCCGGAATCTCATCGCAAGAAAGCGGGCACCCCAACAATGGGTGGTATTTTGGTCGTAATTGCAATATTGGTTGGTGCGATGTTGTTTATGCCAATGCACAATAACCTGCCGGGTTGGATTGCGTTGTTGTCTCTGGTGATGTTTGGTGCACTGGGGTTTGCTGACGATTACAAGAAGGTTTCGTCTCAATCAAAAAAAGCATCAAATGGTCTGTCACCTAAAATGCGTCTTTTTATAGAGGGGGTATTTGTTCTTGTTCTGGCATATTTGATTAACATGACAATGCCACCATATATCCCGGAATATTCATTGGCAATTGGATCTGGAATTATTTTGCCGTTGGGGGTGTTGTATTTTGTGTTTGCGTACTTCGTGATTTGTGGTGGTGCAAATGCAACAAATATCACAGATGGTTTGGATGGAATGCTGGCGAAATTATATATGCCGGTATTGGTTGTATTGGTTGTTGCATTGTATGGTGCAACGCGTATTGGTTTTATGGATACGGTTATGTTCCTGCCATCGGCCAGTGGTCTGTATCCGGTATTAGGTGCGGCATTTGGTGCGGTGTTGGGCTTTCTGTGGTTTAATGCGAAACCTGCTTCAATCTTTATGGGTGATGCGGGCTCATTGGCGTTGGGAGGCTTTATGGGTACGGTAGCAATGCTGTTAAAATCTGAAATTTTAATGGGTATTGCGGCGGGTATGATGGTGTTAATTTTGCTGTCATCGTTTACCCAGACAATATGTTTCAAAATTACACGTCGTATGACAGGGACAGGACGGCGTGTGTTCCTGCGTGCACCATTACATCATCATTTTGAGGAATTGGGCTGGGATGAAACCAAGATTGTAGATAGATTCTTTATCATATCTGTTTTGTTTGCGGGATTGGCATTGGCATTGTTAAAATTCGCATAAAGCAAGGGGATATGGCAAATGTTTGATATTCCGCGCACCGAAGACAGTAAATTTACCAGTTGGTATTATGGAACAGACCGCAAGTTGTTGGGATATGTGTTGGCACTGATATTTGTTGGTATGCTGTGCGCGGTGTCGGCAGGTTCTGTTCAGGCTCTGCGTAAGGGGTGGGAATGGTATTATTTCTTGCAAAAGATGTTGCCGTTTTATGTGTTGGGGATCGGCACGTTATTTGTGGCCAGTATGCTGAATAAAAAGTGGGTATTGGGTATATCGGCGTTAAATGTTGTAGGCTGTTTTTTGTTGCTTCTGTGGACTGTAATTCACCCCGTGGCCAGTCATGGTTCCGAACGTTGGGCGGTTATCGGCGGATTGCGATTAATGCCATCAGATTTGATGAAACCAGGCTTGGTTATAATGACGGCGTGGTTTCTGGCAAAGATGAAGGAAAAGTTTGGGTCTGATATATTTTTAAATTCTGCCCCGTGGAAGCCTGGGTGGTTGTCATGGTGGGCATTTTTAGTGCCGTTTGCAATTGTTTTATTGATTTTGTTCCAGCAACCAGATATTGGTACAACATTGCTGTTTATGGCGGTGATTGGTACGATGCTGTTTATTTCAGGTCTGCCACGCAAGATTTGGTTGCCAGGATTGGGACTTTTTGGTGCGGTTGGGTTCTTGGCATTTTTGTTTGTTCCACACGTGCATCGTCGTGTATTGGAATTTTTTAAGCCCCTCGACCCTACAACCCAGGTTGGATATTCTGTAAATGCGGTTCGTCAGGGCGGATTGTTCGGTATGGGGGATGAAGCCTTTGCAAAAGAATCATTGCCCGATGCTCATACGGACTTTATCTTTGCTGCCTTGGCCGAAGATTGGGGGGCAATATTGGCGTGTGGATTATTGGCATTGTTATTGGTTGTTATTCGTCGCTTGACTGTAACGGCAATGTCTGCGCGTGATACATTTGTGTTTTACGCGGTCGGGGGTACAACGGCATTATTTGCAACCCAGATTTGTATTAATTTGGCATCAACATTGGGATTGATGCCGCCCAAGGGGATGACATTGCCATTTATTTCATCCGGGGGCAGTTCGTTTATGGGATACTGTCTGCTGTTTGGGATGATATTGGCAATTGTTCGTGAAGATAAATGGAAATAAACAAAGGGATTTTAAGATGAAAGTATGGATTGCAACGGGCGGAACAGGAGGACATGTGTTCCCAGCAATGGCGGTAGCGACGGAATTAGTATCGCGGGGATGTGGTGTTACGATTTCTTGTGACGGTCGTGTTCGCGAAATGGTGCGTAAATCGCGTCCCACAGGTGCACGTATGGTGCATATCTGGGCATCGGGCGTTGGCGCAAAAAGTAAATTAAAACAATTGTGGGCATTGTTTAAAATAGGCGTGTCTGCGGTTGCACTGACACTGCGTTTTATGGTGGCGCGTCCCAATCGAGTGGTTGCGTTTGGTGGATATGCATCGGTACCCGCGGTGTTTGCTGCACACGTTTGGGGTGTTCCAACATTCTTGCACGAACAGAATGCGGCAATTGGTCGTGCAAATAAGTTTACAATGCGTTGGGTTAAAACTTTGATGACCAGTTTTCCAGAGGTGTCCGGCATTCCAACCGCATCAACGGCACGTGTGATTTATACGGGCCTGCCGGTGCGTCATGAAATATTGGCGGCATCCAATGCACCGCTGGATGGGGCGGGGCGCATATTGGTGACGGGTGGTTCGCTGGGTGCAACGATATTAGATGATGTTGTGCCGGGGGCAATTGTGGCAATGAAAAATAAAAAGATTTTTGTGACACACCAGACCAGACCCGAAAATGTTGCGCGCCTGCAAAAATTTTATGCAGATAACAAAATTCACGCAAATGTTTTGTCGTTTATAAACGATATGGCGGGCGCGATTGTTGGGGCGGATTTGGTAATTGGGCGCAGTGGTGCATCAACCGTTGTTGAACTTGAAACAATTGGACGTCCGGCGATCTTGGTTCCATTAAATATTAACCCTGACCAGGCGGCCAACGCCGCATCATTTGTACGCACCGGTGGTGGTTTTGCGATTGAACAGTCTAAATTTACACAAAAATGGTTGACTGCGACATTGTCTGACCTGTTTGATAATCCGTCGCGCTTGCAAAAAATGGCGCAAAAGGCCTATGTAAAAAATAATGCGGTTACACTAATTTGTGACGCGATTATGGAATAAAAATCACCCGCAATGCGCGGGTGCTTTTTTATTTTGATTCCAGTCTATTTTTCCGCTTGCACCAAAATCGTTATTTGTTCTATGATGATAACGGAAGGAAAGGAATTATGCGTCATATAACTGTATCAATTTTTGCGTTTTTGCTTGCAGTGCCTGCGTTTGCGGATGCAAGGTTGCCGGTTGTAAACCTGGCGGCCGCTGGGATTTCTGCACGTGCCGCATTCGGAGAGAGTGTACCAACATCAAAAAAACAATTGCCAAAACGGAATGTTGTTGCGCGTCCTGCGGTTCAGCGTGTTGCCACCCCTGCAAAAATGGCGAATGTGACGGCGACCACGGTTGGCACATCGAATGATATATTGATTCCAAATCGCCCCAGCAATGATTTATGGGCGCATAATTCTACAAATTTGAACGCATCTGTTGATGCGCCACTGCGTATGCCGACACCATCTGAATTTGCGGTTTATCGCAGTGATGAAATTTTACCAGAAGAAAGTCTGGATGTTTCTACAATGCCAAAGACGTACGCGTATAATGATGATGCGCCGGTTGTTCCGGCACGCACCGCGGCGGCAAAAAAAACTGAATTGGATGCCCAGATTGAACGCCTGGTTGAATTACAGCGTCGTGCCGACGAAAGTGTTACGCCAACCAATGTTGCGCCACGCGTGATTGCGCGCCCAGTGGTTGATGAACCAATTGCGCCACGTGTAGATGATGTACGTGTTGCCGTGGCGGAAGTAATACCCACAGAAACCGTAAATGTGCGTCGTATGGTTGTGCCAATGGAAACACAGGATGTTATTGTGCGCAGTGTTGAAAAAAATCAATCCCCACGCATTGCAGCGGTGCGCGATGATATGACAAAACTAAGCCCGTCTGAATTACGTCGTGCATTTCGTAAAACATTCCTGTCGGAAAATAAACATTTATCCACATACCAAATGGATGATTCCTTTGATGTGGTCAGCGATATGGGCTCGTCATCCGGTTCATTTACATCTTCTCGTGATTTAAGCGAGGATGCAGGCATTCGTCCATTGGAAATAAAAATTAATTTCCGCAATGATGATTCGTCTTTGTCGCGTGATAACTATAATTTGTTAAGTGAATATGCTGCAATCGTTGTTCATAATCCAACGCGTGCGATTCAGATTGCAATTCCAGCACGCACAACGACCGATGTGGATGCGCGAAAATTAACGGCACGCCGTCTGGCTATTGTTGAACAGGTTTTACGTGATACAGGTGTGTCAATGCAACGCATTGTTCCTGTGTTGTCGCAACGTGACGAAGATGGTTTTGTTTTACGTGTGATATCTAATGAGCAGTATGAAAGCTTGTCCCAGCAAAAACGTAATATCTTTGGCGATACAGTTTCATCCAAGAAGTATAAAAGTTTAACGTGGTAAAGACCTGGTTAAAATCTGTTGTTGAATTTTTGTTTCCGCCGGCGTGTCCATTATGTGGTACGCCGGTGTCTGTTCATGGTGAATTATGTGCTGATTGTTGGACGTCATTTAATTGGATAGATGGTGCAAAATGTATCCGCTGTGGTTATCCGTTTATGGTTGATATGGATAACGCAATGTGTTCGGTATGTGCGTCGGGTAAATGTGAGCTGGATTGGATACGGTCGGCGTGTGTTTATGATGATGCGTCACGGATGGCGATGCTGCTATTTAAGCACAGTGGTCGTATTTCATATGCATACTTTATGTCGCGTGCGATGATTTGGGCACTGCGTGATATTGATGTGTCAGATATAGATTTTGTTATGCCGGTGCCATTGGCGCGTCGTCGCTTGTTTCATCGTGGTTATAACCAGGCAACATTACTTGCGCGGCCAATTGCACGCGCGTTGGGATTAAAATTGGATTATGATTCGGTGCGCCGTAAATACAGGCGTGATATGGGGCACTTAAATTCACACCAGCGTGCACAAAACATTCATGGTGTGTTCAGTGTTTTGTGTCCAGCAAATATACGTGGTAAAAATATCTTGTTGGTCGATGATGTTATGACGTCTGGCGCGACATTTTCAGAATTGCGCCGTGTGTTAATCAAGGCTGGTGCTAAAAAAGTCTATGGTGTGACTTTTTGTCGTGTCGTTCATTCTACTTAAGAAACGGTTTTGCTGTTTGTGATCTCGTGAATCATAAATCTAGAATGTATCAAATGCGCTTCCTGGGCCAGGATTTTTAAACTGCACATACGCATCAAATCAATTATGTCTTTTGCCACAGGGTCAATTGATTTTATAGACGTATCAACCATAGCTTCTTCCAGAGTTTCATCGCCCAATGTTGCGGTGTAATATACGATTGCCGATTTTGGGGTATAAAGTGCGATGTCTGAACATAATGCCAGCTTTCGTTCATCTGGTAGAATTGTAAAGTATATTATGGTTCCGTCTTGTTTAACCATAGATATGGGCATCTTATCAAACATATCATGTAAAAATTTTTTGTTTTCTGGATTCATTTCTAGCTATGTATTTTATCTTTGTGTAACTGTGCCAGGATACCTGTGTGTCTGGCGTGTATTTCCTGAGCTAACAGTTTATCAGAACAGTGTTTGACAAGTTGTATTAGATTTTTTGTAATGTCTGTTGGTTTGTGTCCGTCCAGACAGTAGCCTTCGTGCAAAACCTGCATGTCAACGGTAATCGCATAGTAGCGTCCGGGGCGTCCTTTGTCATCGGTTGTATAAACGCATGAAAAACCAAACGTTGTTCCGTCGTCTGTATCAATCGAATATTCGACCATTTCGTCACTGCGCAATACATCGATATTAGATGTGCGAATAAGGGTGTGAAAAAATTTTAATCTTTCAGGATTCATGTTGTATATTTTGCGGCCAAAAAAAACATTTGTCAAATATTTTATTCTTGTTGTGCGATATTTTTCAATTTATACTGAATCTGTCCGATATATAAGAACAAAAGGGGAAATAAATGATAAAGAAATTTATATTAACATCTGTTTTGGCAATTTTGCCATTGGTGTCAAATGCAGGAATGCCGTTTACCGGATTTTATCAGACAATTGATGATGAAACGAATACGCCAAAATCTATTGTTCGTATCTATGAATATCGTGATGGGGATGATGTAGAAATTGCGGGTCGTATTGTTGCGCTTTATAATGCGGATGGTACGATTTCTGAAACGTTATCAAATCCAACGCGTATTGCTGACCAGGTAAAAGGTGCGCCAAAAATGGTCGGTCTGGATATTCTGTGGAATATGGAATGGGATGCAGATGATAGTAAATACGAAGACGGTAAAATCATGGACCCCAAATCTGGCAAGGTTTATTCATCTGTTATGTGGCAAGATACACCAGAAATCCTGAATGTTCGTGGCAAAATTGGACCATTTGGTCGTACGCAGCATTGGAATACATTGGATACATCTGCATTGCCGGCGGAATTACAGTCGATTGATGTATCGACCTGGATGCCTGTTTTGTTGAAATAAAAATCGCCCCAGATGGGGCGTTTTTCTTGAAATCTGAATTTTATCTGATACGATTACACCTGGACTATTTTTTTAATAACAGGACACGGATATGAACATAGAACTTGGCAAGAATATAAATCCACGTGATATCGAAACCAGAATTCAAGAATTCTGGGATAAAAACACATTTTGGAATAATGATGTTAATTCGGATAAACCGTCATTTTGCATTATGATGCCACCGCCGAACGTGACGGGAAATTTGCATATGGGACATGCGTTGGATAATGTTCTTACGGATATTATGTGTCGTTATAAACGTATGGCGGGCTTTGACGTTTTGTGGCAGCCCGGAACCGATCATGCATCGATTGCGACCCAGTTATTGGTGGAACGTGATTTGTCCAAGCGTGGAATTAACCCGCATTCCCTGACATTGGATGAAAAATTAAACGCGGCCTGGACGTGGAAGGCTGACAAAGGCGGTCAGATTATGAACCAGTTGCATATTTTGGGCGTGACGCCCGTATGGCAACGCGAACGCTTCACAATGGACGAAGGTTTGTCTGCGGCGGTTACAAAACTGTTTGTTAAGATGTATAACGAAGGGTTAATTTATCGTGAAAAACGCCTGGTTAATTGGTGCCCGAAACAGATGACATCTGTATCAGATCTGGAAGTTGAAACCCGTGATGAAAAGGGCAAGTTCTATTATTTTAACTATCCATTGGTTGGCGGTGGTGTTGTTGAAATTGCGACAACGCGCCCCGAAACATTATTCGGTGACCAGGCGATTGCTGTTCATCCAGAAAATGAAAAATTAAAACACTTGATTGGTCGTCACGCGATTATCCCGTTGACTGATATAGAAATTCCAATCATAGGTGACGAACATGCAGACCCGGAAAAGGGAACAGGTGCGGTAAAGATTACGCCTGCACATGATTTTGATGACTATGAGGTGGGTTTGCGTCATAATTTAACCCCGGTCTGTATATTAACCCCGGATGCCAAGCTAAATGATAGTCCGGTTGTGCCTGAAAAATATCGTGGTCTGGATCGGTACAAGGCACGCGAAGCCGTTGTCGCAGATATCGAAACGGCGGGCCTGCTGGTAAAGGTAGAGGACAGAACAATCCCAACACCATATTCTGAACGTGGTGGTGTACCGGTCGAACCATATTTGACAGACCAATGGTTTGTTGATGCCGAAAAATTGGCTCAACCTGCAATCAAGGCGGTCGAAGAAGGCAAGATTAAGTTTATGCCAGAACATAGATATAACTTGTTTATGTCTTGGATGAAAAACATTCGTCCATGGACGATTTCGCGCCAGTTGTGGTGGGGGCATCATATTCCTGCGTGGTATGATGCGGATGGCAACGTCTATGTCGCAGAAACCGAAGAAGAAGCAATTAAACAATCTGGTGGCAAAGAACTAACCCGTGATGGCGATGTTTTGGATACGTGGTTCTCGTCGGGATTGTGGCCGTTTTCAACATTGGGCTGGCCGACCGATACGTTGGAATTAAAGAAATATTATCCAACCAGTCTGTTATACACCGCCGCCGATATTATCTTCTTCTGGGTTGCGCGTATGATTATGATGGGTATTTATGTAATGGGTGACGTTCCGTTCAAGACGGTAAATTTCCACGGTCTGGTACGTGATGCCAAGGGACAAAAAATGTCCAAGACCAAGGGCAATGGCACTGATCCATTAACAACGGTTGAAAAATTTGGTGTCGATGCCTTGCGTTATTGGATTGCAACCGCCCCAATTGGTACCGATATTCGTTACAGTGATGACGAGGTTAAACGTGGTTCAAAACTGCTGACTAAATTATGGAACGCGTCAAAATATGTTCTGATGAATTTGTCTGATTTTGATCCGATGACTTCGGCGCAGATTCCGGTTTCCGAACGCTTTATCGAGGATTGTTGGGTGTTAAATGAATTGAACAAAACGATTGCTGAAACGCGCCGGAATTTGGATAAATATGACAACTATAATTCACGCAGTGCGATTGATACTTTCTTCTGGGATATTTTCTGTGACCAGTATCTGGAATTTATCAAAGACCGTTTCTGGGCGCCTGAAAAATATAGTAACGAATCTAAATTATCGGCACAGTGGACGTTGTACACGGTATTGCGTGCGATTATCGGATTGTATGCCCCGTTCATACCGTTCTTGACCGAAGAATTATGGCAGAAAATTTACAAAGATTTCGAGGGGGGTGAAACACTGCACCTGACTGCATATCCAGAAACAAAATCGGAATACGAAACGGATGTGTCGCAAATGGATATTGCGCTGGAAATCTTGAAAAATGTTCGTGGACTGCGCACCGACAGAAAGGTTGGTAATGGTGCAAAACTGGAAACGCTGACAATTCCCGCAACAACACCGGACGTATTGCATGGTCTGATTAAATCTGCGGCACGTGCAAACGAAATTATTCTGGGGGATGAGTTGGATTTTGTTGTTGCCGAACAGAAACAATAATGGGGTGTTTTTATGGCCGATAAACTGACCGAAAAAAGGGTGTTACAGGCATATCAGTGCGATAGATTTGGTAATGTTCGTCCATTGATTTTGATGAACGAATTGCAATCGATTGCCGACCGTCATGCTGAAATTTTGGGCTGTGGTCGTACATATTGTCTGGAAAATAATGTTGGCTGGGTTGTGATGTATTATCTGGTCGATATTATCGAATTACCGCGCGAGGGCGAAGAATTAACATTTACAACCTGGCCATCGTGCCAAGATGCCCTGCGTGCAACGCGTGATTTTGAAATCCACGGGTCTGATGGGCGTTTGATGGTTCGTGCGACAAGTCAATGGATTTTGATTGATATGGAGCGTCGCCGTCCATTGCCGTTGGAAAATCATTTGTCGCCAGATGTGGTTGTGCCACATCGTGCATATGGTTGCGCGTTTGAAAAATTCCCGGATTTTGAAACAGACAAAACGCATGTTATGAAATGTCGTTTTGATGATATTGACGTGAATCAACATATAAACAATGCGGTCTATGCGGTGTGGGCAACGGAAAGTGTCGGCTTTAAATATCGCAGCGAGCATAAATTGAAAAAAATCGATATCAATTTCAAGAAAGAGGTTTCCGCCGACATCCCCGAAATTCGTATTGACGTTGCGATTGATGGCCTGACTACGCGTCATAAAATATGCAGTGGTGACACCGAACACGCGGTTGTAATTTGCCACTGGGAACAGATATAGAAAAAATCCCGCCGTTTGGCGGGATATGTTTTAAAATAAAAAACCGCCAATTGGCGGTTTTTATTAATTCACTGCGCTAACTGCGATGCGTTTGCGACCCGCAGCGCGACGACGATTCAATACATCGCGACCACTTTTTGTTTCCATACGTGCGCGGAAACCGTGTGTGCGAACACGACGTGTTTTCGATGGTTGATATGTACGTTTTGTTGCCATTTTATTTATCCTTCGGTTTTTCTCTTTGTCATTTCATATTGGCCGAAGCAGTACAAGACCAACCTGAAATAAATCCGTTTGCGGGTATATTTAAGCATATGTTTTTATAAAAAGCAAGTTTTATTTAGATTTTACTAAACCTAATTTTTTTAATCCTTCTTGAATCAGGTGGTATAAAAAAATTACCACAAATAAATTCCAAAAAGGCAAAAATAATTTGTCGTTCATTTTGAAAAAATCCTGTTGTTTTATGTTGATGTGATTTTACTGCAAATTGCGTGTTTGTCAATGTGTTTTTTGGGCTTTATTTCTTGACGTAAAGCGCAAAAATTTGCTATATTTTAACTGTTATAAACAAGGGAAAGTGAAGTATGTCTGAAATTATTAACGAAGTTGTTGAAAATCGTGTGCCACAATCGTCTTTGGAACATGAAATGCGGACCAGTTTCTTGGATTATGCGATGTCGGTTATTGTTGATCGTGCATTGCCAGATGTTCGTGACGGGTGCAAACCGGTTCATCGTCGAATTTTGTATGTTATGAATGATGTTGCGCCTGCGACAAAGCCAACGGTAAAATCTGCGCGTATTGTCGGTGACGTTATGGGTAAATACCATCCGCATGGTGATTCTTCTATTTACGAAGCGATGGTCCGCATGGGTCAGGATTTTTCCATGGGCGAAATGCTGGTCCAGGGCCAGGGTAACTTTGGTTCACGCGACGGGGACAAGGCTGCGGCTATGCGTTATACAGAGGCGCGCCTTTCTAAACTGGGTGCGTCGTTAATGGATGATATGGACAAAGATACCGTTGATTGGATGCCGAATTTTGACGGTTCGTTACAAGAACCGGTTGTCTTGCCAACGAAATTTCCAAATTTCTTGGTAAATGGTGGCTCGGGTATTGCGGTTGGTATGGCAACAAACGTTCCGACATATAATCTGGGCGAAATTTGTAATGGTATCTTGGCGATTTTAGATAACCGTGATTTGACCGATGATGAATTGTTTACAATTATCCCGGGCCCCGACTTTCCAACAGGTGCAATGATTATGGGGCATGCAGGCGCATACAAGGCGCATACAACCGGACGTGGTTCAATTATCATTCGCGCAAAAACGCATGTCGAAGATTTTCGTGATCACCAGGCTATTATCGTTGATGAATTACCATACCAGGTTAACAAAGCTCAGATGATTATTAAAATAGCCGAGTTAATCAAAGATAAACGAATCGAAGGTATTTCTGAAATTCGCGATGAATCATCCAAAGAAGGTTTGCGCGTTGTTGTTGAATTAAAGCGCGACGCGATTGCGGATGTTGTATTAAATCATTTGTTCCAATACACAGAAATGCAGACGAATTTCCCAGTCAATATGATGGCGTTGAATCGTGGTCGTCCGATGCTGTTTAATGTTCGTGGTGTTCTGGACGCGTTTATTGAATTCCGTGCAGAGGTTATTCGTCGTCGTACGATATTCGATTTGAACAAGGCACGTAATCGCGCACATACATTACTGGGTCTGTCTGTTGCGGTTGGTAATCTGGATGAAGTAATTGAATTGATTAAATCCAGTGCCAATCCCGAAGAAGCGCGTGCTGCATTAATTGCACGTGGATGGCGTGCGTCTGATATTGAATCATATATTCAATTGATTGACGATCCGAATACAGAATACA
>JAZLDI010000022.1:0-3074 GCA_045614665.1 Candidatus Enterousia sp.
TACTTTCATAGCGGCAATTTGTTCCTGTACAAAACACACAAAAACGTCAAAAATGGGCATTTTTACCCCAGTTTTTTTATAAAAATACACCAAAATACACAGAACACCTATGAAAAACCACCCTTACATTTCTATAAATACGTTTTCTTGTCCGATGGCTTTTTTATGATTTGTATATAGATTTCTATATTGATTTCTATGTAGATTTCTATTAAAAAAATCAAGTAATTTCAACGATTGTTATTTTTTGCTTTTTGAAAAATCAAAAATCATGATTCTAAATCAACTGCAGGCATATACACCATAAAGCATTTATTACACACTAAAACACCCTACGACACACGGAATGCTAGTCCGTATGTCGTAAAAGCAAAACCCGTAATATTCCAACCCTTTTCTAACAAAAACCGCACCCGTGGTGTAAGATTGTGTATTTTTATTTTTGTTACATCGAACAAATGACTGGACAATCCGGGAAAGATAAGCACAAATACGACAACTTTTTAAGAGATCGCATATGAAGTACAAGCACTTTGACGAGATGAACCTAACCTCAACACAAATTTTACTATGCTCTACTTTGCCACCTGTCGTTCGTCATGCAAACTAGAAGCGACGATATGCAGAACATATGGTGGCAAACTTACCTTTCGGCAGGCATGGCTACTGCGTTGCATCCAGCGCAAGTTTGTCCAGATGGTGTCCTCATATAAAACAGAACATTAGGGCTAGTTATTGTTTTTTGCATATTCTCTTAAAGTGAAAAATTACTGGATCCAATTTGCTATATTTTCTATTATCAAATCAAAGGAAAGGAATACGTGATTGCTATACCCGCCAGATTGCTGGATTATGTTGATTGCAAACCTGTCTTGAAATGGGCTGGTGGCAAGGGACAGTTATTGGACCAAATCGAACCTAAATTGCCATTAAAACTGAAAATGGGTGGCATCAAACGCTATATTGAACCGTTTGTTGGTGGTGGTGCCGTGTTCTTTGACATCTATAATAAATACCAAATCCAAGAAGCGTATTTGTTCGACATCAATCCTGAATTGGTTATTCTGTACAATGTTATCAAGCGTAATGTTGAAGAATTGATTGTCGAACTGACTAAATTACAAACCGAGTATCGATTGACCGAAAATCAGAAAGAATACTATTACGCACGTCGAGATGAATATAATGAATTCGACAAAGACATTGATGCGAATGTCTATCGTACCGGTTTTGTTCGCCGTGCGGCTTTGACGATATTCTTGAATCGGACTTGCTTTAATGGCCTGTTCCGTGTGAACAGCAAGAATAAGTTCAATGTTCCAATGGGCAAATACACAAACCCACGCATATTGGATGAAGAAAACCTGCGTAATGTGTCTGATGCTTTGCAGATTGCAACCATTATTCATGGCGACTTTGGCGATACATCAAAGTATGTGACGGATGACACATTTATCTATTACGACCCACCATATCGTCCAATTCGTGAAACGTCCTCGTTCAACTCGTATGCGGTTGGCGACTTTGATGACAATGAACAAATCAGATTAAAAAACGTTTTTGATACCTGTCATCAAATGGGGGCTTTGCAGATGTTAAGCAATTCTGACCCAACAAACTATGTTGATGACCCGTTCTTTGACGACCTGTACCAAGATTATAAGATAAATCGCATTATGGCCAAGCGACTGATAAATTCCAAGGCGGACGGTCGTGATGCAATCCGTGAATTATTGATTACAAATTATGAATAAGAAACAGTATCGACTTTATTGTGAAGATTGCCTGAAAAAGTTAGCCGAAATCCCCGAAAACACTTTTGACATGATTTTTGCGGACCCACCATACATGCTATCCAATGGTGGTATCACCTGCCAGAATGGTTGTGTTGTTTCTGTGAACAAAGGCGATTGGGACAAGTCGCATGGCCTTAGTGAAGATTTTGAGTTTCATAAAAAGTGGCTGTGTGCCTGTCATCGTGTCTTAAAACCAAATGGCACCCTGTGGGTCAGCGGCACATATCACAGCATTTATTCATGCGGCTATGCGATGCAGTTATTGGGCTTTCATATCTTGAACGACATTACTTGGTTTAAGCCAAATGCCAGCCCGAATATGTCTTGCCGATATTTTACAGCCAGCCACGAAACATTGCTATGGGCCAGAAAGAACAAGAAATCTAAGCATACATTCAACTATGAAGCTATGAAGAACGGCGATTTCCCAAAAGACTTTATTAAAAAACCGGGCTGTCAGATGCGTAGTGTTTGGGCAATTGGCACACCGACCAAGGCCGAAAAGATACATGAGAAACATCCAACGCAGAAACCATTGGAATTGTTAGAGCGCATAATCTTGGCATCAACCAATCCCGGCGATTTAATTTTGGACCCGTTTATGGGCAGTGGCACAACCGGCGTCGCAGCATTAAAGCATGGTCGCCGCTTTGTTGGCATAGACATGGAATCACAATTTGTTGAATTGGCTGAAAAAAGATTATATGATGCATCTGAAAAGAAGGATTAAAAAATGAAATACAGTCAGATATTTAATAAGCTGTCGGGTTGTAAAAACGAAGACGAGGTTTTTGATTACTTGGTCGGTAACCTGAAGGAAACCATCAAGTCGTGGGATTACTTTGTAAACTGGCAAAAAGTTCTAAAAAATTACAAAAGCGTAAAGGTTTCTTTGAATCTGTTAAATACCCTGATTGGTGAAGCAGATATTGAGAAAGCTGCACGTGAATTGCTGGCGCAGTATCCAGACGTGATTAAAATTGTTCCGGCATTGCTGGCCTGTCGTGATAAAAATATTTGCTTGCTGACAGATATGCGTAAATTTGATTTGACTCGTTTTGACTTCAGCAAACCAATGTCGCCGGCAGATGGCGCAATGTTTATGAAAGAAAGCGGTTTCTTAGACCTGTTGTCCGACCGCACTATTAAATCTATCCCGGATTATTTTATTGGTGTTGAAGTCGGTCTGGATTCCAACGGACGTAAAAACCGCAGTGGCACATCAATGGAAAACCTGGCGGAATTCTTTATCAAAGATATTTGCCAGCGCAATGGATA
>JAZLDI010000023.1:0-8590 GCA_045614665.1 Candidatus Enterousia sp.
TGCATAAAAATGAGATGCGTTTGCACCGTATGTGACCGTGGTCAACAAACCGGCGATTAAAAGATATGATGGTTTCATTTTTATTCTCTCGTTTAATAAATAAGTACTTATATGGGAATTATACCATATTTTTTATTGGAATAAAAACATAAAAGATTTTTTATTGTGTGTGTGGCTTTTTTTGCTAAAATAAACGTGTTATGGATAAGGATTTAGTAAAATTGTTGGATCGGCCGATTGTTATGGTTGGCCTAATGGGGGCGGGCAAGACCAGTGTTGGACGCGCATTGTCACGACGTCTGGGGGTTGTGTTTGTGGATTCAGACAAAGAAATAGAGGCGGCAGCTGGGTGCAGCGTAGTTGATATTTTTGCTATGTATGGCGAGGCCGAATTTCGTCGTGTTGAACAACGTGTTATTGAACGTTTATTGGATACGGAACCGCGGGTCAAGGTTTTGTCTACTGGCGAGGGGGCTTTTATAACCCCGGCGGTGCGCGAGATATTACTTAAAAATGCGTTGACAATTTGGTTAAAAGCTGACCTGGAACTGCTTGTAAAAAGGACGAATTCACGAAATACGCGTCCGCAATTATTGCATGCAGACAGTCGTAAAATTTTGGGACAATTAATTGATGAACGGTATCAGACGTATGCGTGCGCTGATATTACGGTTGAAACTCGTGACGAGAATTTGCGCAAAACCCTGGATAAGGTGATTTGTGCAATAAAGCAACATATAACAAAAGGAAAGAAAAATGGCAGTAAAGAAACTTGTTAAAGAATTTGGTTCTTTTATTCATCGTGGCAATGCAATCGATATGGCGGTCGGTATCATTGTTGGTAGTGTTATGACCAGTGTTGTAAATTCGTTGGTAAAAGATGTTTTGATGCCACCGATTGGGTTGTTGATTGGTGGGGTTGATTTTTCGCAGTGGTTCTTTGTTCTGGGTGGTGGCGAAGCAGGCGCGCACTATGAAACAATTTCAGCGGCCCAGGCGGCAGGCGCAACAACGTTGAATTTGGGGTTGTTCCTGAATTCGATAGTTAGCTTCCTTATTACTATGTTTGCGATATTCCTGTTTGTGCGTACGGTGAATAAGGCGCGTGCCAAGGCGCCGGTGACAACGCATGCGTGTCCGTACTGTAAATCGAATATTAGCAACGCGGCAACAAAATGTCCGTTCTGTTGTTCGGATGTGGAACCGGTTGAAACGGCGGCTGCCGAAGATAGCGATTTGGAAAAAAGTCTGAAAAATGTAAAGAGTTTAGCGGTCGGTCAAATCAAAAAAATCAAAAAGATTACAAAGATTAAGAAATAGTTTGTGATAATTTGGTTTAGGTTAGTTGGCGGGGTATTATGGCCCCGCCATTTTAATAAATTTGCTGTGGATTATGTATAGTTTTTGTAGGGTGGATGGACTGTTGTTGGTAAATATGGTATAATACGATTGTGTGCAAAAGGAGTGGGGTATGTTTTTGATTTGGGGGATATTGTATCTGTTGTTTCTGGTGTTGGTGGTGTGCTTTGTCATAGCGTGGCTGATGATGCCGTTTGAATTGCGTGCTGTTAACAGAAATTTACAAGAGATAAAAGATTTGCTGAGTGCTGAAAATAATAGGGTAAAGAAGTCTAGAAAATCATAGGAGGACAGAGACATATAAAAGGCGTATAATTTATATTATGTATAGTTTGGTGTAGAAGAATAGCGGAAATGTACGTGTGTATGCGTAATATCCGATATTTATGCCGATTTATATCTGTCCTGGGGCCGATGATTGCGATTATGGCGGGTTGTGTTATTCTGCTTGGTGTGTCATTGTTTTATGACTAATCGATTCTCGGCGCAATGAACGTATATTTGTATGATTGGCGGAATTCTGCGCCCTGTGGTGCGAATACTGTGTTTGTGTGGCCTTGATATGTGATGTTGTTTGATTCTGGTGGCGATGAAAATTTTGTGGCGTATGATTGTGTGTTGCGCGCGCTGAAAATCGATCTGTTTTAAACTGTGGCGCGCTGCGCGTTTTGTTGTTGGAAAAAATTAAAATTATTTATTAAATAATAAAAATATCATTTTGTTTATAGATTTATAAATAAATTTAAGTAGTTTTTTATTAAAAGTACTTTTTTAGTGCTTTTTTGTGTCTGGTTTTGTGGTTTTTTTGATGTTTGGATACGGGCGATTTATATGGTAAAAATATCAAAAATGGCCGAAATTTGGGGTTTTTGTCCCCTATTCTGGGCTTAAAAATACGAGAAAGTGGCGGATTTCTGCGGGTTTGCGGGCGAAAAACGGTCGGCGGGGCGTCAAAAATACCATTTTTAGGGGTGGGGAATACTAAAACACCGCCCGTTTGGGCGGTGTGGATTTTGGCGGCGCACCCTATTTTACATTTTGTGTATGATAGCAACAGAAGCGAGAAACCTGTTGCGCAATTTTGATTGCTTGGTCAACTGTTTCGCATAGGTCAATAGTTTTCTGTTTCCCGTTTTCGACATATGCCGTGATAACATCATTGTTAATGGTTGGAACGTAGTATGGCTTTTTTATGTCCAGTACATAGTTGTTTGTTATAGGCTCGGCGCCAAATACGCAGTGCTTGCTGCATCCGTCACATTTTATAATATTGCTCATAAACTTTATCCTTTTTGGACTTTTGAGTATAGGCATAAAAACAATACAGTCAAGTTGATTTTTATCGTATGTGACGGTATTATGTGCTTATGAGGCTAGATTTAGAATTAGTTCATCGGAATTTATATCCCACACGTGTGCGTGCGGTGGCGGCAATTCGTGCGGGATTGGTCACGGTTAATGGAAAGCCGGCCAAGAAGCCCAGCCAAATGATAGAATCCACAGATGTTGTTGTTGGGGCTGATTTGCCCTATTCCGTTGGTCGCGGCAGTTTGAAATTGGGACATGCCTTGGACTATTTCAGGATAAATCCGGATGGTTTGTTTTGTTTGGATATTGGGGCCAGTACTGGTGGCTTTACAGATGTGTTGTTGCGACGTGGGGCGCGGCGTGTCTATGCGGTGGATGTTGGAACAAATCAATTGGCGGATGAACTGCGAATGAATCCGCGTGTGATTTCAATGGAACAGACCGATATTCGCGATGTTGTCCCCGCTGAGACGGTTGATTTAATCGTAATCGATGTGTCGTTTATATCGCTGACGAATATTGTGGAATCCCTGCCACGGTGGATGCCAAAATATGTAATTGCACTGATTAAGCCCCAATTTGAAGTGCCACGTGAAATCGCCGCCAAATCTAATGGTGTGATCCGGTTGCAGCAATGGCATGAATATTCCAAAGAAAAAGTAGTTAAAAGTTTTACGGACTGTGGGTTTCGATTGTGTGGTATTACGGATTCGCCTATTCTCGGTGGCAGTGGTAATACCGAATTCTTGGCGTGTTTCTTAAAAAATGATTAAAGCCCTTGAATTTATGGGTGTTTATGTATAAAATTTCACTTGGTTTACGGAAAAAAATAGGACAAAAATATGGCAGAAGATATCAAGAAAATTCACGAACGCGAAGCAAAATGGCAGGCGCGTTGGCGCGATGCACGTGCATTTGTACCAAAAAACGATGGTAAAAAGCCACGTTTTTATACTTTGGTGGAATTTCCATTCTTGTCCGGTGCCGGGATGCACGCGGGGCATATGATGAACTATTCAGGTATCGATGTCTTGGCCCGGTTTCGTCGTGCGCGTGGATATGATGTTTTGTTCCCAATGGGGTTTGATGCAATGGGTATTGCGGGTGAACACTATGCCACCAAGATTGGACGGCATCCGGCAGATGTTGCAAAGGAACTGATAGAAGCATATTCAAAAATGATAGATCGTGTTGGTTGGTCGGTCAGCCCGGAAACGCGTGTTGCAACATCTGATCCAGAATATGTAAAATGGACCCAATGGATGTTTATTCAGTTTTACAAAGCGGGGTTGGCGTATAAATCTGCCCTGCCGATGAACTGGTGCCCGGCGTGTAAAACAAACCTGACCAATGAAGAGTTGGAAGATGGTTGTTGTGAACGCTGTCACGGACCGGTCGAAAAGAAAATGAAGGTTCAGTGGAATTTGGCACTGTCAAAATATGCCGATAAATTGTTGGATGGTTTAAAAGACGTTGATTTTGATGAACGTATCAAAAAAGATGAAGTAAACCTGATTGGTAAATCGCACGGTGCAGATGTTGATTTTCGTGTTGACGATGATGTCATGACGGTTTATACAACCCGTGTTGATACTATATTTGGTGTGACGTTCTGTGTAATTGCGCCGGAACACAAGTTGTTGGCAAAATGGCTGGACGAAGGAAAAATTAAAAACGCGGATGAGGTTCGTGCGTATATCAAAGAATCCGCCGCAAAATCTGAGATTGAACGTACGGATGCGACCAAGGAAAAGACGGGTGTGCGTCTGGATGGTATAATGGCGTTGAATCCATATACTGGCAAAGAAATTCCAGTATTCACATCGGACTATGTGTTGGTTGATTATGCGTATGGGACAATTATGGCGGTGCCGGCGCATGATGGTCGTGACTGGGACTTTGCCAAGAAGTTTGGCTTGGAGATTATCCCGGTTTTGGCGGGGGGCGAGCCTGATAAAGTTTGGGAAGGCGACGGTGCGCATATAAATTCGTCCTTCTTGGATGGTATGGGTAAAGAAGATGCTATTGCTGCTGCGATTAAATATGGTACGGAACACGGATTTGCGCGTGGTACAACAAAATATAAATTAAAAGACTGGGGCTTTTCGCGCCAGATGTACTGGGGCGAACCAATCCCAATGGTGTATTGTGAAAAATGCGGTTGGGTGCCGGTTGATGAATCTGAATTGCCGATTATGCAACCATATATGGTGGATTACAAGCCAACTGATGATGGCGAAGGTCCATTGGCGCGTGCAACCGATTGGGTAAATACAACATGTCCGCATTGTGGGTTACCTGCAAAACGTGAAACGGATACTATGCCGGGATGGGCAGGATCGTCATGGTATTATCTGAGATATCTGGATCCAAAGAATGACAAAGAATTTTGTTCGCGCCAGCAGATGGAAAACTGGATGCCGGTTACACACTATAACGGCGGGCATGAACATAACACGCGTCATTTGATTTATTCGCGTTTCTGGCATCATGCATTGTATGATTTGGGACTGGTTAATACGCCAGAGCCATATGCACAGCGTACGGCCCAGGGGCTTCTGATGGGGAATGACGGATATAAAATGTCCAAGTCGCGTGGAAATGGATTTATGGTGGCGGATTTGGTTGATTCTGTTGGTGCCGATGCGGGGCGTGTTTCTGTGTTGTCACTGGGACCGTGGGAAAACAATGCGGTGTGGACCGATGGCGCATTGGCCGGGGTTCAGCGTTTCTTGAAACGTGTGGAAAATATGTCTGATAATTTGACGGGCGATGAAATGACGGCGGAACAAGAACGTTTGATGCATAAATTGATTGCGGATGTGACAGAGCGCGTTGAAAATATGAAATTTAATACGGCGATTTCTGCGATGATGGAATATATCAATGCTTTTTCGGGTGGTATGCCCCGCCCCGCGTATGAAACATTAATTCGTGTGCTAAATCCATTTGCGCCGCATTTGACCGAAGAAATGTGGGAAAAATTGGGACACGATGAAATGCTGGCATTGTCAGATTGGCCGACGTTTGATGCGTCCAAGTTGGTTGAAACCGAAATGACAATTGTTGCGTCCGTTAACGGTAAACGTGGTGCAGAATTTGTTGTGCCGGCGGATGTGGCCGAAGATGCATTGGTTGAGATGGCAAAAAGTGCATTAGGTGCTAAATTAGATGGCGCAACGATAATTAAAACAATTGTTGTTCCGAAAAAGTTGGTAAACTTTGTTGTGAAAAAGTAATAAAAAACGGGCAAATGCCCGTTTTTTTATTTGATTGTGTTGCAAAGTGAATTATTTTGCACTACAATGACTGATATGAGTTCGAATAAATTTATCTTTTCAAGTGTTTTTTGTTGGCGCATCGCCGCCTAAGTATTTTTGCACCCTATTTTGGGCTTTCATTTCAATAACAAATTCATTAAAATCAAATACAGGAAAAGGTAATTATTATGTCAGATAAAATTGTATTAACGGGTATTAAACCCACAGGGATGCCACATTTGGGCAACTATATCGGTGCGTTGAAGCCGCTGATTGAACGTGCACGTGAAAATAAAACGTTTATGTTTATTGCGGATTTGCACGCGCTGAATTCTATTCATGATGCGGCGCAAATTAAACAGCATACATATGAAATAGCGGCGCTGATGGTTGCGTTGGGGCTGGATTTAAATAACGCGGTACTGTTTCGTCAATCGGATATTGATGAAATCTATCAATTAAACACGCTGTTATCCAATGTCACGCCCAAGGGGTTGATGAATCGTGCGCATTCGTACAAGGCGGCAATGGATAAAAATATCGCCGCGGGCCTGGATACAGATGCCGGTGTTAATATGGGGCTTTATACGTACCCTATTCTGATGACGGCTGATATATTGCTTTATAATTCAGATATTGTGCCGGTTGGTGCCGATCAGAAACAACACGTTGAATTTGCACGCGATATTGCGGGATATTTCAATAATACATATGGCGAAATATTCAAGTTGCCAGAACCGGTAATCGGGTCGGATACGGGATTGATTCCGGGCCTGGATGGGCGAAAGATGAGCAAGTCTTATGACAACACAATTGCATTGTTTTCCCCGGAAAAGGAATTAAAAAAGAAAATTATGCGCATTATTACGGATTCCAAGACGCCCGAAGAATCCAAAGATCCGGATACGTCGACCATATATCAACTCTATAAACACTTTGCGTCTGAGTCTGAAATTACTGAGTTTGCAGAAATGTTCCGTGCAGGTGGTATGGGATATGGTATGGCAAAAACCATATTGTTTGAAAAAATCAATTCTGTGCTGTCGGGTCCGCGGGCGGAATATGAGCGACTGATGGCGAATCCGGGCGAGATAGAAGAAATCTTGGCGCGGGGTGCGGCGCGCGCACGTGTGGTTGCACGCGAAACAATGGCGCGTGTTAAAAAGGCAATGTTGGGATAATTAGTAAAGGAGAGAGAATATGAAAAAATCATTGACCTGGATTGGAACAGTTATCGGAACGGCGGCGGTGTTAGCGCTGATATTTGGGGCGCTGGAACGTAAAAGTGAACCGCGCACAATTGCGACAACGGGGGAATGCCTGACGACGGCACCGCGTGATAAAACGGCAATTACACTGCGTGTGACGACGTTAGACAAATCGGCGGCGACATCTATGAAAATGGCAACGGCCAAGGTTGCAGAAATAACAGAATTTCTGAAAACGCAAGATGTGCAAATGCAGACCACGCAATTTAATTCTTATGAAAAGACCGAATGGAATCGTGATGAACAAAAATCTGTGACATTGGGTATTGAAACAACAATCGCAGTCGAGGTTTCTGCAAACAATATCGAAACAATCGAAAAAATTTTGACCCAGTTTGCGGGACAGACCAATGTCTTTTCCGAAGATTTGCGTATGTACACCAGCCCAGAGGCTTTAAAGCCGATTGTGGAAGATTGTATGGCGCGTGCGGTTGAAAATGCGCGGACGCGTGCAGATGCATTGGCGGCGGGTGATGGAAAACGTGCAGGAAAATTACTGGCGGTGTCATATGGAACCCAAACCGGTGATATGGTGCGTCCGGCATCTGGTAATTTAATGCGTGCGGCAAAATTAGAAGTTGCCGCAACAATGGATGCCACCGGCACAATTGTTAGTCGCGATACAGACGTGTCGGTCGGTGTGTCTGCGGTGTTTGAAATACGGTAAAATATGCAAGACGTTATTCAGGAATTTTTAAAATATTTGTCTGGCACCAAGGGGTATTCTTTGAATACGATTAATGCGTATGAAATGGATGTTTTAGATTTCCTGAAATTTTTTACCAAATTTAATGGTGCGGATGTGGATGTTGCGGATTTGTCGCGCGCGGATACGATTTGTTTTCGTGCATATTTGGCGGATCGTCAGCGGCGCGGATTGGCGTATAAATCGACGGCGCGGGCATTGTCTTCGTTGCGTGGGTTTTACAAGTTCTTGGGGCGAAAATACGATATAAAAAACGATGCAATTGGCCTTGTGTCTTCGCCAAAGGTGCCACGCAAATTGTCCAAGGCGATTGATGCGTCGGATGTTGCCGATATGCAGGGTGCGATTCGTGCGACAAATGTAAAAAATCCGTGGGTTGCGGCGCGTGATTGGGCGTTGGTGGTGTTGCTGTTTGGGTGTGGGCTGCGAATATCAGAGGCGTTGGGGCTGCGTAATCGTGACGTTACTGGGCGGCCGGACGTGTTGCGTATTGTCGGCAAAGGTAACAAGGAACGCTTGGTTCCGGTCTTGCCGGCGGTTTGGGATGCGATGGATAAATATATGTCAACCCACCCGTTCGAAAAGGTCCCAGACGAGGTCGCGTTTCGCAGTGTGCGGGGCTTGCCAATGTCGGCGCGTATGGCGGAAAAAGTTGTGGAAAACCTGCGAAATTATTTACAGCTGCCGGA
>JAZLDI010000024.1:0-12647 GCA_045614665.1 Candidatus Enterousia sp.
AAATACAAGAATGCAAAACATGTACCGTATTATTTTGTTTTGAAAAGGCAAAAGACGCCGTAATATCCCGCCGCCCAGATGGGCGCTTTTTTGTTGCAAATTGTGTGGTTTGTACTAATATCACAGATGATATGATAAACAAAGTGGTCAAAGAATTTAGTAATCGTCGCGGTAATGTACGCATCACATTTGATGGGTTTGCGTATAACGTACGCTATACATTGTATTCTAATTTTAAAACCGGGCGCCCCGAGATAATTCGTGAATTTAGGCAGCTGGATGGTGTGATGGCGGATGAATATTTTGCTGCCGCCAAAAATGAATTAAAGGGAAAGACCTGGGTTGAACCGGCGCATGTATGCGGATATGTAACAAAGACTGCTAAGGTTTGTCGTCGTAATACGTGTCCAAAAAAATTGGGAGGGGCGGATTATTGGGATATATTTAGTGTATCGTGCCCATATCGTTGCAATAAAACCCGGTAAAATGGGATTTTATTTTGGTTTATTTTATGCTATAATCAAAAGAATGAAAAAATTTAATCGTACCGTTCATAATTCAATGGGGCAAATGCCGCCCGCACTGCGTCAATTAATTGGTGATTCTGATGTTGCCACCGCCACCGCTGAATTTAAAGACTTTATGACGGCATTGGCAGCCGAATTTCATACCCAGTTATCAATGGATGTTGCGCCCCAAAATATAAAGTTGCGCACACCAAGAAAGTTGTTCGGACAAACGGTATCTTTGGATTATGTTGCGTCGGGGTCAATTGGATCTGTATATAAAATTACGATTGGTGATTACGTATTTGCATTCAAGATAAACCGTCGTACAACCACGGGCGAATTGGCTGTAATGCCATTACAGAAACGTGCCCGTAGCCTGGTAAATAAAATGCATATCGGATCGGTCTTTGAATTTAATGGTCGAAAATATTCGTGGGTTATATCTGATTTCGTTGAAAATGATCGTGTGGACGGTTTTGAATCTGCAATGGAAAAATTGTACTTTGCATATATTACCAAGGGGATAAGTATCGATGATGCGCATCCAAATAATTTCAAAGATGGCCGATTGATTGATACACCGTCATTGTGTACGCGCAGTGGGGAATATGACGATATAAAAAAACTGACCCGGGTTCAGGTTGATATTGTAAAAAAATTGGCATACTGTATCAAAACGGATGATATGTCACGCTTTCAATCATTGGTTGCGCGTGCAATTGCCGAAAATCCAGCCGTTGTAACATATATGTTTTTTGCGATGAAGTATGCCAAGGGGCCAACCTTTGCCGTCGGCAAGACGGATGAATTTTCAACTAAGTTGCGCCGATATGAGGCGGTTATAAATTCTGCAAAAAGACAAATTGATTCGCCTGGGGCGGGCATTCCCGCCATTGTCCAGAAATTATCTGGTATGCATAACAAGTAAGATGGAATTATAAGGATTGATTTTACTTGACTTTTTGTTGTGTGTATATACAATGCGTGTCGCACTATGAATCCGGGGGGCACACCAAAATGCAGAATGCAAAAAATTTAAAAACATTTGAACGCAAAAACGGCACCGTTGTATTACGGGCGTCTGATTCGCAATATGTTATCACAACGGCCCAGCGTATTCGTATGGATTTGGTTTGGGCAACTGAATCTTGCCGTTCTACTCTTGCGGATGCGTTACACTTATTTGCGCAACATAAACAGTGTATCAAATCTAATGGTCACTGTATTGGCGATAGTAGTTATCTGCGCTAAGAAAAGCCCAAAAAGAGGGCTTTTTTAAATTACAATCCCCAGAAAATATTGCGCCCATTGTCCGATAATAAATGCCACAATTGATACCACAATACATATTATTAACATTTCTATTGTATGTTGCCAGAATTTATGTCCGTTCACACGACATATTCCCCAGTTACACAAAAATATAATAATTATCGCAATTATAAAAGCTGATGTCATGGCCGCACGTACATTTTCGGTCATAAAAAATGGCATAATTAACAAGAAACTGGTCCCCAGGTATGTTAGTCCGGTTGTTGCCCCAGCCATAGTTGCGTATTCATTGTCGTTTGTTTTATGCGCCAAATAGTTTGATGCCGCCATCGACAGGGCCGCCGCCACGGCTGATATGACACTTGTTAAAATAATTAAATATCTGTTTGCCAGTGAAAATGCCAGCCCCGCAATAATTCCCGTCTGGGAAACCAGTGCGTCATGCATTCCCAGAACAATAGCCCCTGGTATATTGGATTTGTTTTGTGTCATAATGACAATTATAACACGGCCTACATGGCAAAGGCATTGGGAATGATTTCTATTTATTTATTATTTCCATAAATGCATTGTGTGCGGATAAATCCTCGACCGGCACATCAAATGTGCGATATGGAAAATTCCCACCAATTTTTGGATGGGCCAGCATTTCTGCATGCTGCTTTGCAATGATTTCTGATACATCTGGGGCGGGCGCGGTGTTTTCCAATTCCATATAAACCTTGGCCAAGATTTCCGAGTCAATTAACGCCCCGTGTGCATCTGCACGCGCCGTCAAAGAAATTCCATACCATTTTGCCAATGCGTCCAAAGAATAACTTTTTGGACCAAAAACACGATTTCGTGCGATGACAATGGAATCCATCTGTTGGCTGCGCGGAATTTGTGGCAGCCCCAGTTTAGCCAGTTCATGATTTACAAATGGAAAGTCAAAATCGAATCCGTTATGTGCGACAATCGGACTGTCGCCAATGAATGCCAAGAACTTTGGCGCGACTTCAGACATTTTTGGTTTGTCTTCCAAAAATGCATTAGAAATCTTGTGAACCATATATGTATCAGGTGGAATAATTTTTCCCTCTGGATTAATATATTCGTGGAAATTATTATCGGTAATTTGTCCGTCTATGATTTCAACCGCACCGATTTCAATTACGCGATCGCCGCGCAAATATTCAAATCCTGTTGTTTCAATGTCAAAGCAAATAACGCGTTTCATAATAAATTCCAATCCTTGATAACAATTGTTTGTGGTATTATAATGAAACGATGACTTTAATGCTAGAAAATCTTAATCCAGAACAACGTTTAGCGGTTGAAACAACCCAAGGACCATTGTTGGTTTTGTCTGGTGCTGGTACTGGCAAGACAAGTGTTCTGACATCCCGTATTGCACATATATTGAATTTGGGCTTGTGTGATAAATATCAAATATTAGCGATGACCTTTACAAACAAGGCTGCGAATGAAATGAAAAGTCGTTTATCTGTTATGTCGAACGGCGAATGGTATCCAGACGGAATACAGTGTGGAACATTTCATTCAATATGCCTGCGTATTTTGCGTGCAAATACATCTGCGGCGGGCCTGGCACAAAATTTTTTAATCTATGGCGAAGACGATCAAAAGGCGGTTATAAAATCCATTCTGGCGGGTGCAACGACAACAAAATCCCCCGCCGACTATGTCGAAGAATTTTCAAGATTAAAAGATAAGGGACTTGTTGCATATCAAAACAAAGACAAGTTGTTTAATGCGTATAATGCGGAATTGCAACGCCTGAACGCGGTTGATTTTGGTGATATTATTTTACGTGTTTTAAAATTATTTGACACGTACCCAGAAATCTTGGCACGATATCAGAATCAGTTTAAATATATCCTGGTTGATGAGTTTCAGGATACTAATAATGCACAAATGGAATTATTAAAATTGTTAACCCAGGGTCGTGAAAAACCGAATATCTGTTGTGTTGGTGATGATGACCAATCAATTTATTCGTGGCGTGGTGCAGAAATTAAACATATTTTAAATTTTGAAAAAACGTTTCCCGGGGCAAAAATCATTCGTCTTGAAACAAACTATCGTTCAACTGCAAATATTTTGGGTGCGGCAAATTCGTTAATTCGTCGCAACCAAGAACGCCTGGGCAAGGATTTACACAACGTGTCAACCGATGGTGGCCCCGGTGAACCGGTGTATGTGTTAACTCTGCCATCGGACTTAGACGAGGCACGCATAATTGCCGAATATATTCAACGCGAAGACAAGCCGACGTATTCTAATTTTGCGGTTTTGATTCGCACGGGTGCTTTATCGCGTTTATTCGAAGAGGCCTTTGCCACACGTGGTATACCGTACAAGTTAATTGGTGCGACCAAGTTCTATGATCGTGCGGAAATTCGTGACGCGATTGCATATTTGCGATTGCTGGTGTATCCATTTGATGATATATCATTCTTGCGTATAATTGGGCGGCCACGTCGCGGATTTGGTGATGCGGCAATTGCAAAAATACGTGCGGCGGGTCCAAATCTAATGACGGGATTACGTAATGCAGCATTGTCCGCAAAACAACGCACCGCGGCCGATGAATTTTTATCGGCGTTTGATTTTGATTGGGAAAACGTTTCGCCACGGGATGCCGCACAAATATTACTGGAACGTGCGGGCTACATCAAAATGTGGCAAGATTCCAAGGATTCAGATGCCCCAGACCGTCTGTCAAATATTCGCGAGTTAATCACGGGTGTCATTTCAAAATATGACACGATTCCCGAATTTTTGGAACAGGCAGCCTTGATGATGACCGACGATAATGATACCGAAATCACCGGGGATGTTGTGTCCATTATGACAATTCATGCGGCCAAAGGATTAGAATTTGATACCGTCTTTTTACCCGCCTGGGAAGAGGGGGTATTCCCCAACGAACGCGCCGTTGGCGAAGGCGCTTTGGAAGAAGAAAGACGCCTGGCCTATGTTGCAATCACGCGTGCACGCCGCATATGTGTGGTAAGTAATGCGATGTCACGTGTAATGTTTGGCACACGTACATACAATTCCCCCAGTCGGTTTATCACCGAAATGGATAATCGATATCTGGATTTTCAGGGGGGGGCACCACGTGCGCATACATATTATTCGCCCGTACCGCGGTCATATGATGCGCCCGCCAAGCCTCGTCCTACGCCAATACAAAATAACACATTAAAGGGAAAATTTGTATCACATGCCGAATTGGGATCCGGTGTTGTTATCGAAGATGATGGCAATATCTTAACGATTGCGTTTAAAAACAAGGGGATTAAAAAGGTCGCACGCCAATTTGTAACGGTTAATTAGTCTGATTTTTTTATTGTGTCCCAAATTTGTTTGCCGGTTTTATAAACATCCTTGGCCAGAGTTTCTACATCGCTACGTAATTTTTTACCAAATTCATCTTTGATACTGCCTCCCCAATCTTTGGCAATTTCGTCCGCACGATTGGCCAGATACCAAACCAAGAATCCCGTTATAAGCATTGGCATTATTCCAACATCTTTTAATTCTGGGGTCATTGTTGCGCTATTTACACCGACAAAACCACTCATTAACGCGACACACACCGCAATTACCACCGCCAGCACGATAAAATATATTGCGGCACTGACCACGCGGCCAACTTGGGCCTTCAGGGATTCTGTCTTGAACAGGCCTGTGAATGTATTATAAACTGTTCCCGGTATTCCCTTATACGATGTTTTTGTGACGGTTTCTGCAACCGCGGTGAACGGTAACATAATGATAGCCAGGAACAAATCAGCAATCACCCCAAACGCCATAAATGTAAATTTCCACGCGTTCACGATAAACATAATTATAAAGGCAACGCCCAAGATGAATAAAAATGCGCTGGTCCCGATCGATTGTTTGATATATTCCCATCCCAATGCAACGCCACTGCTAAAATATCCAGATAAACGTGTTGGCAGACACATAATATTTGCTGCTGCATTTGCATCTATGATTGCCGTATTGGCGATATGTGTTGAAACATATGTATGGATGGCGGCGCACGTATCGGGCAATTGAACGCCAACTACATTAGATGTGACATTCAGTATTGCGTCCGCCGTATATGTACCAATCAGCATAATTGGCGTCATAAGCATCATAAATATTTTTGCAGGACCAAAGTTTAAAACTACAATCCAGAATGTTACTTTAAGGGTTTTTATTGCGATTTCTTTGCCCAGTTTTTTTATATTCCAACCCGTTTTCATATTATTGTAGGCTTCGCCCATAATCCAGAAAATATACATCAATATGATAAATATGATTGCAAATCGTGCCAATGCATTATCAATTATATGCGCAACGTGGCTAAGTGCATTTATAAACGCCATGCCAACTTTGGCCTCAATCGGGACATAGTCAGGTAATAATTGCTTTGTTACGTCTGGGGCTATTTCATCTATATCATTTTGCAGCCCAACCACAACCATTTCACGATTTGCCGTCGTTGCCCAGGTTCCATAATCTCCAATATCTGGTGTGCCAAAATTTGTTGCCGCTGCCGCCAGCCCAGATATACACAGAGTAACCGTAATAACCGATAAAAATTTCCAAATGTGTCTTAACACTTATATTGCCTTTTCATCCATTGCCTTGCCGACGGCATTTGCGATTTGTTTTGGTAATGACCAAATGTTTTTCCCCAGTTGTTTAATCTGGCCACCGAAATCAAAATCTTCTTTGCCAACCGATGGCAGTATCCCTTCGACCCGATTGCGCAAGACCAAGAAATACAATGCAAACAGGGCTGCCATCATAACAATAAAATCCCACCCGTCGTCCAAGAAATCAAATGCGCCCGGATACGACCGTTCAACCATTGCGCGCTGTGCGGTAAAGCAGGTCGTAAATTTATCTTTGTCCATTTCGCCATCGACCAGTGAAACACGTTCACACTCTGCAAATACGTTCATTACAGATAATGTTTGCGCATCTGGATTTTCGGGACTCGTCCCCAGCATTGGTGGCAACATCACGCTGTACCCATCGACAGGGCCGGGGAAATAAGAATCCGCCGCATAAGATACGGTTGCATATATAATTACAACCTTTAATGCGATAACGACAATTTTTATTGCCGCGTTAATTAGCATGTTTATCCCCTTGTCAAACAGCCCCCCGGCCAGTTTCCACGCCCCTTCGAACGCATATGCAGCGATAAATATTGGCATAAATATAATCAGGAATATTAATTTAAACACCACCGACAAGATTTGAAAGAATAAATCAAAACCAATTACAAGGAACATTATAACCAGGCCCAGTCCCGCTATCCACGTGAATACACCACCACCCATTCCCAACCAAGCATAGTTCATCAGTGAAAAACCACCCGCCGCCCCGGCCAATACAACACTGTTTACATTTCCGATAACGCACATAAATGGCCCCATAACCGGCGATAAGATTTCGCCTGCATCAACTGGCCCCATCGCGCACGTAGCTGCATCGACAACGCCACTGGCCGCCATCCCCAGAAGTCCCCCCAGATATAAAATAGGCGTGATAATAATTTGTGATAATGCTTTTAGGGTTGCCGGCCCACCTAATACTGCCCCCCCAAGTAACGCCGCGACAAAGAATACACGAACCCCTTGTTTAACGACCTTGTCAAACCAGGGTTTAAATTCGATTTTCTTTTCATCAACTTTTGTGCCGGCGGTACTTTTAGCGGCCGCCCATACGTGTGCGACACCGGTGTATGTCATATAAATTCCAAATCCTAACGCAATTAGTATTAACAGGCCATCTAATATTGCTGTCCAAAACAGTTCTGTTGCATCACCAATCACAGAAAACAAATCTGCGATATATTTGCACATAAAGCATCCGTTAATATTTGCAACGTCACCATTTTCGGCGCCAATCGCGGTCATAAAGTTTTCCATACTGGAATACGTCAACGCCGCCCCCCCAATGGATGACGATAAATACCAAATGCCGATACCCAACGCGATTGCGCCCATAATAATTTTAACGGCCAAGATTATTATTTTTCCTTTCATTAACTTTTCTTTTCTTCGCCACCGTTAATTATTGTTTTTCCGATATTAACCGCCGTGTTAATGACATTTTTCGACAGGGTTAATGCATCATCTGCCATTTTTTCGCTTAATTGATTTTCTGCACTTACTCCAAATATCCCCAGAACCATTTTTGAAATCTGTGGAATTTGTTTATATATAAAGTTTAGCACATATACCAACACTGTTACACTCATTAATGTCAAGGCTTCCATATTTTCATCGCTTAAATCGGCTTCAAAAACATCACCGGATAAAATCTTGTCCATCAATGCCGCGTTTGTTTCATCTGGGTCAGAAAAGAATTTTGCAATAATCATCATAATGATTGTGTATGTCAGTACGCATGATGCCAGTGCAACAATCGCATTAATTAGTTTTTTTATTTGGTCTTTGCTTATATGCTTGCTGACATTTTTTACAACATCTGGAATATGATCGGCACCATCAAACGCCATCAGCATTAATGACATAGGAAAGAAAAATGCAAAAAATGTCATCGCCACAATAATATCTACAAAGTAAAAGCAAAAGCGTAAAAATAATTTAAAAAATCCATAAAATAAATACAATCCGATAAAGAATAAACCAATATGTTTTATAAGTGCACCAATCCCCAGCAATGCTTCCCAGGTGAATGCACTGTCCATTACAGCAACCCCCAATTTCATATAAGATTGAAATTGTGTAATTGTTGTTTTCATCAGGTTAATAATCGTGTTGCGCAATTCTGGACGATAAAAACCATCGTCTGACATTTCCATTGGTTGATATGTAACTTTTTCTTCAACGTCACCGATATCGTGTTTTACCAATGCCTGGGTATATGTCAACGCAACCGTTGCCGCCGGTTCAAATGTTACACGCGTAACCAATTTTGGCACCGACACCCCAATCCCCAGTAAACTTAATACGATAATAGAGTTTACCAAAACCTTTTGAATTGATTTTTTATAGAATGGGTCTGTCCCGCCGCCCTTCAAGTTTTGATAAACTGCATTTACAACGAACGCGGTAAAAAGTGCAAAAAACACGATAAATGCCAGGTTTGTCATCTGATTATAAATTTCGGCCGCCGCGGTGGATACCACCTGGAACAGGCGATCAAACACCCCACAGCCCCAGCACTGAACCGTATTATCGATAAAAGAATTTATCACGTCTGTCATTACTTTTTCTTTATCCAACCGATAGCTGTGCCGATAGTTTTACTTGTTTTTTGCAGGTTCCCAATCGTTGTTTTTGCGTCGCCTTTGACTTGTTTATAAAGGCTATCCATTCCCTTGGTATAAGAATTTAATTGTTCGCGTGTCACATCAAACATTCTTTGCATCACATAGAATGTTAAGATTGCTGATAACCAAAATATAGAATGTTGTCCAAATCCCATTGCGCTGTTGGCGACAGTTGGGACATTTGCGGTTGCTGCGCCACCCGCAGCCACAACGAATACAGACGTATTCCATTGGAACAGAGCCTTTATCAATGCGATGTTTAACCCCAAAATAAACGCGCACGCAATCATCGTAATAATTATGTCTTGCAACGCTTTGACGATATTGGAAAAAACGGGCCACGGATCAAACCATTTGTCACTGGGCTTGATAGTCCACACCAGCACATTAAACGGATACAGCATTAATGCCACGCCAAAATTAAATATTGCCTGGATGATTAAAAATGCCATAAACAAATTGCAACCTACAAATGTGAATACAATGAACAGTCCCGAAATTATATTCAAGAAGTTTTCGCCACCATGCGGAACCAATGTCATCAATCCCCGCAATCCGCTTGTAATAAACTGAAACCCACGTTTAATTATCTGATTGTTTGCGTGACTTAAATCTGCAACCGGTTGCGTTAAAAATTCACATGAAGATTCTGAAATCCACGCTTTTTCTATAATTTCTGGTGGGCATTGAACATCTGTTGTATTTGTGATGCCGGCTTCATTGATTGTGGAAATAATAGCTTTGGTATATAAAGATCCAAATTGCAAGAATGGATTAACCAGCCACTGGGTTACAAACATTGGTCTGATTTGTAATAACAAAATTGTCGCAATCATTGCACGTATAATTGGTTTAAGCATATTGTCGGCGATTGTCATTGGCTTGGCTTTGTCGTCCCACATTTCGCCCCCGCCTGACATACCAATAAATCCCAAGACCTTTTTTGGAATGTACATTTTAACCAAATACATTCCCATCGTAATCCCCAAGAAAAGCCATATGAACGTATAAATAATACCATCGCCATTTCCAACAAAAAATTCATAAGTTCCCGTTGCGACCATCATTAACGCATCCAGTATTAACGGAACAAATGGGGATAAATCCAATGCATCAACCAAAGTTTTGCCGGCGTGTGCCATTGATGGGTCAAATACGCAGACCGCAAAAATCAGGCAAAAAAACAGTTTTTTTAAAAAAATCATTCTCTCTATAATTATTTATCTTTTCAATTATATCACATTTGTTGCAAAATATGGTATACTTAAAAACACATAATATGTTAAAAAAATTCTGGATAACATTTTTATCGTTTTTGCCATTTGGTGCATCTGCTGTGTCGCCGTGGTTGGTTGGCGCGGCTGCAGGTGTGACGGGAATTGCTGGTTTTTCTATATATCGTTCAATGTCGCCAGTTGATATGGCGGATGCATTTGATTTTTTTTCAAGTTGTTGGACCTGTCAAATGTTTTCAGACATTATGGCGACAATGTCTGGTATTTTGCCGCGCGTCTATGATGCGTTGGGGGCGGTTATCATTCCATTTTCGATTGCAGTAACTGCGATTTGGATTGCGTGGCAATTAATAAAAACATTTTCAAACGATAAGGGAACGCTTGACGGTTGGTCGCTGTCGGACACATTCGTTACACATTTTGTAAAACTAGGGATTGTGACTGCTGTCTTGCTGGCGCCATTGCCCCGAATGCTTACAGATGTAATCATAGAGCCCGTGTTTAATGTTGGGCTCTATATGAATCGTGCCGTTACCGGGGACGATGCTTTTAATTCTTGCCTTGTCGCAACTGCAATTGCAGATCCGGTGTCTATATCCAATGCGGCATCGTCACGCGGCGCTTTTTCGCCGAAAATGCGCCATAATCTGGCATGCCAGGTTGCAAATGTTCATCAAATGACAGGTATTGGTATGACAGCAGGTTGGACTATGATGAACATGGCGTTTAATGATGAGTATATGCACAAAATTATGTGGGATGTTCCAATATTTCCAAATGTGCCAATGTTTGCGGCGGGATTGCTTGTCTTATTATTGTTTTTTGCATCTCTTTTACCGATACCACTATATTTCTTAGAAATATTTATAAAACTGTCTATGGACTTGGTTTTATTGCCTTTGACATTTTTGGGGTGGTTGTTCAAAGGATGGAATATTTTTCCCCAGGGGGCACATAATAAAAATATTCGTGCTATTGTAGATGATGTTATAAATGCGACGGCCGGCATTGCGGTAACGGGGCTTTTTGTGGGCTTTTCGATAATGTTCCTAGATGCGGTTTTTGGGCATCTTGGGGGCGTGTCGCGCATGGTTGCGGCATTACAATCGGGCGATTCGAAAACGCTAATAGATGGCCTTATGATGCGAAACGATTCGTTGATAACGATTCTGATTATGGGGGTATTTATTGCAATGTTTATGACGGCGATTCCCGCGCTGACCAAGACTTTATTTAACGTTTCTATATCTACAAAATATTATGATAATTTGAAAAAAGACCTGCAAACAACGTGGGGAAATTTGAAAAATATCTGGGCAAAAATGAAAAAATAAAAAATCAAGTGCTTTATTTAACCCGGCCCCCTTTTTTGTACATTCCGAATCTGATATAATTCATAGCAATGACGACGACGTTTCCGATTCTTTATTGGCCACGTAAAACGACAACAGATTCTAATTATCAGTTGTCGCGCAAGGTTATAAATTCCGAAACCGGCGCAATGCCAACTGTTATAACGGGTGATTTGGATATTGTGGACGTTTTGGCACAAAATCCTAATGCGCGTATTTATTATCCAGTGTTTTGCGAATCAACTGGGTGGTGGGGTGAATTGTTGGGTGGCGATGCCGTTGTGACCGATAAATTGATTATTTCCCCAGAATGCCAGTTAATGGTTATTGAATCCGATAAAACGGCTCAGCCATCGGGCAAGAATCAACTTTTGGCGGCGGAAATCTATCCAACCAGTGGTTTTTTCAAGAAAATGAATTCCGGAATTGCGACGGTTGCAGATATGTTGGCAACGGATGCGGGGACAATATTAGCGTTGTTTTCGGGTGCTAATCAATCTCAATTTATAAATATCCTGGAATCGACGGGTAATTCATATCTGGGCTGTATCGGTCGATATTAAAATGCTATTATTGCTTGATTTCTGTAAAAATACTTATATAATTACGTGGCTTAAATTTTATAAAAGGACGATATTATGAAAAAAGGAATTCATCCAGAATACCACGAAATCAACGTCACAATGACGGATGGTAACACGGTAAAAATGTACTCTTCGGTTAAAAAAGACCTGATTTTGTCTCAGGATAACTTGAATCATTCTGCTTGGACTGGTCAGCGTACAAACACGGCAGACAAGGGTCAGCGCGCAACCGAATTCAAAAGCAAATACGCAGGCTTTAATTTCTAAGATTAATTCATTTCTCTGATGGGGGCGGGATATGGAATTGCTGATTAAGGGTTCAACCGAATTAAACAAAATGTTCATGGCGCTGCAACGGACAGCATCGTCCCTGCGCCCCG
>JAZLDI010000025.1:0-50896 GCA_045614665.1 Candidatus Enterousia sp.
CCATTGGCCAGATTTCGCATCATTCCCGGGATTTTGTTGCTCATAAACAAAATCATAACCAAGATTACAATTAAAATTATTTCGGTCCAACCTAATCTCATATTCGTCCCCTTTGATTATTTTGCAACATAGCAATCTAAACCATCCGATTTCGCGTTACGACAGAAACCATTTGCATCATTTGCTGTCTTGAACGCTACACGCAGACGATATGTCGTTGTGCCATTTTTCAACTGTGCCGCCAAGATAACAAACTGTTGTCCCTGGAACAGACTTTTGTGTGCATTACGAATTTGACGTTGTGCATTTTCCGCCAACGCACGTGTGCTGTATGAACCAAATTGAACATACCATGAACCTGCGGGTGCCGAACTGGCAGTTTTCTGAACAACCGGCTTTACGGCTGGCTTTGCTGCTGGTTTTGCGACTGGCTTTGCCGCCGGTTTCGCAACAGGTTTCGCCACTGGCTTTGCGACTGGTTTCGGCTGTTCGCGAACCTCTGGTTGCGGTTTTTCTTCAACCGCTGCTGGGTTAAATTTAACTTCTTTTCTATCTTCTACAACACGCACTGGTACGCCTGGGGTTGGTTGTACGACCTGAGGCTGCACAGCAGGCTGTGGTGCCGGTGGCATAACATTCATTGGTTGTGCAGGCGCCCCATCAACAACAATTTCTGGCGCATCCAAATCCACTTCAATCGATGACGAAGAATCCCCACCAACCGTACGTACAATTACGTATGTTGCCAGAACAATGACAACCAAACCAACTGTCAACAACAGCCACGGTTTCTTTGGTCGTGGACTTGCAAACGGTGTGGCATCCGGCAACGCATCCATAGATGCACCATCGTCTAAATCTAATAAATCCAAGTTATCATCATTCATTGTAAAATCCCCCATTTATAAAATTCTCTCGTTGTATTATATCATAAAAAAAACGAATAACCAAACGGATAGAATAAAAAAACAAGAGATACGATTATCCGTATCTCTTGCCTGCTTTATTTTGGCATTTGACCAAAGTTTGGCGGAACAATTAACTTGTGGTTTTCCGCGACTATTGGTTCAACCTCACACGTTCTGGCGCACGCAGACAACCCACACGGCACAACCAGCGCAACCAGCAATATAACTTTTCTCATATTCCCCCCTTAAACTACATTGGCATCTTAACAGCATTCTTCATCATTTCGACGAATTCCGCCATTGGCATAGATTCCTGTTTTTCTTGTCCTAAACGACGCAGGGTTACCATCTTGTCGGCCGCTTCTTTTTCACCAACAACTGCGATGATTGGTGTTTTTGCCAACGACAATTCACGGATTTTATAGTTAACCTTTTCATCACGCAAATCTGCACGTGTATTTACACCCGCCGCACACAATGCAGACACAACTTCGTTTGCGTATTCTGCGTGTTTTTCTGAAATTGGTGTAACAACAACCGGCTCTGGGCTTAACCACAATGGCAAATTCCCCCCCGTTGATTCCAGCAAGATTCCCATAAAGCGTTCAATCGAACCCAACATCGCACGATGCAACATAATTGGACGATGCTTTTCTCCATCTTCGCCGACATAGCTTAAATCGAATCGTTCCGGCAGGTTCATATCCAATTGCACCGTACCACACTGCCACACACGCCCCATCGAATCACGCAGATAATTATCAATCTTTGGACCATAGAATGCGGCATCACCTTCGGCTATTTCAAATTCAATTCCGTTTGATTCCAGCGCATGTTTCAATGCCCCTTCGGCCTTGTCCCAGATTTCATCCGACCCGATACGGAATTCAGATTCCTTGCGCGTGGCCAATTTCATTGTGATTTTATCAAATCCGAATTTGCCATAAATATCTTTGATAAAGCGCAGGATTTTTACAACTTCTTCTTCCAGTTGTTCTTCGGTACAGAAGATATGCGCATCGTCCTGGGTAAATTCGCGCACACGCATCAGCCCCGACAGGCCACCCGCCGCCTCATAACGATGAACCTTGCCAAATTCGGCCATATACAATGGTAAATCTTTGTATGAACGCAGCCCGTGTCCAAACACCAACATTCCACCCGGACAAGACATCGGTTTAATACAGAACACCTTGCCATCTTGGGTTTTACCAGAATAATTGTGTTCACCATATTTTGCCCAGTGTCCCGATCTTTCCCATAAACATCTGTCCATAACCGCCGGCGTTGAAATTTCCTGATAGCCAGCTAATTCTTGGCGCATACGAACATATTCAATCAAGCGACGATAAATCTTGTATCCCTTGTCGTGCCAGAACACCGATCCCGGCGCATACTCTGGTTCAAAATGGAACAAGTCCATATCTTTACCCAGTTTTCTATTATCGCGCGCGGCAGCCTCTTCCTGCATTTTCAGGAATGCATCCAATTCTTCTTTCGTTGCAAACGCGTCAACATAGATACGCTGTAACATTTTATTTTTTGCATCCCCTTTCCAATAAGCGCCCGCAACACTGCGAATTTTGAATGCGTCACGTGGCAAATCTTTGGAACTTTCCACATGTGGCCCACGACACAGGTCAACAAAATCACGGAAAGAATAAATCGACAAAGCTTCGCCCGCCGCATCATATTCGTTCAACCATTCCATTTTATATGGTTGTGCTGCGAAAATTTCTTTGGCTTCATCAATAGAAACATTACGTTGTTCAAAACGACCATTTGATTTAATCAAATCACGCATTTCTTTTTCGATTTTGGCAAAGTCTTCCTCTGAAAAACGGTATTCTGTATCAAAATCATAATAGAATCCATTTTCAATTGCCGGCCCACCCGCGAATTTAACATCTGGGTGTAATTTTTTTACCGCCGCCGCCATAACATGCGCCAACGAATGACGAATAATTTCAATATCGTATGACATAATAATTGTCCCTTAGTGTTTTTTATTATTTTTTAACTGATTGATTATAAGAATTTAAGCGGCCCGCCGCAATACAGAATTTACACCCCCAACGGGGTTGTAGTAGTTGTTGTAAAGAAAGACTTAAACAAATTCATGCTTAAAATTCTATGCCTTTGATTGTCAAAAGTCAACAAATAAAAAACCGGCATTTGCCGGTTTTCTTACAAATCCAAGATACACCCAAACAGCACTGCGAAAAAGAAACACACACTACCCCCGATTACAAACAGGTGCCAAACGCCGTGCGAAAACTTCATCCGGCGCCACAAATAGAATATCACACCAATTGTGTACGACAATCCACCCGCCAAAATAAACCACAAACCACGCATTGGAATACTGCGAATCATTGCCGGCAATATAAACAGCAACGTCCAACCCATTGCAACATATAATGCCACCATCCATTTTGGTTGTTGCTTTGGATTACGGATTTTCATGTACGACCCGAACAACACAATCCCCCACAGGATTCCAAACACAATCCATCCAATCAAACCACGCAAATTCACCAACAAAAACGGTGTATATGTCCCCGCAATCAGGGCATAGATCGCGACACTGTCCCACACCTCAAAAAAACATTCACCACGTTTACCAATGGTTGCATGACACATTGTTGACCCGAAATACAGGGTTATCATCGTCACACCAAAAATCGCACACGACACAATTGCCCACGCATCACCCTTGAACCCGGCAAACACAACCAACAATGTCAATGCTGCAATGGCCAATCCGATACCAATACCATGCGTTAAAACATTTACAATTTCTTCTGATTTCGTACTTGGTTTTTCCCAGCGGAACAACCCCGTTGCACGCAAAACCTTTAATAATTTTGATGCATGTTCATCTTTTTTTACCGCTTTGATACGTGCCCGTTTTTCTTTTGTCATTTTATCACCTTTTCGATTCGTTTAATGACCCGTTCATCGCCCATAACAGACATGATAGAATACAAATCCGGTGTATTTGTGCGACCCGATAATGCCACACGCAAATTCATTGCCACATCACCATTTTTAACACCGCATTTTTCTGCAATCGCAACTATTTTCGCCCACCATGCATCCTTGTCATCTGCCGCGCTATATGTTTCCAAGAACGTCTTTAATACATCCCGATTAAATTCGTATTCAGCGTTCGGCACAAACAATTCGTCCCAGAAAAACGCAACATTTTCCAATGTCTGGGACCATGTGATAAAGTCCTTGCGCACACGCTTTGGATTATCACGTTCAATACCCAACACACCGGTCAGATAATTAACATCCGCCACCTGCATTTTGTTTGTGTCATTACCATATTCATTGGCCCACGTGACAACACGCGCAACCAATTCCGGCACCGACAGCGCGCCAATAAATTCCTTGGCCCACCATTCCAGTTTTTTCATATCAAACAGCGCACCCGACATTGGGATTTTTTTCGCGCGCATTTCATAATCCCAGAACGATTTAACCTGCCCCTTCATCTTGGCTTCTTCATAACCAGATGCCGCAATATTCCCCAGGTATTCAATCACCGATTCGACCGGCCAACCCGCCTCTAAGAAAAATGCAACATTTGCCTCTGGATCTTTGCGTTTGGACAATTTACGTTGTTTGCCCGTTTCTTCATCAATTTTATCAATGGTTGAAGTGTGAATATACAACGGCGCGGTCCAGCCCATCATACGGAACAGTTGCACATGCAACGGCAACGATGGCAACCATTCTTCGCCACGAATAACATGTGTTGTACGCATAAAGTGATCATCACACAAATGCGCAAAATGATATGTTGGCAAACCGTCATTCGATTTAATCAACACAATATCTTCATTATTTTCCGGAAATCCGATTGAGCCACGAACCGCATCTTTGCAGAAAATTCTTTGTTCCGGATTACCGGCCGAATACAAGCGAATCGACGGAATTTTACCATTATCCAAATGCGCAATAATTTCCGCATCGGTCAAATCACGATCGCGCGCAAATTCGCCATAAATACCGGTGGCAAAGCCAGCCGCCTTTTGATTTTCACGAATTTTTTCCATATCATCCGCAGTTAAGAAACACGGATACGCCAATCCATTTTCTAATAAATGTGCAACCACCGAATGATAAATATCTTTGCGCTTTGATTGATAATACGGCCCATATTTTTCATCGTTATTATAAATCAAACCGAATCGGTCCATTGACGCCTCAATAATTTTAACCGCATCCATAACTTCACGTTTTGTGTCTGTATCTTCGATACGCAGCATAAACACACCACCCGATTGCTGGGCCAATTTACAGTCTATCAATGCGCCATACAAACCACCAATATGCATATATCCCGTTGGACTTGGGGCAAAACGTGTGACAAAAGCACCATCGGGTAAATTCCGTGGCGGAAACGTTTCTTCTAATTCATCCAATGTATATTTTGGCGCCGCACCCAACACACGTGCAATTAAATCCTTTGATAAACCATTTCTCATCTATATATTCCTTGTGTTTTACAAAACTCAATTCTATACTAAAACTATGGAAAAACAAGAAATAAGAACATTTGGACGTCGTCACGGCAAAAAATTATCCGCACGTCAATCGACACTGATTGACACGGTTTTACCAACATTAAAACCAACAAGGGGCGATATTTTAGAAATCGGATTTGGTGCGGGCGAACACGTACGCGATCTGGCACGCAATAACCCAGACAAAATCATAATCGGTGCCGAACCATTTATGAATGGGGTTGCATCTTTGCTGTCTGCGATAACCGACGAAAAATCGAATCGGATTTTAGATGAATATATGGGCGTTCGTATCTGGGCGGATGATGTGCGGGATTTTTTACGTGGAACGGATTCAAAATTCGAACAAATCTGGGTCTTGCACCCCGACCCCTGGCCAAAAGCCAGACACGAAAAACGCAGATTACTGTCTGCTGATTTCTTAAATTTATTATCAAAATATTTATCTGAAAACGGTGAAATAATTATCGGCACAGATCATTGGGAATACTTTGATTGGATATTGGAACAAATAAAATCAACATCCCTGATTGCAACCATTCCAGACATGGAAATTATCCAGACCCGTTATCAACACAAAAACAAGGCGGGAACAATCGCCCCAAAATATTTGATTCTAAAAAACGCTTAATAATTTACAAAAAATCGCAATCCTGATAACAATTCTGGCCGTATTGATTCAACCAAACGACGTGCCTGTTCGATTCGTTCGGGACGATTTTCCAACGCAAAATGCAACGCACCACCAAAATCTCCATCCCACGCATTCAACATTCCATAAATCCGACCCACAAAATCTGATTTCTTACCCGCATCTTTTGTCAAAACAAACAAAACTGCCGACGCATTTATTCGCTTTAATTCGTGGAACAAATCCGCCCAATCGTCCGAATCGATATCAGCAATATCCAACCCGATAACCAGTTCCCGGTTAAAGAACAAATCATCACGAATTATTGCAACCTGGTCTATCATGGATTTAAGATGCTTGTACCGAACAAAAACCTGGGCACCACGCGCACCACGCTTAAAAGATGCGTTTATACGCACCGTCAAATCAGACATAACACCTTCATCAACCTTGTCATCATTAACATAAAAACGTCCGATAATTTTTTTATCTTGCGCCTCTACCCAGGGCCAAACGACCGGCACCGCATCGGGAACAACAGACAACATATCAACCTTATAATCGGTTGCAAATTCAACCATACGTGCTAAATCAGTACTGTCTATTTCCGCACCACACCACACACCTAGTGGACAATTTATCTCGCTTAAAAAAGAATTCATATCAATCATAACGCTTTTTACTTTATCACAAATATGATAGAATAAAAAACAATGAAAAAGAATTTTGAAAATATTTTATTGGGGATTCTATGGTTGCTGGCTGCGACCCTGGGAACAACATTTTGGTTCAACACTCGTTTTGGGTTTAATCTATTTTCAGGGACCCATTGGGATTACCTGGCAACACAACAAGCATCACGCGCCCCGGTCAGTTTTTGGTTCTATTTTTCATTTGTCGCGGCAACATTCATCACGCTGTTTGTACTTTATTTGCTAATAAAGCCTCGTCGTCGCAATATCAAAATGCCACAACAACAAAAGTCTGTTCCTATTGCCCCCGTGGCATTACCAACAACAAATGAAAACAAATCTGATGCATCACAAATAAATATTATACCCGGCACGGTTCAGCACGCCCCCACCACACCGGTGGCGTCCAGCGCAGCACCAATGCCACCACGACCACCACGACTAAATATTGCACCCGCGAACACATTTGCACCGGCCACACCAGTGTCACCCTTTGCCCCAGCAACAACCACAACATCATCTAGCCAGACAAAGCAAGACTGGCCCGAGATTCGTGAAGTCTTTTCAATGGCAGGATACGTTATTAAACCAGAACCTTTTATCAATGGAAAAAAGATGGCACTACTTGCCATTGGCACTGATGAGGTTTTATACCTTGGTGCAGTTAGCATATCAATATCTGAAATGGCGGGGTGTGTTAATAAATTACAGCAAATATTCCGTGACACATTGGATGACATTGAAATTACAGTTAATCCATTTATTCTGAACCCGACAGACACAAACACTAACACACAAATATTAACATTTAATTCAATTGAAGAATTACGTCATTATATGAACGAACATCGCAATACAGCATTACCTGCAGACGAAGCAGAAAATTTTGCGGCATATTCTGAATACATAACAACGGTTATTGAATACATAGGAAAACTGTAATGCAATTAAATGAAGGCACGGCTGAAAAAATCTTGGCGGATATGTCTATGGATGATATGCCCGTAATGGAATACGCGCCACAACCAACCGCCCTGTCTCCTGATTGGTTTCAAAAATACAAAGAATTATGTCACACCTTTACATCCAGTCTAACAGATTCCGTCCAAGAACTGGCATTTATGAATCTGTCCCAGGATGAATTTATGGGTTTGCTTATGGGACACAACATTCCACAAAACGTATCATTTCGTTTTCGTGTACCATTAATGTTGGGTGGTAAATTGGAAATTGATAATATGTTTATGTGTTGGACATTTCCGCACAGCATGCGCCTGGATAAATTTATAATTATGCAATCAGATGCAAAAACAATTTGGTTACCAAATCCAGCCAAGAAAATATATTTACCAGCGCACACGGCTGGCGGAGGCGACGGTGGTAATGCAACCGAAGACCGCCTGGCCCAAATGGCGGCGCAGTTGGCGGCAGAACGTGATTAAAGAATGGACAAAATATGACATTAACACGTGATGAATTTTTATCTGCAATGAAATCCAGGGGTGCATTTCTGGCCCCAGCAGCAACACCCCAGCAAATAACAAATACAAATTCTGTGTTGCAACATATTCGTGCGGCAATCTTGCCAATGTTTATGATTGAATTATACGCGGCAACATCTGGTATATCAATGGATTCTGGATATATATTTGGTCCAAACGAATTTGACAACGGACCACGCACACCAGTCCCAAATATCATCGACATAAACCGCGAATATAGTACCCTGCCCGGGACAAGTGGTAAAACAATTTTTGGTCGCAACGATTTATTTCTATTTGCATTTGATACATTTGGCACGTGCTATATGCTGGACAACCTATCATTACGCATATTACGTAAATATGATGACCCGTATCGCGCAATGACCGATTGCTTGATTGCCGGAAAATATTAAAATGAAAAAAATATCTGTATCTTTATCAGGCCATCAAACCAGCATTACCCTGGAACCAGAGTTTCTTGACGCATTAAAACAAATCGCCAACACACGTAGCGTATCCATCGCATCGATAATTTGTGAAATTGATAACAAGCGAAACGCGGATACGAATTTATCATCCGCCATCCGCGTCTGGATTTTAAACCAATTTATAAAAGATTAACATTTCCTGTCATTTGCACTCATTACCAACGATGAAATCGCGGCAAATGCCAATATGATAATAAACCACCAATTCATACCAACTGCACGGTATGGCGTCATATGTGCCCCCCATACAAACCCATCTATATGCCCCGACGCACCGATTGGCATACTGTCTATTATCGCGCCATCGGCCCCAACAAATGCACTTATCCCTGAATAGTTCGCGCGAATAATCGGCAATCCTGATTCAATGGCATAGCGCCGTACCATATCCAAATGCTGATATGTCCCCGGCGTTTTACCAAACCAGCCGTCATTTGTCACATTTATAATCACATCTACGGGCAGAGCCGCATCACCTGGGATAAGAGAATCAGAAAAAATAATTTCATAACATACAGCTGGTGCAAAAACGAAATCACGACCAGATATATTAAGACTAATTAATTCAGGACCATCGCCTGGGGCTAAATTTGCCGGACTTGGCAAAAAACCAAAGGGCCGATATTCCCCAAATGGAACCAAATGCGATTTACTGTATACGCTTAAAATCCGACCATTTTCATCCGACAACACCATTGAATTTTGCATCCCTAACGATGGATTATAAGTTGAAGCCCCAACAATAACATTTGTACCCAATGCAATTCCCAACGGCATTTTGTCTCCATCAACCAATACAAATGGATATGATGTTTCTGGATAAACTATTAAATCCGGCGTCACATCCCCCACCCCCAGAAATAATAACTTAGCTAAATTTTCCTCAGCATTTTTTATTGCTTCTTCTCGATTATGTGTTGCTTTTTGGGTTTGTGGTAATGCAGGTTGCACAATTCGTATCAATTGTGGTTTTAAGTCTGCACCAGTGTCTCCACGCACCATATTTTCACGCCCAGCAAAGCATCCAATAGTTAATAAAATTACAAACACAGCAAAAGTTCCAACAACCGATCGATTGCGACGGTTGCGTAACAATTCAACAAGTGCGCCTATAAACCCAACGATTATAAATGTTAACCCCAATGCCCCCCACAATGACATTGAATTCGCAAGTATTGGAAACGGCATCGCAATATTTGCAATTGGATTCCATGGGAATCCTGTAAACATCCATTCACGCAACCATAAAACAATTGTCCAAACCGCCGCAAAGAAGAATGGTCGCGCCGCCGTACACATCCGTACACGTCGCAAAATCGCAAATGGCACACCAAATATCAACACCCCCGCACATCCCAATCCAATTATCCCTGGCACGGTCCAAATCGCATATTGTGCGGCTATTTCTGGGGCAACATAAATTGAATTCAAGACCCACCAAAACATACTAATTCCATACATTGCTCCAAATGGCGACACACGCAAAACCCCATGCCAAAAACCAATTTTTTTATTTGCACGTACAGTCAACCAATACGCACCCATAAAACACAAAAGTGTCAACCACCACATATTAAAGGGCGCAAAACCAAATGATGCAAATGCACCAAACACTGCGTATAGCATATATTGCCAGATTGAATCTTCACGTATTTTGAATTTATCCAGAAAAGAAAACAACCCCGCCCCCGGACATGCCATTGCACAGTCCGATACAAAGGTGTCATACGGATTTTTTATTCCCAAATTTGCCAAGATTTTTATTTCTTTGCCTTCCATTTCTTTTGCTTGTTTATCATCCAAATGATCATAACCCAATAAATGCAAAACACCATGCACAACCATATGAGTCGTATGTTCCACCACTGATTTACTTTGTTCGTCCGCCTCTCGCATAACGGTGTCTAATGATATATAAATATCCCCCAACAACACATCGTCCCCTAATTCAAACGACAACACATTTGTTGGTTTGTCGATACCACGCCAATCACGATTAAGCGCGTGTATTTCTGCATCATCGGTCAATATTATTGAAACCTCTGACTCTTTGTGTGCGGGAAAATTTCGCGCACAGACGATTTTTTCAAAATCGACCTTATACTTTTTCCACCGTTTATCGTGTATATCTACAAAGACTTTCATATTATATTATTTTCCCTTGTTTTTTTACATACGACATTATGCCTTGTCTGTATTTGTTTCTTGCATTGCATTTGCATACGCAAGAAAATCAATCGTATTATTACCTTTGCGCACACGTCCTGCGGCATCATCAAAGGTAACTTTCTTGATTTTTGCTTTTGACTGTATCGCACGTGTAACACGTTCCAGATCCTTTTTTACACGTGCATTTCCATTGGCAACAGCCAATTTATAATTTGCACGCGCTTTTTCCAAATCACCCAACTGTTCATATGCAAACCCTGCATTATATTGTGCCGCACCATATTGTGATTTATCACCTATTCGTTTAACAATTTCACGGGCCTGAACAATCGCATCGTCATATCGTCCCAATTGATTATATGTTGCTGCCAAATCGTTTCGCAACAAGGCATTATCCGGATATTTTTGAATCATTTCTTCGTATTTTTTTGCCGCATTTTCAAAATTTCCCTGATGATATTCTGCAATTGCGACATCATACATTTCTTCGTATCCCAATACGTACGTTTCTTTTTCTATACGTTTTTCACGCTTGGTCTTCTTATACTTTTTTACCCTGGTATCTAATTTATCAGATTGCGCCAAACATTGAGCAACAACATCTGGTGGCATCACATCACGCACACGTTCCCACGACGCAATTGAATGTCCCCTTTGATCCACAGGATTTTTAATCCAACTTTGAAATTTTGCCAGCGTCTCTTTATTAACATGTCGCGTTTTTTCACCACCACCCGTAAACCAATTTACACGTTTACGTCCAACGATTTCAAAAAATTCATACATACCATTAATGGGAATGTCCAACATTTGCTGTGCAGTTATATCTCCATTTAACACACAAGCCTCTAACCATCTGCGCCAACGAATCCCTGGTGCATCCCCCAAATAATCTCCTATTCTATCTGCTACATCCGCCTTGTCTGCCCCAGCCAACCACATTTCACCAACATTAGCGCGACTGGTCACGGGATAAATTTCAAACAACTGCTTTACCTGTTCATCAGCCACCGCATCACCATATTCTTTATACAAATCTCTTAGTCTTGCAAATCTTTCCCTGCAATTTTTATTTTCTTTTTCAATCAGTTTACAATGTGCATTATATCCCAACGAATTCATTGCGACAGCTTCGCTGACTGTGGAAATATTAACCGCATCAAACACCAAGTCATAGCAATATAACATAAAATATGTTTCACCATCTTCCAAATGATGACGCGCTAATTCATACGCTTCATCGGTGGATATCGGATGTGTGTTTTTTGTAACCGGTGTACCATCTTTTAAAACAGTACTACCAAATCCAATTGTCCAAACACCCTTAGAATCCAAATATGGGGTATGCATACCGTTTTCCATATGAACCCCCTCTTTGGCGATAAGATCCGCAATAACCAACGGTGTTACAGAACGCATACGAGCCTTATAGGCACCGTATGTTCCGGGCACGACATCAATTTCCTCGCCCTCTTCATCATCAGTTAAATCATCAATCCATTCTTTGACCGTTTCTTTAATTACCGAATCATCTTGTGCCAAATCAACGCCGGCAACCGTTGCCGCAATCATCATATAATAAATAACATGCCCGACCAGGTTTGGATTCTTTTGTATAAAATTCCGCCACAGTTTCTTTTTTCCTTTGCCATCAGTATTTTTAATTTTCGCCAACAAATCTTCCAGTTTACGAGTTAAATGATTATCCAGCACCGCATACTTTATCGCCCACACAATAAACTGCATTAATATAATCAAAGAAATTCCGGCGACTTTGCCCCCTTTTTTGATTTTCTTAACTGGAATTTTTATCTGTGTTTCACCAACATTGATAATTTTATCCGGGGTATTTTTCGGAATTTTCTTATCCCGCAATTTACGGGCAGCACGTTGCAGCGCAACTATTGGTGAATTTACAACTTTTTCAAAATTCTTAGACATTTTACTTTTTTCCTAACCCTGTTTTCTTTGCAATTTTCGAACGCTTTCGTGAATAAGCTGGCGCGACAAATGGATAATCCACCGGCAACCCCCACTTCGCCCGATATTCTTCAGGCGTTAAATTAAATTTACGCTTCACATACCGACGCAGCATAATGTGCCATGTACCATCTTCTAAACACTGAATTTTATCGGGCTGAATCGAATCTTCGATTTGCTGTGGTGTAACAGATGCGCCACGTAAAATCTCGCGCGCCTGCTTTACTGCGCTTTCCATATCCAACGCCGGATTTGCCGCAATTGCCGCCGCGGCCAGATTTGCCACCGCCAGCGCAAATTCAGAACTTTTATTTATATTTACCAATTGCCAACCCCCGTGTTTTTTAATAGAATAATTATACCATAAATAAACATTAAATAAAAGCGAAGTAAAACTATGACACGACCACTGGCAGATTTAATGCGGCCCAACACAATTGAAGACGTTGTTGGGCAAACAACATTGTTGGGTGAAAATGGTCTGGTCCGTCGTATGGTCGATAATAAAAAACTATCTAATTTAATTTTATGGGGGCCGCCCGGATGCGGAAAAACAACAATTGCGCGCGCACTGGCGAATTCGGTTGATATGGACTTTGTACCAATGTCTGCGGTGTTTTCTGGCACGGCGGACATAAAAAAGGCAATGGATGCCGCACGTATGAATCGTGACATTGGTCGCAATACATTGCTGTTTATTGATGAAATTCATCGCTTTAATAAAACACAGCAAGATACCCTGTTGCCATATCTAGAAGATGGCACGGTTGTATTTATGGGTGCAACCACCGAAAACCCCAGTTTTAATTTGAATAACGCATTACTGTCGCGTTGCCACGTTGGGGTTTTACAACCCCTGTCGACCGAAGATTTATTGACACTAATAAAGCGTGCCGAAGAATTTTTAGAAAGAAAATTACCACTGGACGAAAATGCACGCACACACCTGGCCCAGATGGCCGATGGCGATGCACGTTTCCTACTTAACACGGTTGAATATTTAATTAATGCAAATTTCAAACACGATTTAACACCAGACGAACTGGACAATGCGGTACAAAAACGCGCACCATTATCTGATAAAAGTGGCGACGAGCATTATAATTTGATATCGGCAATACATAAATCTCTGCGGGCCAGTGATACGGATGCCGCACTATATTGGACGGCGCGAATGATGACATCCGGCCAAGATCCCATGTACATATTCCGGCGCCTTACCCGCTTTGCGGTCGAAGATGTGGGTCTAGCCGATCCCAATGCATTGCAAATGGCAATTGCAGCATGGTCTGCTTACGAAAGATTGGGCAGTCCAGAGGGGGACCTGGCCCTGACGCAACTGGTAATTTACCTGGGGACCGCCCCAAAAAGTATCGGGAACTATCGTGCGCAAAAGGCTGCATATGCGTGTGCCCGTGAAACTGGGTCATTGATGCCACCAAAAAATATTTTAAATGCGCCAACAAAAATGATGAAGAATCTGGGCTATAACGCGGGATATATCTATGACCCAGACACCGCCAATGGTTTTAGCGGTCAAAACTGTTTCCCAGAATCACTTGGCCGACAAAAATTTTATCAACCCGTTGAACGCGGCTTTGAACGCGAAATAAAAAAGCGCCTGGATTATTGGGAATCCCTGCGCCAGAAAATAAATTCAGATAAAGATTAAAATTCCATCCAATTAATCATAAAAAAATAAAAGATAATTGTATAGATGTACGCAGTGCCGGCAACGTAGTGTACAAATGTTACATAAGTTGCCAGCACCGCGTACAGATATGCTATTAGATTTTATTTTTTAAAAAAGGATGTTGACGCGCGCCCCAATCAGCACATCTTCGTGTTCAAATTCATAGTCAACATGGCCAACATATTGCGTACGGCCAAATTGACGAACAACCTTCATCCCAATCCACTCTTGGTTATAGGATGGTGTCGTTGCCTTGCGAATGATTGCAGACATTCCCAAACGCCAATCGGCATCCAGTCTAAAATACGCTTCTGGCATCAAATCAATATAAGACATACCGCGCACATCATCAAATATCCAGTTTGATTGGATTGTAGCCGCCAATGTCAGTCCCGCCCACTGGCGCCCAAAACGCCAACCGGCATAATATGTTGAATCTGCGAACCACGGGGTACGAACATTACGACTGCCCCCGAATTTGAATCCAAATATAACATCTGAAATAAATGTATCAGATGTGCCAGCGCGATACACACCACCCAAATCCGTACTGGTAAACCCATCATCAGTACCGGAAAAATCTATTTGATAATGTGCATTCGCAGAAATTGTTAATCTGTCATTTAATCCATACGACAACGCTTCGCCAAAACGCAAAATATCCCGTCCAAACGACACGGTTGATTCAGATAAAATCTCTTCTGCGCGTGGCATATAAAGTGGATCAGACGTATCAAATTCCAAAGAATTTGCATTTGCCGAACCGAATAACAATGCACCACATAAAAACGCTGATAAAAAATTTCGCATGATTAAAATCCTCTCTCCGATTTAAGACAACACACCGTCCCCATTCAAGGGGACGGTGTATTTAGTTTATTAGAAATGGAATATCGCCTGAACCCCCAGGGACATCTCATTTGCTTTATCAATCTTGGAATCACCCCAATATTCCAGCCCCGTATTTACCGATGGATTATACAAATATGTCTTTAAATCCTTGTCATCGGCACTGTCATAGATTGATGATTTTGCATACAAATTCAACGCAAACCAGTCATTTGGTTGCCACCCCAGGGCCGCCTTGACCGACGCCTGGTTATGCCAACCATAGTTACCAAAGACACCTTCAACATTTAATGTCCAATCCTGGTTCAATACACTGAATACACCCAAGCCGCCCTCGACATAGAACATATCTTTTACATCGGTATCATATGCGATATAGAATGCACCACCATTATCTTCTTCGACAATCGCACCATATGAATTTTCATCTAAATTCAAATACCATCCGCGCACCAAACCATAGATTGTAGAGCGTGAAACCTTGTACCCGGCTTTTAAATCCAACGTCAGGTTATTAGAAAAATCTTTTTGATGCTGATAATATGCGGATGCGGTCGCAATCCATTTTTCATTATCAATCGCGCGCCACTGGGCACCGATACCAAAGACGCTCAACGAACTGTCGTCCATCTTACTGTCAGCATCTGTTTCATCAAAATCAAATTCATAGTCTGCGATATCAAACCGCGCCATTGCAACCAATGCGACCGTATCGGTAATACCATAACTAAAATCTTCTTTAATTGAAAATGTTTTAGAATCCCATTTACCACCCGGCTCTACAAAAGTATCTGGCAAATCAAAATCGAAAGAATTCTGGTTATATGAAAAATCTGTTATTGAACCAAAATTTCCACCCAATGGCTGAAAGAATGGATGCGCTAAATAATACTTACGATTTAATTTATTTACAATTTTTTCAGAACGTGTTGTACGTACCGTTGTCTTCGTGGCACGTGCCGATGCAGACGTTGCCGCATCGTATTGTTTATATAAATCGCTGCGCTTTGTTGGGGTTGAATAATATAAATCCCCACCATCAGACTGTTTATACGTACGTGTTGTCGTGCGTGTCTGATATTTTTGATAATTTACATTTTCACGTGTACGTGTGGCCGGTGCACTTGTTAAATCGGCACTGGATGCGCCACGTGCGCCAAAGTTAGTTGCGGCATCCGCGGTCCCAATACCAAACGCCGCCAACAACATTGCAAAACAAGATAAAAACTTATTCATTACATAACTCCTTTTGCCATAAATTATACCATAAAACCCACGGTTATAAAAGTATTTTTAATGTTACAGCACCTGGCGTTTACCACTGGCATCGGGTGCACTAACAATTCCTTCTTGCTCCATCCGTTCAATAAAGCCGGCGGCCTTGTTATACCCAACCCCCAAGCGACGTTGAACATATGAAATCGTCGGTTTTTTATCACGAATAACAATCTCTTTGGCCTGTTCATAAAGGTCGGCGTTCTTTTCCGCCTTGGCCTCGGCGGGCGATGGTGCCGGCGCGGTGCCACCCATTGGCTCATCGCCATCGGTAACACCGGCGGCATATTCTGGTGTCCCTTGCGCACGCAAGAAATTACCAATTTTCGTTAGTTCGTCATCGGCAATAAATGCACCGTGGATACGAACCGGGATACGTCCAGCCTCGCTAAACAACATATCCCCCATCGCAAGCAGGTTTTCTGCCCCGCCCTCGCCCAGACATGTCGTACTGTCGATGCGGCTGCGCGCCTGGAAAGAAACGCGGGTTGGGAAATTCGCCTTGATAACACCGGTAATTGTGGTCGCGTCTGGTCGCTGGGTTGCCATCACCAGGTGGATACCCGCCGCACGTGCTTTTTGCGCAATACGCTGAACACAAGCCTCAACCTCTTTCCGGGCCAAGCTCATCAAATCTGCCACCTCATCAATAATAATGACAATGTACGGCATATCAGACAAGTCGATTTCCTGGGTTTCGAATAATAATTCGCCGGTTTCTTCGTCCGTACCAACGGCAACCTGCTTGGTTAATTTTTCACCGGATGCGCGTTTTTCCGCCGCCATTTCATTATAACTTTCAATATTACGCGCATTCAAGACCTGTAATTGTTTATAGCGCTCTTCCATTTCGCGCACCGCCCATTTCAACGCGTTAACCGCCGCCGCTGGATCCAATTTTACAATCGGCGTAATCAAATGCGGTATTTCATCCCAAAATCCAAAATCAACCCCCTTTGGGTCAATAATCATCAATTTACACTTGTCCGGTGTAAAATGATATACAACGGATGTAATCAGTGATTGTACAAACACGGACTTGCCCGAACCCGTACGTCCCGCAATCAGCATATGTGGCATTTTTGCCAAATCAAAGTACATTGGATTTCCGCCAATATCCACACCCAACGCCAATGGGATTTTATACTTGGATTCTGTAAACAGCGGATTATCAATCAGCCCGCGATAGCGCACCGTTTGACGATTCAGATTCACCATTTCAACACCAATCAATTGCGTACGCGGAATATGCGCGATACGAATATTTTCCGTTGCCATTGCGCGCACCATATCGGTTACGGTTTTATTAACATCCGTCATACGTGTGCCCTCATCCGGCATAAATTCGTACAGTGTTACAACCGGCCCCGGCTTAATCCCAACAACATGTCCATGCACACCATATTGGGCAAAGTGCACCTCCATATTCTTGGCATTTTGTTTTAATTCCGGCGTTACAACGCATTTACCAAAGTTTGATTTTTCCAAGAATTTTGGATCCGGCAATGGATAGTCCCCCATTGCAATCGCTGGCCGCGCCACCGCCGTGGCAACAGGCGCGCTGATTGCACGGGTTGGGCGCCGACGCGACGCATGTTTCTTTGGTTCCGTGTCTGTTTCTTCTTCTGCCTCTTCGATGTTTTCTTCTACTTGTTCTCGACAATCGGCCTTGGCCGGCATAGTTGTCAAATGGAACGCCGCCAATACCCAACGCACCACATACCACACACGACGCGCGACCATTACAACGTGCGACCATTTAATATGCAACAGTATCGCCCCCATAACCATAAACACCGCCACACATACCAACCCAACCAAGACAGACCACACGCCACCAATTAAACCGCCCAAATCATTTGCAACGATTGCCCCGGCCAAACCACCAAATGTTCCCGATGGCGCAACCAAACCAAAACCCGCCGCACCAAAAAATGTCGCGATAAAACCACGTAAAATATTATATTCAGGCGTGACATCATCCCCCCAATTGATTGCCAATGCCACCCCACCACGCACCATACAAAGCAAAACACACAACGTGGGCACAAATCCAATTCCATAACGCAAAAATCCAACAATTTGACCAAACACCGACTGGTCACCATATGTACCGGCGGCCGCAAACCCATCCAGATACGGGTTATGAAAGAACAATGCCACCACCAGACACACACCCAACACCACCAGCCCCGCGCCAAACACGCGCACTGCTAAATTTTTCAACGCCCCCGACATACGATCGGGCAAAATCTTTGATTGCTTATTCATAATGCGCATTTTATCACAAAATTTGCAAAAAAACAGGCGATAAATTCATCGCCCTATTTTTTTTATTCACCTATATTAATCTTCTTCATCAATAACCATTTTACAACATCGGCAACAACCATACCAATAAACGCCCCCAAGATAACATCGCTGAACCAATGTGCGCCAATAAAGATACGTGACGCACCAACAATTACCGCCAATGTCCATGTCAATGGTTTATATTTTGGCGCCAACATACCAATCATAACCAATCCCGCAAATGTCACCGTTGTATGTCCCGACGGCATTGAATGCCATGCCCACGTAAATCTATCAAACTCTGGAATGATTCCAGACATAACAAACACCGGTCGCAGGCGTGCAATAATAACCTTTAGCACCCACACAACAGCACTTGCCCAAAAGACGCTACTTAATATCAAAAATGCATGACTAGTCTTTGTTTTTACGAATGTTTCTTTAAAAATATCCAAAAACTTGAATTGAATTCTTTTTTCTTTGATAGACTCTATTGTTTTTACTAATCTTTTTATCCCATAAATTGCAAAAACAATTACAGACACCAAAATCCATATTTTCGCATCAAACACACGTCCAAAAAATACCCATATCCCCCAATCTCCAACACCACGCGTTGCGGCATAAATCGGCACATCCAGACAGCACACCCCCATCAGCACCAAAACCGCCGTTACCAGCGTACCCCACGCCAAACGTCGCCACAACATTTCATTATTCTTTGTTAAAAACATTTTCCACACCCCGTGTTTTTTATTCTGCGATTAACCTGTTATAGACTTTTTTATCTGTTAAAATCTTGGCCGATACCGCCGCTGCTATTGCATCCTCGTCCGCACCATTAACAATAACTGGACAGCCCCGACGCACAGATTCTGGGTTAATTGCCGCATCTTTATTAAAATCTTGGGCATTAAAGTCATTATTTAACACGTTCAAGAAAAATGCATTCTGTTGTTGCGTGGTACGAATATTAGACAAACACACAATCGGGAATACCCCCCGTCCATCCAGTACGCGCCCCGCCCCAGTTTTTAAGGATTTGTTCAGCACTTCCAACGCGCCACCATTGCTTAAATCAATTTTTGATGCAATTCGGGCATTTCCCGCCGTCGGCGTCCCAATCAACACACCACGTGCATTTTCATACATTGCGGCCGCGATTGCCTCGGCTGTGCCGCGCGTCATATTAGACATAACCACAACCATTGGCGCGCTTGTCACGGCATTACCACCGGGGACCACTTCGACCTCGTCCAGGGCGGTTTCGGTAATACGCATAATTGGTTTTGCCCCAATAAATAACCCCGCCAATTTCGCCGCCGCACGTTCATCATCACCCGTTGCCGACCGCAGGTCCAAGATAATTCCAGACACATCTGCATATCGTGCCAGGGCCTCGTTAACAATTGCAACCGCATTATCAGATACACGATGAACAACAATTTCCAAGATACCGCCATTATCACCAGACCGATGAATAATATCAGAATCCGCCACCACCACCGTTGCACGACGCAACACAACATCACGCGCCCCCGACGGGGTTAATAATCTAATCTTTGCCGTACCCGAATTAAATCCCGACATTGCCGCCGCCACATCTGTATCAGACATATTTGCGACCGGCGCGCCATTTATTTGCGAAATTAAATCCCCGGCGCGTATTCCGGCGACATCGGCGGGCCCATCTTTGAAAATACCGGCAACACGGAAGTTTCCACGTGCGTCCCGCGCCCCCTCTAGCCCCACACTGGTCAGCAATCGTCCATCTTCGGTAATTTCGGCCGCACGCGAATAAACATATCGCCCATCTTCATCAATACCACGCATCAAAGCAGAAATCACAGATTGATAAAGCGCACTTTCCGACATTGCGCGCAAATTTGCATCCATTGCCCGCATACGCAAAACCAATGCCGTTGTTATTTCACCAAATCCCGTCCAATCACGCGCCGCGGGACGTGGATAATTTGCAATAATCTCGTCCCCCCACACCAAAACCACACGTTCATCGGTCGCCGCGATATGCGCATTTTTGTTCAGGTTTTCCAGACTTTCGATGGCAACATTTATATTCTTGCCGGCCCAATTTATATCATCCAGTTTTTCATAAATTTCGGCAAATGTTTTTGACACTTCAAAAACCTGAATACCATCTTGAACCGGTTCATCCGGAAAAAACAAACCATCTGCGCGCGCGCCACCAACCATCAAAATGGAAATAAACACTACTATGATTTTATTCAGCATTCTCATCATCTTTCCCCCTTGGCCGATTGTGACGCACACACTTAAAAGTAAATTATTTATTATCCCCACGCAGGTCGAAATTCAACAACACCACATTAGAAATATAAATACTTGTAAACGTCCCCATAATAATACTGAACGTCATTGCGATTGCAAATTCGCGCAGCACTTCGCCACTGAACAAGAATAACCCCACCATAGCCAGCAATGTCGAAATACTGGTCATCATTGTACGACGGAACATTTCGTTAATAGACAGATCGATAAGTTCTGGCATTGGCATTTTGTGATATTTTCTTACATTTTCTTCGATACGATCATAGTTTACAACCTTGTCGTTAATCGAATATCCAATCCCCGTCAAGATAACCGCAATTGCCGTCTGATTAAATTCCAAACCTGTGATTGAAAAGAAACCAAACATCAATACAAAGTCCAAGAATAACGACACTAATGCCCCAACGGCATACCCACCACGATAGCGCACCCAGACATAAACCGCCATCATCAAGAACGCAAATATAATCGCCAAAATACCGCCACGAATCAATTCACCACCGATTTTTGGTCCAACAATTTGCACCTGGGAATACGTAACCTGATCGCCCAAGATATTTTTAATCTGGGCAACACGTTCGTTTTGTTGTGCATCCGTTACCCCCTTGGGCAATCCCAAACGAATCAAAATCGCATTACCATCAATTTGCTGTAATTCCGGACTAAATTCGGCCAATTCTGAACGCATCTTGTCAATCGTCATTGTTTCAGCAACTGGTGTGACCTCCATCGAAATACCCCCGGAAAAGTCAATACCATAATTAAATCCACGAATCAAAATCGACAGCACCGATATCAGCAACAGTGCCCCCGAAATAATATACGATAATTTACGATACTTCATAAAATGCAGCTTCATAACATTTCCCCTTTGCATTTATTATTTAACAAAACCAATCTTCTTATTTTTGCCGTTCATATACCAGTCAATCAGAACCTTGGCAAACCATACGCATGTAAACAGCGTTGTCAAAATACCAATCGACAGTGTTACCGCAAACCCACGAATTGGACCGGCGCCAAACTGGAACAACACCAAACCACAAATAAGTGTTGTCAGGTTTCCGTCCAAAACCGTCTTTAACGAACGATCAAATCCTAAATTAACCGCACGCAATGTTGGAACACCGGCACGAACTTCATCCCTGATACGTTCAAATGGCAATATATTTGCGTCAACCGCCATACCCAAGGTCAAGACAATACCCGCAATACCCGGCAATGTCAGTGTCGCCCCAAACAGCGCCGTCACACCTACAATCATCCCCAGGTTGACAAGCAATGTTGCACTGGCTAACACACCAAACATACGATATGTAAATATAAGGAATATAAAAATAAATATTACACCAACTAACGCGCCAATTTTACCGCGTTCGATTGTGTCTGCACCCAATCCCGCACCAACGGTACGTTCTTCTATAACTGTCAATGGCGCCGGCAATGCACCCGAACGCAACAACACCGCTAAATCTTTTGCACCTTGTAACGAGAAACCACCAGAAATCTGGCCACGGCCACCCGGAATAGGTTCACGAATTGTTGGCGCAGACAACACACGCCCGTCCAGCACAATCGCAAAGCGTTCATTAACATGTTCGGTTGTCAGACGCGCAAATTTGCGTGCCCCCGTTGCATCAAACACGGTTGTAACAACCGGCATATTATTCTGATCATAGTCCGCTTGGGAATCTTTCAGCGATTCACCCGACACCTCTACCCTGGAATAGACCGGAACAACCTGACCCGGTGCATCCATATACGGCAACAAATCCGTACCATTTGGCGCACGCCCCGACGCAATCTGATCCGGCGACACATTTTCATTTACCAAATGGAATGTCATTTTTGCCGTCTGTCCAATCAGATTTTTAATATGTTCTGGATTATCAACACCGGGCAATTGCACCATAATATATTTACCACCTTGACTTTGAATAGACGGCTCTTTCGTCCCCAGCGCATCAATACGACGACGAACAATTTCAATACTGCGCGCCAACGCATCTTTGGTCATTTCTGCCTTTTGCACATCTGAATAAGACAAAGTTATTGTTTTCCCGCTGGACGCGATATCCACGGTATTACCAAACACACTTTTCAAGCGCCCTTTGGCCTCGCCAACCTGGTTTTCATCACGCACAACCAATGAAACCACACCATCATGATTACGCAGGTTTGAAAAACGAATAACCCCTTTATCGCGTTTAATCAATGCACTACGTGTTTCTTCGTACAATTGTTCCGCTTTTTCCTGGAACATCGTATTAGTGTCGACCTCTAATAACAATTGCGCCCCACCCTTCAAGTCTAACCCCAACGGAATCGGTTTAATCCAAGACGGGAAATAAGGCGCCAATTTTGGCGACATTGTTGGCACTGCCAACAGAACACAAAATACTGCTGTGAAAATAATAGCCAGTTTTTTAAACATACCCATACCCTTTATTGTTCAACAGATGCCACTGCGTTTTTGTTAACCTCTATAACAACACCCTTGGCAACTTCCATTTCAATTGTTTTGTCGTTAATTTTCTTAATCGTGCCATAGATACCCGCGGCCATAACGCGATTACCAACCTTTAACGCATCCAGCATTTTTTGATATTCAGCCATACGTTTTTTATTTGGTCGCACCATCAAGAAATAGATTATTCCAAACACAATGATTAAATACAGCACCATTCCCCAAACATCCCCCTGGGGTGCCGTAGCGGTAGTTTGCACCGCATTATCAACAACAACTGCTGCTTGATCCATATGATTTCTCCTTGCTTTGATACTGGCACAATAGTAAAAAAACCTAGAAAAGTAAAGGGAAAATCACTATCTTTCAAACCAACCATCAATTTCAGAAATTGGTATAATTTTATAGACCGGACGACCGTGATTACATTGTCCCGCACGTTCGGTATTTTCAATATCGCGCAACAAAGCATCCATTTGATTTACGTCTAATTTTTGCCCCGCACGCACTGAATGATGACATGCATAATTCGCCAATTTCAAGTGCAGTTTTTCATTTAACCCCGACGAATACCCATTGCTACGCACCTCTTGTGCGATAGATTTAAGCAGCACACCCCAGTCTAAATCCCAATCGGCAGGCTTTTCAAAAATCGCAATTGCATCATCCCCGAACGCATCCAAACACAGACCCGATGCACGCATTTCATCCGCAACCGCCAGGACCGCCACCACATCTTCTTCGCGCATATTGATAACAATCGGTGTCAATAACGGCTGTGTCTTTATCGCGTGGTTTCGTAATTTTTCATACGTTATACGTTCGTGTGCTGCATGTTGATCAACAACAACCATTGCGCCTTCCGTCTGGGCAACAATGTATTTGTTTCCAATTTGCCCCACAACACGCCCCAATGGCGTATCAAATGCCTGTATATTTTCATCAATCGGTGCCCCCTCAAAATCCGCCTTTACGCACGATTTCTGGGGCATATCAATATTTTTTACCGCTGGTGATGCAACACGAAACACACCCGGAACAAGGTTAAAATCAAACCGCGCCGGCACAACAGTTTGCGGTTTAAAAAATGTATTATCAACCGCATTTGTACTTACGCTATCAATCCTTACATTTTGTGCAATCGACGGTTGAGAAACCATTGTTTGTGCCAATCTGTCCCGCAAATTCTTGATAATAAAACCACGCACGTGTGACGGTTCCAGGAAATGCACCTCTGTCTTGGCGGGCGAAACATTAACATCAACCGATTGTGGATCCAGTGTCAAATTCAAAGCACACAACGGAAATTCACGCGCATGCATAACATCCATATATGCGGCCCGCAACGCACCAACCAGAACCTTGTCCTTGACCGGGCGCCCATTTACAAACAGATATTGATCAACACTGGATGCACGTCGCAACGTCGGTTCCGAAATAAATCCGGACAGTTTTAGCCCAGAATTCGATACAGATTCCGCATCCACATCCAACATACGCCCAAGAACATCATCCCCCATAACCGCCACAATGCGTTCGATTAAATCCTGGTTCTTTGGGAAACGCCATTTGTTATTCAGTGTAAACCCAACATCCACACGCGCCATTGCAAGACGTTTAACAACTTCCAACACACTCATCAATTCGGCCCGATCACCGCGCAAGAATTTTAATCGCGCCGGCGTTCGTCCGAACAGATTTTTTACACGAATACGTGTCCCCGTATCCCACGCACAGGGCTTTATTTCCATCGTATTGCAATCCAGATGCCACCCATTTGCATCCACCCCATTGCAGGTATCAATTTCCATATCAGACACAGACGCGATGGATGGCAATGCTTCACCCCGAAAACCCATAAAATTGATATTTAATAAATCATCGGTCGGCAACTTAGACGTTGCATGACGCATAACAGCCGTCGCCAAATCTTCACGCCCCATCCCCGCACCATTATCAATAACACTGATTAGCGTGCGCCCACCATCAACAACATCTATGACAATCTGGTCTGCCCCCGCATCCAACGCATTTTCAACCAATTCTTTAACCACACTTGCGGGACGTTCAACCACCTCGCCGGCGGCAATTTGATTGATTAAAAAATCTGGTAATACACGTACAGACATAACTTTAACTTTTGGACTTAATCCTTGAATTTTACGTCTAAAATTTCATATTCTTTTTCACCACTCGGCAATTTAACAATACAGGTATCACCAACACAACGACCAATCATCGCACGTCCAACTGGCGACGTACAAGAAATTACAGTACGCCCATCTGATTCTATATCAGACAAAATGCGACACTGCATACGGTTACCATCTTCATCCTCGGCGGTAACACGCGCACCAAACATAACCCGATTCCCAGATAAACTGTCCACATCAATAATGGCGGCATTTTCGATAACCCCCTCAATAAACTGAATCCGTTTATCAATTTGACGTTGTTTTTCCTTGGCCGCGCTGTAATCTGCGTTTTCAGACAAATCCCCCAGTGACCGTGCCCACTGCACCGTTTTCAAAATTTCCGGACGTTGATTTTCCTTTAAATCCTTTAATTCCTTGATCAGATTATCAAATCCCGCACGCGATATTGGCTTTTTTTCCATTTTTTTCTTCCTATTATTTTTTTGTAATCAAATTATAAGGAATCATTTTAATTTTGCAATTAGGAAATCTTCGGTCTATAATTTAGGCTATGTTTAGACTAAATATATTAACCAGATTTTTAATGCGCCGTTTTTTTGCGGGTTTTGGCCTGGTAATGCTGGTGGTATGCGGTATTATTCTGGCGGTAACGTTTGTGGAACGCCTGCCGTCTAATCCTGACGCAATGACCGCACTCTATGAATCCTGGGTACGATTACTGGAATATGTACCGCTGTTTTTACCCCTGGCGGTATTTATGGGAACACTGCTGGCATCATACAATCTTACAAAATCCAGTGAAAGCATTATTGTATCCAGTGCGGGAATGTCACCATACCAATCATCACGTCCATTTTTGGTTGGCGCGGCATTGATTGGTATTGTTGCGACAACGGTTGTAAACCCCTACTCTGTCGGGGTCAGCACAAACAACATCACCCCCGATCACCTACAATTGGTAGATAATCAAATTTGGCTGCGCGAGGCATCGCCCAATGGATTCATCACGATGAATGCTGACACAATGCATAAATCTGGCAATATCTTAATATTTGAAAACACAACCATATTTTTTCAAGACCAATCGTTTAAACTGCTTGAACGTATAAATGCTGAAACGGTACGCCTTTCGGACGATGGATTGAACGCAACAAACGCCACTATCTGGGACAGCAACGGTAACATGCGCAAATCCGATTGGCACACAGACACCCTATTAACCCCAAAAACTGTCTTGGACCGTTATCTACAACCGGATCAAATCTCTTTCTGGCAATTACCCACGTTCATTCACAAAATGTCCAACATAGGCGCACCAACACGCGGACATCTGGTTCAATTCTGGACTCTGCTCTTCCTGCCCCTAACGATGATTGCAATGGCAACACTTGGGGTTGCATTTTCCCAAACAAAACAACGTCGCAATTACAGTTTTGGGATAAAATTTAGCATCGGCATCTTGACGTGCTTTGCATTATACTTCGTCACAAATATGTTTAATGCATTGGGATCAACTGGAACACTGCCACCATTGTTGGCGATTATTGCGCCACCGCTGATTATAATCGCGGGGGCCGGAATATTCATCACCAGTTTTGACACAATCTAAACCATACGACAGGGATCACTATGCCGATAAAGAAGAAAAAAAACAATACATTTATCAAAATTTTAATCTGGGCGGCTATCTTGACCATAATTACGTTAATGATAATATCCTTTGCCCCGGTTCAACACATGAATGAAATTGTGGTACATCCGTGAACTATATAGATATATTTTTAGAGGCCCTTTCCGCCGAACGCGGTCGCAGCATCCAAACCCTGCGCAGTTATGAATCAGACCTGCGCCTGGCAAATGATACAATCGCCGGGGGACTGATGACGGCGGATGCAGACGCATTGCAGTCTTATTTATCAAACCTTGCGGAAAAACCGACATCTATTGCCCGCAAGGCTTCTGCCCTGCGCGGATTTTACAAATTCTTGATGATAGAAAAAATCATCACAAAAAATCCGGCAGCAAATCTCGAAATACCGAAACGCGCACGCCCATTACCAAAGTTTTTATCAATCGACGAAATAGATTTACTAATATCATCTGCGGGCGATATAAAAACATCTGTACGTCTGCGCGCAATGATTGAATTGCTTTACGCATCAGGCCTGCGCGTATCAGAATTATGCGAATTACCAATGACCGCCATTTTGGGCGACAAACTACTTATCCACGGCAAAGGCGCCAAAGAACGCATCGTCCCAATGCACAGTGGCGCGGTCAGCGCATTAAACAAATGGCTGAACGTGCGTGGCGACGATGCTTCAAAATATGTATTTCCGTCACGCGGCACATCAGGCCACATAACCCGCGATGCATTTTTCAAACTGTTAAAAAAATGCGCCACATTGGCGGGAATTGAACCAAATCGCGTATCACCACACGTACTACGCCATTCGTTTGCATCACACCTGCTTGCAGGTGGGGCAAATTTACGTGCAATCCAAACAATGCTGGGGCACGAAGACATTTCAACAACGCAAATATACACCCACGTTTTGCCCGAACAATTACGCGAAACAATTGAAATGCATCACCCCCTGTCCGAAACCAAGGTAGATAATAAATGATAAAAAAATGTGATAAACCCGGTTGCACCAAGGCGGGTACATGCCGCGCCCCGAAATCACGTGAATTGCGCGAATACTGGTTCTTTTGCCCGGAACACGCGGCCGAATATAATAAAAATTGGAATTATTATGCGGATATGACACCCGATGAAATCGAAGACGATTGGGAACGCCAAACATTTGGCGCCCCATTAAAGGACAAAGATACCGCCAACACAGATGCAACCGATTACGCGCGCTTTATAAACGATTTTATCACGGGCCGATCCAAATTTGACCGCATTCCCGCGAAAAGCAAATTACCAACAAACGTCGTATCATCATTAAAGGTTTTTGATTTGGGGATATCCGCCACCTGGCGCGAGGTAGGTGTTAAATATCGCGCCTTGGCGAAAAAGTACCACCCCGATACGGCATCCGACAAGAAAAACGCCGCCACCGAATTTGCGCGCATTTCCGCCGCATATGAAATATTAAAGAAACATTTTGGAAAAAAATAACAAATAAAACCGCCATTCGGCGGTTTAACTATTCCATCGCTTGAGTGATGAATTATTATAATTGATTTAAATATGCGATTGCGTCCATAGCAGCACTACACCCAGTACCCACGGCCGTTGCAATCTGCATCTTTAATTCCGAATGTACATCACCCGCAACAAAGATACCCATCGGCATCTGGTCTGGCGCCAAACGTCCCATATTATCACGGGCCACATCCTCGCTCAGGAAATCTGTGTTTGCTTCGTGCCCAATAGCAACAAACAAGCCATCTGTTTCAATCTGTGCGCCATCCGTTGTTGTAATAATCAGGCGTCCATCCGCATCACCCGGTTTTTCTTCAATTTTTGCCAAATCTGTATTAAACAAGCATTCGATATTTTCACGCTGTGACACACGTTCACGCAGGACAGCCTCGGCCCGGGTGAATGCCCCCTTGCGATAAACGATTTTAACCGTTTTTGCCAAATCCGCCAGATACAAAGCATCATTCAGCGCACTGTTTCCACCGCCCATAACAACAACATCTTTGTAACTGTAAAAGAATCCGTCACACGTTGCGCAATACGAAACGCCCCGCCCCATCAATTCACGCGCACCCGCAATTTCAAGTTTACGTGGCGATGCACCCGTTGCGATGATAACGGTGCGGCCAACATAATGCTTTCCATTATCGCCCAAAACATTAAATCCAGATTCTGCATCACCATCAATGCTTTTTGCGGACACAAATACAACCTCTGCACCAAAAGATTCGGCCTGTCCCTTCATAAATTCGGCTAATTCCATCCCGGAACCATGCCACCCTGGATAGTTTTCAAGCGTTGCTATACCCGCCATTTGACCACCCAAACGGTCACCACCCAAAACAATCGTCTTTTTATTTGCACGTCCCGCATACAATGCCGCCGTCAACCCCGCCGGCCCAGAACCCAATATAATCACATCATACATATCAAATGAATCTGACATAATAAAAAACCTTTCCTTGTTAAACTTCGGGCACAGCATACACAATTAAATCCCCTTATGCAAACAAATTCGCGCCCACGATTTTATTGCAATTAACAAATAAAAGACTTATAATACAATCAATATGAAACAAGAATTTACGTTTTTTAGTTTTTCATCATCCACGTTGGGGGAATAATTTATCTGTGTACTTTTTCATAGTTTTGCATACAATAACAAACAAACCAATCCATAAGAGGATAAAATATGTTGGATATTAAATTTATTCGTGAAAACCCAGACACCGTAAAACACGCCTGTGAATTAAAAGGCATCGAAGACAGAACCGATGAAATATTGGCACTGGATGCACGCGTACGTGAACTAAAAACAATTACGCAAACAAAAACCGCAGAAAAAAATAAAATCACACGCGAAATTCCCACCGCAACCGACCGCGCACCATTAATCGCACGCAGCAAAGAAATCGCCAACGAAATCGCAGCCGACATGGCGGAATTGGCGGACAAAGAGGCCCAACTGGACGATTTATTACACCGCGTACCACAAATCCCAGCCACCACCGTACCATTTGGCAAAAGTGATGCCGATAATGTAGAGGTTCGTCGCATCGGCACCCCACGTGAATTTGATTTCACACCACGTGCACAATGGGACTTGTTGGAAATGAACGGTTGGTGGAAACCTGAAAAAATCGCATCCATTTGTGGCACACGTACATATGCACTGTTTGGCGAGGCCGCCGAACTGGAACTGGCCATCCAAACGTACGTTTTGCAAAAATTAATAAGCAAAGGTTTTACTTTCGTAAATTGCCCATCGATTACCAAACCGCAAACAATCTTTGATGCGGGACACTTTATGGGATCTGACCCAGCGGTTATGGCAAATGACGTCTTTATGCTGACCGACACCGACCGATGCCTGGCCGGAACGGCGGAAATCATCTTAAATTCTCTGCACAGTGATGAGGTTTTAAACGAAAAAGACCTGCCTATTAAATATGCAGGATTTTCACCCTGTTTCCGTAAAGAGGCCGGTGCTGCCGGGCGTGACACCCGCGGAATCGTGCGTATACATCAATTTAACAAGGTTGAACAATATATCTATTGCACCCCAGAACAGTCGGATGAAATGCATGAACATCTTTTAAACAACCTGTGCGAAGTTATGGAAGACCTTGAATTGCCATATCGCGTAATCGAAGCATGTACCGGCGACATGGGATTTAACAAGGTTAAAATGCACGATGTCGAAGCTTGGTTCCCAAGCGAGAATGCATATCGCGAATTGGGTTCTTGTTCTTCGATTGGTCAATTCCAGGCACGGCGCACCAACACGCGTTTCCGCGCATCAGATGGAACGCTTCAATTCTGCGCGACATTAAACAATACTGGGATTGCCCTGCCACGCGCAATTGTGCCAGTGATTGAAAATCATCAGAATCCGGATGGTTCGATAAACATTCCAAAATGCTTGCAACCATTGATGGGTGGGCGCGCCAAAATCGGTGGCAAACACTAGCCCATAAAAAATCCCGGCATTGCCGGGATTTTTAACGTCCTATTTCCTTTTTAACCGCGAACTTTTCCGCCGATTTAAACAAGAACTGTACATTCTTAAACAGATTCTTGGAATTTTTGTATGCAATTGCACGACGTGCTTTTAATAAAACATCCTGTGCTTCTTTGCGACACCATTCAAATTCACTGTCCAAATTACCCATGTAATGCAAGACCTTAGACAAAATTAAATATACACTGTTATCATGTGGATTTGGCATAAATGCCTCTGGCTGTGGGTCAACACCATCCTCCACACGCGCAGCATAATCCGCGTATTTTAAAGGATTAGCCGCAATTTGCTTTACATCTTCGCGCGCCTTGCAAATTTTTTGATATTCAAATTCATCCTTTGAAAACGCCGCACGATCATCCAAGAATTTAATAATCTCCTTAAAGAATTCCTGTAGCGTCGCCTTGTAATCTGCAATCATTATTTTCTTCATTTTAGGCCCCTTGCATATTATCGCACCAAACCGAACTGTTTCAGCATCGCACGCCCCTGCAAGACTTTGGCCTTGTTCTGAACCGTGGTTGCATCATGTGGCAAAAACCATGTAAATTCATACTGATTTTTCGCCGTCTGCACCATCTTCTGTTCTGACAATTTATTATAAGCCGCACGGAATTTACGCCCCTTAATACGACTTTTTGTCTGAACACTCGCCATATAAAGCGTATCTAAAATCTTTTGGTATTCGCGAATCCACTTTGCATTACCACTAACTGTATTACGAATATCACGAAACGCCAAACGCGCACCATCTTTATTTAATTCATACTTAATCATTTCAAACTCCTTTGGTTTCAATCAAACTCACACTTACTAATATAGACAAAATTTAACAAATGTCAATACCTGACTATATAAATTCTTGAATTTTGGATTTTTTCATATAAAATTATCACCCGACACAAAATTCAAGGATAAGACAAATGAAAATTCGCAACATTGCAATTATTGCGCACGTTGACCACGGAAAGACAACCTTGGTTGATAACATGCTGAAACAGGCGGGCACTTTCCGCGATAACGAACACATTGACGACCGCGTTATGGACAGCGGTGATATCGAACGCGAACGCGGAATTACAATTTCAGCAAAACCGACATCTATTCAGTGGGGTGAATACAAGATTAATATTGTGGACACGCCGGGTCACGCCGACTTTGGTGGCGAGGTTGAACGTATCTTATCCATGGTTGATGGGGTTGTCCTTTTGGTTGACAGTTCCGAAGGCCCCCTGCCACAAACAAAATTTGTATTATCCAAGGCATTAAAACTGGGGTTGCGTCCGATTGTTTGTATCAACAAAATCGACCGAGCAGATGCCCGCCCAGACGAGGTTTTATCCGAAACATTCGACCTGTTTGATAAATTGGGCGCAACGGATTCTCAACTTGATTTCCCATACCTGTATTCGGTTGGGCGTGACGGTTGGGCGGTGCGTGATTTGAATGATGAACGCAAGGATTTAACACCTTTGTTCCAATTAATCGTTGACCATGTACCGGCACCAGATTGCAATGGTGCACGCTGTCAATTGGATGCTCCATTTACAATGCTGGCCACAACATTGGAAGCCGATCCATACGTTGGCCGCATCTTAACCGGAAAAATTGAATCCGGCACCGTCCGCGTTGGTCAATCGGTCAAGGCAATCAATATGAACGGCGAATTTATCGAAAATGCAAAGATTACAAAAATTATTGAACACCGCGGTGTTGAAAAGATTTCACGCGATACCGCGTCCGCTGGCGACATTGTCGTTGTGGCCGGTTTTTCCAAAGCAACTGTGTCTGACACATTATGCGATCCAAGTGTTTCTGAACCAATCCCGGCAATGCCGATTGATCCTCCGACCTTGACGATGACATTCTTTGTAAACACGTCTCCATTGGCGGGGAAATCTGGTAAAAAATTAACATCCCGCATGATTGGCGAACGCCTTTTCAAAGAGGCCGAAACAAACATTGCCCTGCGCGTTGAACAAAGCGAAAATAACGAAGCATTTGAGGTTTCTGGTCGTGGTGAATTACAACTGGGGATTTTAATTGAAACAATGCGCCGCGAGGGCTTTGAATTATCTGTATCCCGTCCACGCGTTGTAATGCACACCGGTCCAAATGGGGAAAAACTGGAACCAATTGAAGATGTTGTTATCGACGTAGATGATGAATTCAGCGGTGTTGTTATTGAAAAAATGACAAAACGTCGCGCCACAATCACCGAAATGAAGGCATCTGGCAACGGCAAAACCCGCATTGTATTTTCAGCCCCATCACGTGGTCTGATTGGATATTTATCAGAATTCCGCACCGATACACGTGGCACCGGCATAATGAACCGTGTATTTGCCGAATACGGCGAATACCGTGGTCCAATTCAGCAATATCGTCCGGGCGTTCTTGTATCTATGGAAAAGGGTTCAGCCGCAACATACGCGCTGTTTAACCTGCAACCACGTGGTACATTGTTTATCGACCCCCAGACCGAGGTTTATTCAGGTATGATTATCGGTGAACACAGCAAGGAAAACGACCTGGAAGTAAATCCGATTAAGGGCAAAGAATTAACCAACATGCGTTCGGTGACCGCTGATGAAAAATTATTCTTGGCGCCACCGCGCCGCATTTCACTAGAAGAAGCCCTGTCCTATATCCTGGATGATGAATTGGTAGAGGTTACCCCCGCCACAATTCGTCTGCGCAAAAAGGAATTAGACAGCAACACACGTAAAAAATTAAAAAAACACGTTGAAGAATAAATCAAATCACGCCACGACGATAAAATCGTGGCGTTTTTCATATTTAATGTATACAATGTGAATACACCCCATCAAAGGATTGGATATGTCATCACATATATCGGACACAAAAAAACACTTCTTTCCTAATTTAATAACGTCCATTATTCCATGTCGGCACGCACGTCGCAGCATACGTGGAATTTTAACAATGGGCATTGGCAATTTTCTCAAACAATTACGTGCGGACAAAAAAATAAAATTTTCACACGAATTATCCATTGCTGCCATTATGAAGAACGAAGGACCATATCTAAAAGAATGGTTGGATTTTCATATCTTGGTTGGTGTGGAAAAATTTTATTTATACGACAATGGTTCGACAGATAACACAACCGATATCCTGAAACCATACATCGAACGTGGTATTGTTGATTATACACCATTTCCGGGTCGTGCCCAACAGCGCCCCGCATATTACGACGCAATCAGAAAGCATGCCGATGATACACGCTGGTTGGCATTGATTGATTTGGATGAATTTCTGGTACCGGTAAAACATAAAACCTTACCCGAATTTTTACGCACCCTGCCCCGGTTCAGTCAATTAATAGTCAGCTGGGTTGACTATGGTTCCAACGGACACGAAACAAAACCAGATGGCCTGGTGATTGAAAACTATACAAAACACGCACGTGATAACTGGGGCGTAAAATCAATAATAAATCCCCGTCTGATTACATATCTAGGCAATCCGCATTATAATTATGTCGCCGGCCCAACGATTGATGAAAACGGCAAAAAACTGGCCAAGGTTAATCAGGAAAAAAATCCCACAACCATCAATAAAATCAGATGTAATCATTACATAACAAAATCGCACGCCGAATATCTGGCACGCTGCAATCTGGGCGACGCCGGCAGTGGCGAGAAAGTAAAAACATTCGGTCGTGATGTCGAAACAAACTTTCGCCGTTTCGACAAGAATGATATCTATGACCCAATAATGAAAAAATACGTCACGAAATTAAAGAAAATGTAAAAAACCGCCAACCGGCGGTTTTTATTTACATCCCAATGTTTTGCGCATCCATCGCCTGTATCGTGCACGATTTTCACGCCCTATAACCATACAAGAAGATATACGTACAAACTTGCGCTTTAACCAATTTAGAAACACACTGCCAAATTCATCACGGTATTTTTGTAATTCTGTGTTGTATTCATCCCATGCGACATTATCTATAACCGGCAAATTCTTGTCATAGGCATATCCATTATCATTAAAAAATCGCCGCAGATGTTTATTTAATCCGATAACCTGTGGCATATTGGAACTGTGCGCCGATCGCATTTTTTCTATACACCCCGAAACAAAGACACTTTTCAATCCAGCGCACTTGTTGATTAGATATTGACTGGTTGCGCTGTCCCTTTTTTTCTTGTTTCGTTTAATTTGTATAACCGTTCCACCACGTGGCATAAACAGTGCCATATGCAATGCCGTTCCCGCACACCCCGCCAAAACACGACAGTTTTTCATCAACGCAATTTGATTTTCCAATGACAATTTTTCTGGATACACAACATGAAAACCATTTTGTTCAAATATAGACTGCACATATTTCTCGCCATACGTACGCCCCACAGACAATGCGTCACGTGACAAATAAACCCGATCATATACAACATCTGCATCTGGCACATTCTTGGCCATAAATTTAAAGGCATCTATATATTTATCCGACACAAACGTGTGCATATTATAGGCTTGTCCTGGGACAAAGACATTTCTGAAACGTGTCGTTTGTTTTAATATGAAAACACGTTCACACCCCACCCCCATCAATTCCAAAAATTTGTAAATATAGCCTGGAACCGAATCCAAAGATAAATTATCAATCAACACAATATGCATATTGTGGTACTGCGTACCACAAAGCGCCCACGCACGATTAAGATGTTCCAGAATAAAATGCCCAAAATGATTTTTTGCATTACCAATAAAAATCACATCTTTATCCACATACGGAATATTGTCCATGTCAATCTGTGGCACCTTTTGTGTGCCATGTCGATGCATTTGAAACGAAGATTTTACAAATTCGCCATCCGATGTAAAAACACCATAGCCATTTGCATGCTCGTTGGCAATGATACCATTGGGTACCGCTTCAACAGCAACATCTGGAAAATATTGTTTATTCAATTGCCGACACAAATATCGCTGATACAAGCAGTCCGAATAAATCTTCACAGGCATCTGTATTCCTTTTGTTGCAAAAACATTATAAATCTAGTACATTATAGGATATCAATGGTGATAAATCTATGATAAAACGCCTATTTCTTTTTGCGGGATATGATAAAAACGGCATTATAGATGATGCGCTGCTTATGTATGTTTCAGCGTTAAACAAGCTGGGCGATGTTATCGTTTGTATGGATTCAGATTGCACCAATGACGAATTGCAAAAATTACAGAATATCACCATACACGCGATGGCCGCACGTCACGGAGAATATGATTTTGGTTCTTACAAGCGGGCATACAATTGGGCACTAAAAAACCTGGACATTTCATCATATGATTTTGTTTATATGGCAAATGATTCTATGTATGGGCCCCTGTTTGATTTGGCACCATATCTGACCACACTGGAATCAAAAAATCTGGATGCGTTTGGAATGGTAAAGAATCCTCACAAAATGTCCCCGCATATTCAATCCTGGTTTATTGGTATGCGCAAAAGCGTATTTATGTCCGAATGGTTCAATGACCTGTTACAATCTGTAAAGCATCACGATGACAAGGGCAGCGTCACAATTTTATACGAACACGGCTTTACAAAACGTTTAATTGAAAATAACCTGTCATGGGATGCACTCTATGCCGCACCGGGTCGTTCAATATATAATCGTGTAAAATACTTTTACAAACGCAAAATGCCTTTTATAAAGAAACTGGCCTTTTCCCGTCATAACGGTGCCCTGGGACGGCAATTGCTGTACATCTTAAACCACACTGCGCCCGACATACGCAACACAATTTTAACATGCGCCCGTCGTGTGTACGGTAACGAATATATATCCAAGATACTGACCCATAACCCACTTAAAATTATGTATCGCAATATCAAATATACAATTTATAAACTAAGGACGAATGGCATATGACATCAAAAACATCAAAGCGTATTGCCGCCATAACAATGGCACGAAATGATGAATTCTTTTTATCTCGATGGATAAAATATTATGGCGACGCAATTGGCACGGAAAACCTTTATATTTACTTGGACGGCACCGACCAGATTATCCCAGAAAACGCAGGCAATGCACACATCACAAAATTACCCCACACCGATATGTCACGCGCCATGGGCGACAAGTATCGCATTGGGTTAATGTCAGATTTAGCACGAAAATTATTCAATGAATACGACATAGTTATTGGTTGTGATTGCGACGAATTTTTAATCGTTGACCCGGAATTAAAAATTGGATTGGCCGAATATTTATCTACCAAGAAAATTTGCACAACGTTATCTGGAATTGGCCTGGATGTGGGCCAGCACATGAAATATGAAAAACCATTGGATACCACCAAACCCTTTCTGGCCCAGCGTGAATTTGCATTTATTTCCACGCGATACACAAAACCGGTTGTATTAAACAAACCTGTGTCTTGGGGTTCTGGATTTCATCGGGTAAAGAATCATAATTTCCATATTGATAAAAATTTATACTTACTTCACTTTGGCGCGGTTGATATGGATATGTTATTAGCCAAGGCGGCCAAACGTGGCGAAGATTGGGTAAACCACCTTAAACGTCGTGGAAATGGCACAATCAACGATATAACTAATCGTCCCGCCCGCGGCGAACGTGCAATAAAAATCGCCCGCATGATGCAACGTTTTATCCGAGCGCCATACGCCTGGAATAAACCAAATATGTGTGGGCTAAAAATTGTTGTAAAGATTCCAGAACGTTTCAAAAAAACTAACGTTTAATAACTTTTACAACATCCGGGATAATATTTTCTGCATCAAACCGGTCACATGACTGTGTGGCGACTTTTATCATTTTCTTAACAGGCGCATTATTTTGCCATACGTTTTCCATATGCATCGCCAATGCATCTGCATCACCCGGCGCAAACAATAGGCCCGCCCCACCATTTAATAAAATTTCACGTGGATCATTTTTACAATCAGATGCAATATTAAGCGTACCCGCCAACATAGATTCCACCAAAACGACCCCCATCCCCTCAGATTTACTGGACAGAATGTGCGCCAATGCGCCACGCATAAAGCCAAATGGATTTTTTTGAGCCCCCGCAAAGACAATATTGTCACGCGATGCAAAAGTATCTGCGATTGCGCGATATTTTGTAATGTCGCCACCACCAACAAACACCATATAAACATCTGGACAATTATTGTTTTGCCAAAACACATCAAACGCACGCAAAACAGTTTCAATATCTTTGTCCCCCGACAAACGCGCCACACTAACAAAATATTTACCATAATGTGGAATGACCGCGGCGGCAATTCTGCGACGAACATCATCGATATCAACCGGGTTATACACACGTACAATTTTGTTTTTATATTTTGGCCAACGCGCCTTGAACTCACCAACAAACCCATCAGTCAACGTCACAAACAAATCATAGTTTTTGATATATTTCACATAACTGCGATTTGCCAAAAATTTATTTATAGACGAATGCCACCAGGCAACACGTTTTGCACGAACACGGCGTAATTCCTTTCTAAAACCAAAATCATAGTAATCAATAACCACATCCGCATTATGTAAAATATGATGCTTGAAAAACATACGTCGCGCACCACGATATGTGTCACGCATTATATGTTGAATCAAGCGCACCAAGAAAAAACGTTTTAACTGTGTCCCCAGCCATGAACACGGATACAGAACATAGGTTTTAATTTCTGGATGTGCATTAAACCATTCGGCATACACCGGTTCGGTAATTTTTACATATGACACAAACGAAATATCTAAATCATCGCGCTTTATCAGTTGTTCCAGGGTACGCACCAAAACCGATTCCACCCCACCCAATTGCATATCGCGCAGACAAAACACAACCTTTAATTTTTTCTTGCGTCGCATTTGATTACTTTCCTATGAACTGCATAATTTCATCGCGCGTCTGCATCGCCCATTTATATGACGGATTCGACAATGCCCCAATCTTTTCCAAATCGACAAAACACTTGCGTGCCGCCACCATATCTTCGTCCGTTGACAAGTATTTAATCTTGCGAAACGCCCACCGAATAAAATACCACTTGAATTCCGCGTTCCAGCGCTGCATCTGATAATCGGTCGCATTTTCCGCATATGCGGTATATGCATCCGCAATACCCGCACACAAACTTTGCATAATACGTAATTGTTTTGCACTTAACACAATGCCACCAAAATTCGGGATATAAAAATACAATGGTAACGGTGCAATCGTCACGCGTGGATTGCGCAACATAACGCGACTCCACCACGGGAAATCTTCGAACAAGATACCTTTGATAAACGGAATATCTGCAATCAATTCACGCCGATACAAATTCTTCCAAACCTGGCAATGTTTAATCAACCATTTACGCTTTGGATTAAATTTATTATGCGTGCGTTCGGTTGCATATTCAAAGACATCATCGGTCACACGTGTTTTAATTTTATTAATGTTATATTTTTTATGCATACGCATTGGTACAACATTATCCGTATCCATTTTTAACACATGTCGCACCATCAGTTGCGGCCGATAAATTCTGTCATATGTATATGACACGATATCAGACCCATCACGCACCGCCAAAGAATATGCAATTTCCATTGTCTGGGGATGAATGAAATCGTCACTATCCAGATACATAACATACTCGCCGGTGGCATGCTTCATCCCTGCATTACGTGCATCCGACAGCCCCCCATTTTCCTTGGTCACAATGACAAAACGTGAATCGCGCTTTGCATATTCATCCAAAATTGTGGCACAGTTATCGGGACTTCCGTCATTAACACATATTGCCTGCCAGTCTTGGAAAGACTGATTTAACACACTGTCCAGACATCTGCGCAAATATTTTTCAACATTATATACCGGGATAATTATAGAAATTGCTGGCATATATACTCCTTACATTTTAATCATTTCATCAGCGAACGAACCAGGCTTTGGATTTTTCGCCTGTTGATATGTTGTCTTTTGAAAGAATGCACCACTGGTGACATCGTCAAAAGTTTTTTTATCAAATGGCTTGTCATGATACGCCCACCATAATGCGTGCGTTGGATCCTGGTCAACGTGTGGCATTTCGGCAAAATATTTTTTTGCACGCGGGTCATTTTCAACCATTGTCTTGAACAACAATTGATGCATAAAATAATCAAAGTTTGAATTTTCATGCATCCAATAATCCAAAATCATCGCTCGCCACGCATCCAGCAAATACGCCCCCTTGCGTGAACGAATAAAGCAATTTTGCATAAAGGAATATGGACTGCCAACAACCTGCCCCGCCATATAGACAAAGAAATCTTGGTCACTTATCCATTTTGGAATTGGTGCCGTTGCGAACCCGGTTGAATCCAACCAATAACCACCATGATTATACAGCAATTCTACACGACAAATATCCGCAAAATGCGCATGCCCAATTTTACCGGCCTTGTACTTGTCAATGATAACCTGGGGCAGTGTGATGTAATCAAACACCGAATCCATATCCAAAACAATCAATTCCTGTTTACAGTTTTTTCTAATATTTCTAAAACATGCCTTTACCAATGGTGGTGCCTTGTCTTCACCCTGTAACCACAGTGTAAAAATCTTGTCATTTTTATCATTATTTTCAACCTCACGCTCTACAACGGCGGCCGCCGCCGGCAAATAGCGTTTAAAGTATTGCGGAATAATTTTTGAAATCACATCACTGCGTACCGCGCGACGATGTTCACGCGTCCGCCATGGCCAATTCAAGATATGCCCAAAGACCGCAATTTTTGTCATTGCCCACATACGCGAAATATTCATTATAGTTCCCCTTTTGTTTTGTTATTATCTGACAAACAATCCCCAGCAACGCAACCGCCAACTGGGGATAAAATATTTACCACTCGTCTAACTCTTTCATTACTTTTCGATAAATATATTCCGTTTCACGCATAAGATTACCTCCTTTACTCAACCGTTCATATCATTTTTCATGGGGTTCCTCCTTTGGTTTATTCCTCTGTCGGCATTACATCATCGTCATCATCAATTGGACCAGTTGTCATTTCTTCGGCAATACCCGATGAACGTGCCATAATTTTATTCAGCAATTCTTGCTGGGCTTCCGGATGGTCTTTTAACCATTGACGTGCATTGGCTTCACCCTGGCCCATACGTTCACTGTTGTATGAATAAAAACTACCCGCCTTTTCAATCAAATCATATTTCACACCCATATCCAAGATTTCACTAATGCGGCTAATCCCCTCGCCATACATAATTTTGAAATCAACCGTACGGAATGGTGGCGCAACTTTGTTCTTAACCACTTTGACACGCGTTTCATTACCAACAATGTTTTCTTTGTCTTTAATCTGACCCGTACGACGAATATCCAGACGTACCGACGCATAGAATTTCAACGCATTTCCACCAGATGTTGTTTCCGGATTACCAAACATAACTCCTATCTTCATACGAATTTGATTGATAAAAATAAGTAATGTATTACTGCGTGAAACCGAACCTGCCAATTTCTTTAACGATTGCGACATTAAACGAGCGGTTGTGCCAACAAAAGAATCACCTATATTACCCTCTAATTCTGCCTTGGGCACCAGTGCTGCAACACTATCAATTACAACAACATCAACCGCACCCGATTTAATCAACGTATCTGCGATTTCCAATGCCTGTTCCCCGGAATCTGGCTGTGAAATAATCAAGTTTGCAACATCCACGCCCAATTTTTTTGCATAACTTGGGTCCAACGCATTTTCCGCATCAATATAAGCGCACGTACCGCCCTTTTTCTGGGATTCTGCAACGGCATGTAATGCCAATGTTGTTTTACCCGAACTTTCCGGCCCATAAATTTCAACAATACGTCCCTTTGGATAACCGCCAATCCCCAGCGCAATATCCAACCCCAACGAACCCGAAGATATCGCTTCTATATTCTGTTGGGAACCATCCCCCATTTTCATAATTGCTTCTTTGCCAAACTGCTTTTGAATTTGCGCCAATGCAGATTCCAATGCCGGATTTTTAGCAGGCACTGCATCTTTTACAACATCTTTTTTCGCCATAATATTTCCCCTTTATTTTCGTACTAAAATCATAGCGGGGATACATATAAAAAGCAAGGAATTCTTATCTTTTTTCCACCAGCAATATGATTGTAGACAAAACCCCAACGACCGCACTTATCCCCCAAACCGCGGACGTTGCACCAAATACAGAAATCACCCCCGCAGCCAATGCCGGGACAATAACACTAGGTAAATTCACACTGGTCCGAAAGACACCATAGAACTTTGTCTGTTGTGATTTTTTCGCCGTATCAAAGAACAATAAATCATGCACAGATTCCATCAGCGCACCCGATATTTGCCACAAAACAAATATTGCCAGCAACGGATACCCAGTCACAACAGTCGCCACCGCGGCCAATCCGGCAAATGACAAAAATCCCAACGTCAACCACAACTTGTTACCATATTGTTTCGCCAGTTTTCCCATCGTCTCACTAAGCAATAAATACGGAATAATCCCCAGAGTTAAAATCCACCCCAACGCATCTTTAGAAAACCCAGCTTCTATTACCATAATCGGGACATACAGCACACGCAACGCGCGCAATGAATAATAACCAAAATTCACCAAATATGCGCGTGCCATCCCCGGCGTACCAAAGAATGCCACCGTATTTTTCCACAACGATTTAAATGTTCTACGTGGATTTACCGGCTTAATCTTCTTATCTTCCTGTACGATTGCAAAGTACTTAAACATCCCCCACGCCACAAGATATATCATCGCCGAAGCAAAGAACGCCGATCGATTTGTTCCAAAATAATCCACAATCGCCACCGCTACCATTGGCGCAAATAACGCCCCAATATTCAACCACAAATGATATCTGGCATTAAGTCGCGCCATACCAACATTGCGTGAAAAGTCAGACATAAACAATGGGATAAGCATTCCAACCAACGTTGCCGAAATACCACTTGTAAAATCCAAGATAATAAACGTCCGTGGCAGAATCGAAAAACTCATCATCGCATAGCACACCGCCATCATCAGCAAAACAAAATAAAAAACCCGCACCTTGGAAAAGCGTCTAAATATTTCATTGGCAAACAAACCAACAATTAAACAGAATGCCGAATACAATGCCACATAAATACCAACCGTTGCCGACGACCGAAAAATATCAAGAATAACAAGCGAATAAACTGCATTATAAATACCGTCTGCAAACCCTGTAAACAGTCCCAGGTTTGCAAACGAAAACCCACTAACTTTTTTACTAACAGAAATATATCTATCCCCCGCCATAGGCATAATTATATCACAAAACCACAAAAGTTACTAAGATAAATAAAAGAATGATTTAGATAAAAGCAAACCCGATGGCGAAGCGTACAGAAGTTACGTGAGTCCATCGGGTTTGCTTTTAGATGAATTATTATATTTTATTTTTATTCGTGACGATCTGGGTATTTACCCTCTACCAAGTTTTGACGTACAACATGGTGTTTAACCTTTTGTGTACTGGTCAATGGCAAATCTTCGGTTGTCATCGCAAAGTGTGTAACCCATTTGTAACTGGCAACCTTTTTATTTGCCGCTGCAACCGCCGCAGACAACTTTTCCATCGTCATACTTGGCTCTACACTAAACACACCATACGTAACGGTTTTACCCTTTACCGTATGCTCAAACACAGCAACATTTTTGACACCTGGGATTGTGATAAACATACCCTCTAATTCATCTGGATAAACGTTTTTACCACTGTCTAAAACAATAACTTGTTTTTTACGTCCGGCAAAGTGCAATTCACCATTTTTATCCATAGACACCATATCACCCGTATTAAAGAAGCCACGTTCATCAAACACCTCGGCATTGACACCTGGGTTATTCAGGTAACCACCAAACACCTGGTGACCACGCAACCACAAAACCCCAACACCCTCTTCGTTTTTATCACGAATTTCACATTCGTTGTTTGATGTCGGTCCACCAAATGCAAACGGGAAACGTTTTTTTGTTGGTTTTGAAATACAGATTGGACCAACAGTTTCTGTCAAACCATATCCTTGAATAAAGGTCAAACCTAAACGTTCATAGAATGTTTCAACCTCAGGCTTGGTTGCGGCACCACCTGCCACCAACAGACGCGCCCGTCCACCAAACACATCCAGAATTGGTTTTTGTACCTTGCGCACCAATGCGCTTAAACCAATTTTTTCCAACGTTTTACCATATTTCAAAATAAACGATACCAGCCACCATTTTTTCTGAGCTTTTACATTATCGATAATCTTGTTACGGAAAACTTCCCATAATCTTGGAACCGCCGGAATAACCTGGGGACGGAATTTTTTAAAGTCCGCCATAATTTCTTTTGGATTAACGGTTGGTTGCAAAACAACACCCGCACCAAAGTGTAACGTCGCCAAGATTTCAACAGCGAAACCAAACACGTGATACATTGGCAAAAATCCATACAGATAATCACCCGGCTTGAACCACTCTGCCATATCTTCCAACGAACTTGCACATTCTGTCAAATTAAAGTGCGTCAATGGCACAACCTTTGGCACACCTGTTGAACCAGATGTGAATGACATTGTTGCAACATCCAACGTTTCAATCACAGCCGGCTTTAAATCTGGATTCGCCTTGCCATCTTTTTTAGTAATGTCATAGAATTTAAATTTGTCTGTTTTATAAACAAAAGACTTTTCTGCACAAACCATTTTACAATTTGTGATTTCAGCCATATTGTCATATTCAAACGTCGTCAAATTTGTATCCAGCAACAACACCGTCGCCCCCAAATACCACAGCGCAAACATAGTGATTGGAAATTCTGGAATATTATGGGATAAAATACCAACTATATCCCCCTTTTTTATACCAGCCTTGTCTAACGATGTCGCACGTGCCTTAACCAAATCGACAAAATCTTTATACTTAACATTTTCGCGCACCAGATATAAATTATCTGGATATTTTGCCGCGGTCTGTTCCAGTAATTTGTACATATTCATATCAAAAATTTCCTTGTTGTTTTTATATTGGACTGACGTTATTATACCTAAGAATAATAGGAAAGCAAATATGAAAATTCTGACTCTTAATATCAACAGCATTCGCGCGCATGCGCAAAGCTTCTTGGATATTCTAAAGACCGGCGAATATGATGTAATCATGGTCCAAGAAATAAAGGTGGAAAACGCCGCATTTCCACATAATCTGTTTGATGAATACGGATACAATGTAAAAGTTTTCGGACAAAAATCCTGGAACGGTGTTGCGGTCTTTTCAAAATATTCTATCGAAGATGTGACATGTGGCCTGCCAACATATGCGGATGTAAATGCACGTTTTATGGAATGTGTAATCGATGGACACATTCGCATTATAAATGTTTATATGCCAAATGGTGACACGGTTGAATCACCAAAATTCCCATACAAACTGGAATGGATGACCGCATTTACCGATTATATTTCCCAATATACCAATTCGCCAGAGGCGGTTATTATCGGCGGTGACTTTAACGTCGCAATCGAAGATCGTGACATCTGGAAACCCAAGAATTATGAAGGGATTGCAATTTCAGCCCCCGCCGCCCGCGACATAATGAACAAATGGTTAAACATGGGTTGGATTGATGCGTGGCGCACACTGCACCCGGATGAAATTGATTATACCTGGTACGGATATCGTGGACGTGATACCGTTGGAAACAAACAGGGGCTGCGCCTGGATTATTTCCTTTGCAATAAAACCGCAATGGAAATGGTTAAAAATTGCGAAATAGACATCGAACCACGTCTGGCAGAAAAGCCAACAGATCATTGTGGATTGATGATTACACTAAAATAAAAAATGCCCAAACGGGCATTTTTTTTATTTCTTGTTACGTCTAAACTCATCCAACGACACAACACGTTTATCATCGGGCACGGTACCCGGCTTTTCATCCAATGGCAATTCCATATCATTATCAGGCGCCACCTGATTTTTCGGATGAAACGACAGCATAAAATCAACCGACGGATCTTTGAATTCAACCAGCGCACTAAACGGCACACGAATAAAGAATGGTCGCCCATCAAAAGTTAATTGCACCCCAAATTCACGTTCCGATACATTCAAGTTATTATAAGAATACTGTAACACAATTGTCATAATATCCGGATACCGCATACGCAGAAAATCCGGCAAAACAACCCCCGGATCACGCGTTTTAAACGTGATAAAGAAATGTGTCCCATCCCCCAGTCCATTAACCTGGGCATGAATCAATGCATCTTTTACAACTGATTTTAATGCATTATCTAACAGTGTTTGATAATCAATACGTGCCATTTTATACCTCGCCCACAAGTATATTATTTATTTGACCATTTTCGCAAGCAACAAATACAGCATTCGGCACATCTTTGAACACATCCATATCAATACCGGTTGCCCAAACCTGGGCATTGGCGGCAGACAGTGCCGCAAACAAATTCGCCCGCGCATTTCTGTCCAAGTGCGCCGCAGCCTCATCCAATAAAATCAGCGGTCGCGCGCCTGTCTTAATATGAATCAATTTTGCATGTGCCAAAATCAAATCTAACAAAATTGTTTTCTGTTGACCAGTGCTTGTCAAATGTGCCGGCAATTGCAATTCATTATTGAAAACCCCAAAATCTGACTTATGTGACCCATCCAGAATCATTTTATCCCCAACCAATTCACGCATATTTTTTAGATACTCTAAATACGCGCGTTCCGCATCACCCGCCGACATACCGTCTATTAACATCTGTTCTATTTTTCCCGCAACAGACACCGCACAACGGTCCAAAAAATAATTTAATTCGCCCGCATATTGAACACGTGCCGCCGCCACCGCAACCGCCACACCCGCAATTTGCGAATCCAGCGCATTCAACCAATGCACATCCGCCCCAGACTTTAATGCAAATGCACGTTCCGATAATAATTTACCAAGTCTGGCCACGCGTCCCGTATGCGTCACATCAAACGCACCCGTCAATCTATCAAAAAATGCACGACGCTCGGATGCCGAATCGACAAACAATCTGTCTTCACGTGGGGTCAACCACACAATACGCAAATGTTTTCCCAATTCAGATAACGCGGCATTATCGCCATCTATTTTTGCCCGCCGATTAGAATCCCCCGACGCAAAGGTCACCGACAAATCCGTTTCATCAGCCAATGTTGCAAAAACCGAAAATCCCCCCGCCCCGCCAAAGCGCGCCATATCCCGCATATCAGCCCCACGCATTCCACGATCACCCGACAGCATTGATACCGCTTCCAGTATTGCAGTTTTGCCCGCACCATTTGGCCCAACAATAATCACATTATCACGCCCGTGTGTTATTACGCGGCACGCATTATGATTTCTAAAATCAGTTAACGTTAAAACATCAATCATAAGCAATATAATAGTAAATAATATGATTATAAACAAGAAACAAAAAAATGCCCGACAAGCGGACATTTTTTATTTGGAGGCTTGGGTCGGAATCGAACCGGCATCCAAGGATTTGCAGTCCTCTGCATAACCACTCTGCCACCAAGCCTTAACTGTGTACGCCATATTACGCAAAAAAAAATTGTAATTCAACATAAAAATATATAAAATATAAAAAGCATCGTTTCAGAGAGAGAATTTACATGAGAAAACTGTCCTTTTTAGCATTTTTTCTAATGCCATTTTCTGCCTTGGCCGGGACGGACAATTGCGCCACACGAACACACGCACCATCAGAAACATTGACTTTGCCGGCGGTTATTGAATTGGGTCTGTGTCGTAACCCACAAACGGCGACATCATACCTGGCGTATGAATCAACGCGCTATTCAAAAAATGCTGGCTATGCAAATTATTTACCAAATATTAGCGCTGGCGCAAACGCATCCTTGCCATATCGCAACAAAGAATGGGGCGATTGGTCATATGGCGCATCGCTATCTGCATCATATCTGTTGTTCGATTTTGGAAAACGCCTATCGGACCAGAAACAGTTAATCTATGCCTGGCAGGCGGCTGGGTTTGACTACAACGAAACGGTCCAGAACTATATTTATGGTCTGATTGGCTCTTATTATTCATTATTAAACGCGGACGCCGACGTAAAGTCTGCTGAAAAATTATTATCCGTTGCCAAAACCGCCCAGGAAATGGCATCCAAGAAATTCAAGGCCGGCTCAGTAGCCAAGGCAGACGTATTAAAGGCCGATACAACATTGGCCAGTCGCGAACTGGACCTGGAACGAGCAAAAAACAATCGCGAAATAGCCAAGGGTAAATTACTCGCCCAACTATCCTTTTCCGCCAACGACGAATTAAACATCGCAGATTTGCCAACCGAAATCGGAACACCTGGCGACACAAAATCATTAGATGAATTATTTGAAATGGCCCAGAAAAAACGCCCTGATCTGTTGCGCGCATCCGCCAACAAGGACGCCGCCTGGCATCGTCGCAACAGCGCGTTTTTAAAAAACCTGCCGTCTATTTCAGCATCTGGTTCATTATCTTGGAATAACCGCCCATCAGAAACATATGGTGCCGGTATAGATGAAATAAGTGGCAGCATCGGCATCCGTGCATCAATGCCAATATTTGCAGGCTTTGCAAATCTATATAACATTAAATCCGCCCAGGCCAATTACGAGCGCGCAATTGAAAACGAACGTCAAATTAACGACAATGCATCACTGGACGTATTTACCGCATATCAAAATTATAAAACAGCACAAAAGGTTTTAACCCAAACTGCAACATTGTTGGAATCTGCAACAGAATCTGAACGCGTGACATCAGGAATGTACAAAGTTGGACGCGCCACAATGTTAGATTGGCAAACAGTGCAATCGGAATTATTAAACGCACAACAACAGCATAACGCCGCACGCTATGACTTATTTACAAAACGCGCCGCGGTCGCATTATCGGTTGGTGAAATTATGGCAGAAATTGAAAAGGAAGAAATCGATGACAAAGAAAACGAATAAGAAAAAACTGGTCCAAACACCTGAAAAGAAACGCCCCTGGTATAAACGATTGTTATCGTGGCTGTGGCGTAAACGCTGGTGGATAATGATATTGATTGTTGCGACACTGGGTGGATTTTTTATCTTTGGTGGCGACGAAAATAAACGCACCGAATATTCAACGGTACGCATTACGCGTGGCGATCTGCGCCAGGTGGTAACTGCCACTGGTGAAATTCAACCTGTAAACACCGTCAACGTTGGTTCCCAGGTATCTGGCACAATTGACAACCTGTACGTAGATTTTAATTCAACCGTAAAAAAGGGAGATGTCCTTTTAACAATCGAGCCATCTGTATTACAGGCAACTGTTGATGAATCCAAAGCTTCTCTGGACAGTGCGATTTCACAACGAGACTATGCAAAAAGCGAATACGAACGAAATAAATATTTATACAGCGAAGGATTTATTTCCCGTGCCGAAATGGAACAATCCGAAACATCTTATAACCAGGCGGAATCATCTGTCAAACGCGCACAATCCACATACGACCGCGCGGTAACAAACCTGGGATATGCAACAATTACATCGCCGGTTAATGGCACTGTTATCTCGCGCAAGGTTGACGTTGGTCAAACCGTTGCGGCATCGTTCCAGACACCAGACCTTTTTGAAATCGCCGAAGATTTAACAAAAATGCAAATCGAGACATCCGTATCAGAAGCCGACATCGGTGTTATCAAAGACGGCCAACCGGTGACATTTACGGTTGATGCATATCCTACAGAAACATTTGAAGGTGTTGTGCGTCAGGTTCGTTTGTCACCAACAGTAACATCAAATGTCGTTGTTTACACTGTTGTAATTGATGTTGACAATACCGACCTGCGCCTAAAACCAGGGATGACCGCATTTGTAACAATTATAATTTCTGAAAAAGAAAACGTATGGAAGGCAACAAACTCTGGCTTTCTTGTACGTTCATTCAAAGGAATACTAGACGATGCAGACATCAATGGTGCCACGCCACAAACGCATTTAATTTTAATGCGTAATGAAAATATCGTTTTGATTCCATATAAAAAAGGACTAAGCACCGCAACCGAAACGGAAATTATTTCTGATGAAATTCAAATGGGCGATCAAATTGTGACAGGACGCGTTGGTGCAAAAACAATGTCATCAGGTAATCAAATGCGAATGGGCAACCCAATGGGCGGCCCCCGCCGATAAAAATCCCCCGTTTGGG
>JAZLDI010000026.1:0-56970 GCA_045614665.1 Candidatus Enterousia sp.
ACGTATGACGCAACAATCAAAGCCGGCAAAGTTACCAGTTGCCCGGCCCTTAGTCGTAAACTACGCTGCGATATCTCGAAATTACCACTTGAAATCGTATCGTATGACTTCGATCTGGATAATGCAGCATTCAAGACCGGCATTGCAAAGATTGCATTTAACTATGCATTGGCGATGAATGTTGACTTAAAGTTATTACAGAACGGATTATCAATAACGGGTTTTGGCAATAATATTTCAAAAATTGAATATAACTATCCGCTGATTCCGTTCTGTCCAATGAATCCGGTGGATACGATTCTGGAACTGGGGACGCCGGTCGAATTGTTTCATAATCTGATTCTGTTTTCACAAAGCAGTCAGTTGTGGTGTTATGTAGATTTGTTTAACACGTTTCAATATTATGTGTTATTGTCTGATAAATTGCCCGTGGGCACAGATGTATACCACAACTATACCCAAACACTGCGCAAGATACCGCGTCCAGAAGACTTTGAAATATTTAGCCCAAAAGACGCGATGATATACGCCCAGCAATATGGGGTTGAACCAACTATGAATCCCCAAGAATTGGCAATGCGTGTAAAGAGTGCGGATTTGAACAAGCCAACACTGGAACGCTTAATATCAAAAAAGTCAGAATATCTGTCGCCGTTTAATCCGTCCCTGGGGCAATATGGACCAGAATTTGTGATTCAGATGATGCGGTCATTGTCCTGCTATTTTACAACGGACGAATATGACAACGAAGAATTTATCAAAGAAAACTTTCGCATATGGACACCGGCCCCCAATGGCGACGCCTTAATACCATATACAGATGCCATAATACAGGCAACCAACGCGAATCAGGATATGTTAAAACAATACACGACCGCCAAATTTAATAAACTGAACGCGCATTTGATAAACAAGGTCAAATAATCGAAACAAAAAACGCCCACAACGGGGCGTTTTTTATTCCTGGCGGAGTATGAATATAACACGATATACACATACAAATTCTATTGCTTATAGATAATTATGTAGAAAAAGCCTCTTTTTATGGTATTATGAGTACGGCAAAGGAACTAATACATTATGGCAAAAATAAAATCACAAGAAGAGATATTGGATTTAATTTATGATACGTACTATCGGATGAACATGCGCCGTAATGTTTTTGATAAAAATGTCAACAATGATCCAGAATATATAAAAAAAACAACCGGAATGGATATCGATACTTTCGAAAAAGTATTGAATGTTTACGAAACATATGTGCCAGCCAACATATCATTGGGCCTCTTTTTGACAATGCTTAAAGACGACCCGAAACTGTTGGACGATATCAAAGGGAATTTTTCTAGCTTTAATCCCGAGCTATCAAAAAAACACAGACTCTATAAAACCTATAAAATTACGAGCGACCAATTCCGAAATGATGTACGTGGGGCAATCGACATAGGGGCTCGTATTGGTGTTGCAAAAAAATACGCAGACATATACACCAGTATCATTACTGGTGACGATGAAATTTTGTGTGACGCATGGATTTTTGACACACTGGACAGAAAGCAACGCCAAGAACTGGCCATAAAAATAATTGATGGCATCAACCAACATTTGGGCATTGAACAGAAATTAAAAATCCGTTATACAGATGGCAAAAAGCGTTTTATGACCACACAGACCCTATTACAGGAATTGTTTGGAGAATTTATTGAAAAAGTGATTCTTCGAACAGAAGCAACCAAACCGACAGGACTATATAATAGGCAAGAAAACTCTATTCATATAATAAAATCTGAAAGCTTTTCAGAATTTATCAAAACACTAAGTCATGAATACGGACACTTTATTGACAACAATTATCCAAATTTAGGCATGCTTGGGGTGCAAATTGCTGAATACGGCGAACAGGTTTATAATAGAACAGGCGCCCAGCATGATAAAAATGCCACAGAAAGCGCCTCTATAGATATTGCAGAAGCCGTAAGACAACAAGTTTTGTTGTTTTTACATAAACAACTGGAAAGCAAACCAGATTTGTACAAAAAAGCCCTGACCAAGGCAGTTACTAACCTTGAACTAAAATTGGCTGCTATGCGTCTAAAATCGACCAAGAAGACATCCGCACACGCAGAAACATCGGACGAATACATAGAAACAAAAAACGCACTTGCATTTTATAAAGTAATACTAAATCAATTTGACCAAAGTAAGAGTTTAGAAAAATTTACCCAACAAACAGAAAGATAAAAAAACACCCCGACAGATATTGTCGGGGTGTTGATTATTTCTGGCGGAGACGAAGGGATTGTCTGATTCCCATTTGCGCCACGTTGGCGCAATGGGCCCCTTTCGCTGCGTAAGATTCAAACTTCGCCAAATGGCTTGTTTTCATCAACTGACGCCCCGAACCCAGCAATCACAGATTGCGAACGCTTTGTCCACACTGCAACACCAACACAAAAATAAAACGCCCACAACGGGGCGTGTGATTTTTGTGGCGGAGTATGAATACAATACGAATAACTACATACAAATTCCGCTTTTACAGGGAATTTACAGGGATATTTGATATTTTCTTTATATTATCTGGGAGAAACATTAACTTTCTGGGAACTATCTGGGAAATCTCCTGATTAAGTGGCTCGTTGCAACCGTGGCGGGGTTGTTTTATATACCCTAATCAACCCATTTGAAAAAAATTTTGAAATTTGCTATTAATAGTATGGGCGGCGAAATAATGGCGAAGTGTCCGGCCGAGGAATGGACAAATCAAGGGGATACACATATCCCGTTCGCCGTTAGGAGTAAGTAAAAAATGAAAAAAGTAATTAATCTAAATAAAAGGACCATTCATGTCAAAAATGAATATTGCTTACTCCGCACTGGAGGACATACATGGATATGAACGCAATGCGCGAAATCATCCTGAATCACAAATTAAACAAATTATAAAATCTATTACCGAGTTTGGCTTTAACAACCCAATACTGATTGATGAACGAGGCGAAATTATCGCTGGTCATGGTCGATATATTGCTGCAAAAGAAATGGGACTTAACACCGTTCCCACCATCACACTTTCGCACCTGAACGAAAGGCAAAAGCGCGCATATCGGCTGGCTGATAATAAAATTGCAGAAAATGGTGGTTGGAATCTGGAACTGTTGCAGATGGAAATCAAAGATCTGGAACAAATCTGTACAGGCGAATTAGACATACGAATAACCGGCTTTAACGATGCGGAATTGGATCAACTAATAAATCTGGACGGAATGCCATCCGCTGACCCAAAAGCCAACCATATACCGTTTATACCCGAAGATGAAATAGTGTCTGTACTTGGCGACATTTGGCAAATTGGCCCGCACAGAATTATTTGTGGCAACAGTCTAGAAGAATCTACTTTTAATCAACTAATGGACGAAGTGGTGGCAAATACTGTTTTGCAAGATCCGCCATACAATGTAAAAATCAATGGGCATGTCTGCGGTTCGGGCGCAATACACCACAAAGAGTTCGTAATGGCATCGGGCGAGATGTCAGCGGAAGAATTTATCAATTTCCTGAAACAAAACTTTTTTCTGGGGCAGAAGGGTGATAGCTCAAAAGTATAGTCGCACTTTTGTTACGCTATTGAAAAAAGAGGATGAAATTACTATAATATTTTAAAGCGAGGATATAAAATGGTGCAGTCTATTGAAATTAACCCGAATTTGTCTGGTTTTTTGTCTTCTTTTAGAGAAATTGGCTATAAATTGGAAACGGCTGTTGCTGATATTGTTGATAACAGTATTTCTGCAGGAGCTAAAAACGTTAGAATAAGTCTATTGCCGTCTCAGAATGCTTTAATGGTCTTTGATGATGGGTGTGGCATGTCTCCAGATGAGCTTGTAGAGGCCATGAGACTTGGAACTGAAAAGGATTTTCGTGAAGCAGGCGATCTAGGAAAATTTGGTCTGGGGTTAAAAACAGCATCTTTTTCCCAAACAAAAAAGTTTTCGGTAATTTCTAAAAAGAATGGCGTTGTTTCTGCTCTTCAATGGGATATTGATTTTGTTGAGCAAGAGAACAAGTGGCTGGCTAAGAAAATGTTGCTAGAAGATTTGATTAGCACAATATCTGGCTTGGATCAAAATGTTGTTAAGTTTTTAGATTATGAAAAATCTTGGACGATAGTATTGTGGGAGAATTTAGATAAGTATGCAGAGTATCATCTAGAAGAGCTGGTTGATACTCTACGAAAACATTTGTCCTTGGTTTTTCACCGGTATATGGCCCCAGAAGGCTATAACAAGAAGCGAGTGGCTTTGTTTTACAATGGAACGCAAATTATTCCAGTCGATCCTTTTGCGGAAGGTATTCGAGCAACACAAAAAAACAAAGAAGAAGAAATAATAATAAGGGGACATAAAATATATGTAAAAGCCTTTGATGTGCCTAATCATAATAAATTAACCCAGCAACAATATGAAGTTTTGGCGATGGGAGAAGGTTTTTCTAGAAACCAGGGATTTTATTTGTATCGAGAGGGGCGCTTGCTAAGCTGGGGCACATGGTTTGGATTGGCAAAAGCCTGCGATGCAACATCGTTAGCCAGAGTAAGAATAGATGTTGATAACAAGCAAGATGATTTGTGGAGAATTGACGTTAAAAAATCTATGGCGGATCCTGTGCCAGAAGTAAAGGAAGCATTAAAACATTACGCAGGTAAGACGATGGTACGTTCTAAAGTAACTAAAAGCGCGCCGCATGTTCGTCGTGGCGACAAAGAAGATTGGTGGATGGAAGAACGTTTAGAAAACGGTAAGATTGTATTTCGTATTAACAGACAGCATTCTTTGTATAGGTCTATTCTGGAGTCTTTTGATAACATTAAACCATTGCTAGATGCAATGTTTAGTAAAATAGAGGCGGATATTCCAATTAAGTCGATTGATGCTATTATGAACACAAATCCACATGACATACAAGTGGAAGATGGATTCAATGCAACTGAGATGAAAGAGTTTGCATTAATGTTGAAGGGGACAGGCAAAACAAAAGAACAAATTGCTGAACTTTTGACAGTTGATGACCCAAGTGGAGTTCATGCGAAAGATATTGAAAAAATATTACAGGAGGTGTTTGAATGAGTAAATTCATAGAACGTGGCACAGAAGAGTTTGATAAAATATCTGAGTTTGTTCAGACGGACTTATCTTATATAAAATCTCCAATTCCGTATAATCAAATGATTAAATCTATAAGCTTTTTTGAAAAACTTGTAGGTGCTAAAATGACACCGCCAGCTAAATTATCGGATGTTGCGAAATTGCAGCTTGTTCGCAGAATGGAAAGTTATTTTGCAATTCAGCCCTTAGTTGGAGAAGATGTAATTGTTGAATCTGAGGTGTCAAAAAACCGACCTAAGTGGTGGACTAACAAAGCCAATAGAGAAGATGGATATTATTTGAAAAGTTATTTGACGTATTTAAAAAAAGATCCTGCTACGGTCAATATGCGAAATAAAGATGCTATAAATAGAGATATGGAGCGAACAGATCTTGTTTTAGACAAATTGTTTGACCCCCAGGATGCCTCAACACAAAGGGAAGATAGACGCGGTCTAGTTATGGGTAATGTTCAGTCTGGTAAAACATCAAATTATTCTTTGTTGATAAGCAAAGCTGCAGATGCAGGATTTAGATTCATAATAGTTTTAACAGGTACAATAGAGTTGTTACGTCAGCAAACACAGGGACGATTAGATGAAAGTTTTGTTGGCGAAAAATCGGAAGCAATAGATGGTGCAGATAATATTATAGGTGTTGGAAAATATCGTTCTCCAAATGATCTGAAAGAAAAACTCCCTATATCAATGACTTCTACTGATACAGATTTTAGAAGCAATCAAAGAAAAGCACTAAAACCTCTTAATTTAGCCAATACAAAAAGTCCGATTATTTTAGTGGTAAAGAAAAATTCTACTGCCCTAAAAGAAATACAAAAATGGCTGGATGGTAATGCAGAACAAACAAAACAATACCCTATATTGATGATTGATGACGAAGCAGATGCAGCTTCTGTTTCATCGAAGGGTTCTGAAGATCCGACGGTTATAAATAAACTAATTAGGGAGATTTTAAATCGTTTTGATAAGAGTGCATATGTGGGGTACACGGCAACCCCTTTTGCAAATATATTTATTGATCCATTGTATAACACGCAGGGTATGAATGATTTATATCCAAGTGATTTTATGATTTCTTTGGCTGCGCCAGAAAACTACATTGGGGCAAAAAAGATTTTTGGTGGTTCTGAAGACGAATATTCAGATTTCTTGGTCCCGATTGTGGATTGGAGTGATGAATTTCCGTGGAAGCAGAAAAATCCAGAGGTTCATATGTATGCCAATAGATTGCCAGAATCATTACAGAATGCAATCCGGTTATTTATGCTAAACATATGTATCAGGGATTTGCGTGGTTATGATGACAAGCACAACAGTATGTTGGTTCATGTTAGTCGTTTAACAATGGTGCATAAAAAAGTACAAAATCTTATTAAGAAGTTTGTAGAAAAGATCGAAAATGATGTTTTGAATTATGCTGGTGCTCCACAAAACTCTCAGGAGTATAAAAACGCAATTTTACCATTCAAAACCCTTTTTGAAGATATGTCGGAATCAGGCTATGAGTGCGAGGGGGAATATTTTGGGCGTAATTGGGCTTCAAATAAGACGTATGGGGTATTTTCATGGGATAAAGTCCTTGAGCGGCTTAAGGATATAGTATCTTCAATATTTGTGGGGGGAGCTTTTTCTACAAAGAAAAAGGAAATTGTTTATCCAAAAGATAGTAGAGTAAATGTTATTGCTGTTGGCGGTAATACATTGGCTCGTGGATTTACGTTGGAAAACTTAAGTGTTAGCTATTTTACAAGAAATACAATTGCTTGTGACACATTGTTGCAAATGGGACGCTGGTTTGGCTATAGAACAGCGTACGACGACTTATGCAGAATATTCATGCCAGAGGAATGTATTAGGAACTTTAAGTATGCAACAATCTCGTCAGAGGATTTGGTTGAAAATATTAATCAAATGAATAAGAAGGGCGCAGACCCGAAGGACTTCCTGATAACGATTGCGACCCATCCTGCATCACAGTTGGTGCTGACCGCAGTTAATAAGTCTCGCAATGCCGTTTACAGTAGTGGGGTTCGGTTAGATGGTAAGCTAGTAGAAAATCCAAATGTAAACGTATCGCATGGTATGAATTTAAATAACAAACAGGAATTATTAGACTGTGTGACCAACATGTCATCTGAACTAATATCAACATATGGTACTCCAACATTAGATAAAGATGGTTTTTTATGGAAAGATGTGGATGCAAAATTTATTATAGATTTCATCACAGGGTATCCGATTGATGTTCAGGTAGAATATAGTTCTGACTTCTTTAGAAGATATTTAAAGGAAAATTCCCATTTAAAGTGGGATGTCGCCATAATCAGCAGAGATTATGTAAATAAAAATAATACTAAGCCAACAGTTACAATAAATAGTCTGGAGGTATACAAATCTCGTCGTTCATATCGTCAGGGGTCTGATGATAAAAAGATAAGCATGTCAATTAAAGACGATGAATGTATAGGCTTGGGGTATACGGCAGATAAAAAGCGTGCAGATGCACGAAGTGAAAGGGGTAAGCCTTTATTGCTGATTAATATAGTTGATATCTATCTGAATAAAGAAAGTGATGAAAAAGCAATGGAGGATGTGCCGATTGTTACAGTGTCTTTCCCTGGGACATTCAATACACCCATTACAAAACCTGTATATGGTGCGGTATGGAACAAGAGGGTAGAAGATCACCTGAGGGAAGATTTTGAAGAAAGTGAAGACGAATAAAGGGGATAACATGATAAACTTTTTAGATGTACAACCAGGAACATATAAGCGTTTGGGTGAAGATTCTTGTTTTTTGATAGAAAGGGATGCAGACAATAATTTAGCATTCGTAATTGAATTACCAAAAAATGCAAAGTTCCTAGCCAAAACGCTGAAATTAGCAGGTGTTGCAATAACAGAAAGAGCAACAGGTTTGGCTGTGCAGTTTGTGCTGACACTAAAAAATGAATCAGATACAGAAATTTTTATAAAACTATGTAATGATTTACAAGAAATACCCGTGTCACAAGACGTACAAAAATATGCCGATGATATTTCTTGCCGGTTAGAACAATGGGTGAGATTTCTTGCAATGGCACGGGCCAAGAATATCCCCCTAAGAACTCAGTTGGGGCTGATTGGCGAATTGACTTTTTTAAAAATGTTACTACAGACTGCCAAAGATCCAAAAGTAATTTTAGAGAAATGGCGTGGTCCAGAGGGAGAGGTGCATGATTTTATTTTGTCTAAGTCTGCATATGAAATAAAGAGTAAGCTGGCCGATGACAAAACTGTAACGATATCTAATGAAAATCAGTTGGAAGCTAATGAACAAGAAGAATTAGGCTTGATTGTGTTTGAGCTAGCAGAAGCAGACGAAGGAAAAACGATTGTTGATTTGTCTGCAGAAATTATTTCTACATACTTCAAAGACGATATTGTGGCCCAGTCCATTTTTGAGAAAAAATTGTTGGAATTGAATTTTAATATCATGGAAACATACGATAATCTTGGTACCTATGATGTTATTGGCATGAAAAAATATAGTGTCACAGAAGAATTCCCTAAGCTTGTACCGTCTAGTTTGCCTTCTGGAATTCACACTGTACGCTACAAATTGGACTTAGAGAATATTTCTAATTTTATAGTTCCTTTTGATGGTTCGTTATTAACCCAGGAGATTTAAATATGGCTACGTTGGCATTGCAAGATGTTTATAAAGACATTTTAGAAACTGTTCGAAGCACGGTGACAGATACGACATTGTCTGACGAGTTTCTAAGAATGGTGTCCGAATATTTGGCGCAGGATGCAGAAATTACAGATCCTACATTTGGTTTTTGGGATGATAAGATTTCTGGTAAAAATTATGAGATTGCTGGGTGTGCATGGGATGATGAAAGAAAATTACTGACTTTTATAGGCTGTGAATTTTTTAATGATGATGAAATTCAAACAGTAACCAAAGATCTTTATACTCGCAAGTTTAAGGCCTTGATAAACTTTATGAAATTGGCTACAGATACAAAAAATCCTCTGTGGGCCCAGATGACGGTTACCGATCCTGCATCAGAGGTTGCTAGAATAGTTTTTGATAACTATGCAAGCGCTCGTAATATTGAGTTTATATTGATTACTAATGGCCAAAGACCCAAAACTTTATCTAAGGCAGACGCTAAAATTACTATGCCAGGCATGGATGAGTCAAAGTTTTCGTTTAAAATGTTTGATATTACTAGAATATATCAATTAAGAACTTCTGAAACCTCCTTTGAAGACCTAGAAATAGATTTTTGCGATAAAACACCTGACCGTAAGGGGGTGAAGTGTTTGCCCGCTATTTGTGAAAATTGTGCAGATTATAGATCATATCTGGCTATTATGCCCGCAGAAACATTAGCCATGATATACGATGAATTTGGACAGAAATTGTTGGAACAAAATGTGCGAACGTTTTTACAATTAAAGTCTAAACCAAACAAAGGAATGTCTATTACCATAGATCAGGCTCCAGAACGTTTCTTTGCCTACAATAATGGGTTGACGTGTACTGCTGCAGAACCAGAGTTCGAAGTGGATGGTGATGTTTTGTATTTGAAATCAGCCAAGGGCTTTCAAATCGTGAATGGCGGCCAAACTACCAATGTAATATATGGTGCATATAAAGCCAAAAAGGATTTATCCAACGTGTCCGTTCAAATGAAGCTATCTGTTGTTGAAGATAGGGAGATGTACTCAGACTTTGTTGAAAAAGTCGCTAGATATGCGAATACACAAAACCCTGTTAAGGAATCAGACTTCTTCTCGAATAGTGAATTTCATAAGCGATTCAAGGAAATTTCCCAGACGTTATGGGCGCCAGCACTAAATGGAAAACAAAATAAAACAAAATGGTATTACGAGCGTACTCGTGGTCAGTATTTAGCAGAATATGCAGGAAAAGGAGATCGTGTTAAAAATGATTTTTTAGCCATATATCCAAAAGAGCAAATGATAGACAAGATTATTCTTGCCAAAACAGAAGCCATTTTCTGTGATGGACCACATATTGCTAATAAGCAACAAAAAGCATTTACACATTTTGTTGATACAATAGAAAAAAAGCTGGATAAGGATAATAACTCTATTAATGAAAATTATTTTAAAGAAGCAATTGCAAAGGTTTTATTGGCAAAAAAGACGGATTCTATCATAGCAAAAAGTGATTGGTATCAGGCAAACAAATCAGTCAAATCAGAATTTAAGGCGTATGCCTTGGGCTTGTTGAATTCTTATGTTACTAACAAAAATAAGTTTATTGACTTCGGCCAGATTTGGAATTTGCAGGATGTACCAGAAACTTTTGTAAAAATAGTAGAAAAAACCATATTAAAAGTTCGTGAGTATATGTTGCGAGAATATCCTGATTTAGCAGACTGGCGTGAAAAATTTAAGCTGAAATATGTGTGGACAGAAGTTTCTAAGATAGATTTGGAGCTGTCAGATGATGAGCTAGAGGATATTACTGTTTCAGAAGAGGTACAGAAAACAGTCGCCAGAGCAGCTAAGAAAGAAGCGAAACAAAATACGGCTATGAATGCCGTGGTGTTTTGTGTGGAAAAACCAAAACAACATTGGGGGATTTTGTTAGATTTCTTTGCAAATCATCCAGGAATGTTGCAGCACACAGAGTCCGGGGTTTTACAGTCGATGGCATATGGGAAAATTTCTGTCCCTTCGGATAAGCAAGCTCAGATACTACAAAAAATCTATTGCTTGGCACAGCAACATGATGTAAAGTTCTCTTAAGTACAAGGGGATATTCATGACAGACTTTACAATGATGGATCTATGCGCTGGCATAGGTGGAATTCGGCGTGGTTTTGAATTAACAGGCCGATTTCGTAACGTTTTATCTGCCGAAATAGAACCCAATGCGTGTGCGGCATATAAGCATTTGTATGGTGATGACCCCACAAACGATTTAACGTCAGAAGAGTTCAAAAAGAAAACTCGTAATCTGTCTTGTGATGTTTTGGCAGCGGGGTTTCCTTGTCAGACTTTTAGCCGGGCTGGGAAAAAGGCTGGATTTCAGGATGAAGAAAAAGGAATTATATTCTTTGCTATTCGCGACATTATTTTAGGGATGAAGCGCCGTCCAAAGGTTCTTGTTTTAGAGAATGTTGACAACCTATTGACGCATGATAAGGGCAGAACATTTAAGAAAATATTAGATGTTTTAATAAATGATCTTGATTACCACGTAGTGGGTGCAAAGCAGGATGCAAAAACTGGAGAAATTACATTTTGTGCCAAAGATTTTATTCGTAATTCCAGAAATTTTGGTGTCCCTCAAAACAGACCTCGCGTGTACATTATTGCGTTTGATAAGAAGCGATATAAAAAGGGGTTAAAAAATATTCCTGTGGCAACCCCAGAGAAAAACGATGCTTGTTTATACGAGTCATTGAACGACTTGTTGGACAATGATGTAGATGCAAAGTTTTTCTTGTCCGAGGGATATTTAGAAACTTTGGAAAAACATGCGATTAGAGAAAAAAGTAAGGGCAATGGTTTTGGGTATAAAATTGTTAATTTACCAGAGATAGTAAAACCAATTGCGAATACAATACTAGCTACTGGTGGCTCTGGACGTGAAAGGAATCTTGTATTAGACAAGAAGAATGGACGAAAATATGCTGGTAAGATAGTTCCGCTTAAAAAAAGTCCAGTTAACAACAAAAATGTTAGAAGCATGACACCGAATGAGTGGGGTAAGCTACAGGGCTTTGTAAATTATGGATTTAAAACAGGCGAGGTGGACGAATTTTCTTTGCCAGAAAATATGTCTGACGTGGCAAAATACAAGTTGTTTGGAAATGCAGTAACAGTTCCTGTTGCGCAAACAATGGCAGAGTTCGTTTTAGATTGTTTAGAGATTCTTGGTGAATTATAACGTTCCTTATTCATCATAGTAATACGTCCAGCATGGGCGTAACATCATGCGTGCCGTCCCGTAATCATCGCCCCAGATGTATTTGTCCAGGTAATCGCGTGCGTCCATGGCGTGAATGTCACATATCGCACTATTTATTCCTGCGAGGCTCAATCCTTTCATATTTATCCTCATTTTATGTCAACGCAATTATTGTAATAAGTCTGTAATTTTCTATTTTTCACCCTCTTTCAAAATTTCCTTGAGCATATCTAGATCACCAGGATCGTCCAAACGGTGTATCATCGCATGACAATTCGGACACAAAATAAGGAAATCCGAAGGTTTCATTGATCGCTCTTCGTGCTCTCTCAGATATGAATATGGTATTTTATGATGACATTCTATAAACTCGTCATCAAGACCAGGATACCTTCCTTTGAAAGTCATATCACACGCCTCACATTTATACCCGCGAGAAGCCTTGATTTTTTTTATATCAGATGTACTCAATCTGCCTTCATAAACAAAGTGTAATTTTTTTTGTTTCCTTTCCACACCCTTTAATTGAACCATATCCTGATTTATAACATTGTTTAAATCTGCTCGTTCTTTATTCAAAATAGCCTTGAACACATCGGGATTTTCTTGATAAATTTTCACAATTCTTTTGAAATTATTGCCTGCTTTATTCATTCCCTGACTGCCGTCTGTTAATAGATATTCCATACAAGACATTTGTAGGGAAACACCCCCAACATTTCGGTACTTTTCATCAATAACGTCACCATTACCAATGGCGATTTGACGTAATTTTCCAGACAGTTCGTGAATTGCATCCATTCGGTTGATTTTTCCCGCAAGTACTAGTTGGGTATACTCCAGCAACAACGCACATTCATGTGGTGACCATAATGGTTGTCCCTTGTGTTTATATTTTATTAAAAGACTTTTCGCCTCTTCGATGACATCGTCTGGTATATTGATTGCTTTTGCGCAAATCTCCAAGGCCTCTATTTCCTTGTTTTCTTTAAAAATTTGAATCGCAAAACTGGCGATACGAGGAACTGTACTATCTCCATTGTTCGTTTGTAACATTGGGTTGTACGTTGGCATTATTTTCGCCATTTCGTAGCGATTTAATTTGTTATAGTTTTCACGAAAAAATTCGAAACATTTCACAAAAGTTTGTTTTCCAACACTATGTAATAGCCTTTCTGTTGCTGCCATTTTATATCTCGTTGTTTTATAATTATTTTATGTACAAATCATAGTAAGAAAACACTATCTTTTCAATACAAATAACACTTAAATCAATTCTTACCTACAGGCGAATACTCTTTCCTTTACCAGAAATCTACTCATGATATTTTTTGTTCTCAATGTTATGGCTTCATCCTATGCGAGATCAAACAAAATCCACATACACTTCAATTATATAACTTGACTAATGCCGCTTTGTAAGCAGTAATTGCATGATGTTATACAAAGGAGTAAAACATGCCAAAACATCCTGAAATTACTATTAAAATCAAAGATCCGACTGACAATACCCGCTTGGTTTTACAGTGTCTTGATATGTTCTGGAAATACGAAATTCAGGCCGAAGCCGAAGTGTTTATAAACGACATCGCACAGATGGGCTTAGTGCCGGCTGTGCAGGCTTGGTTTAATGTTGAAATAGAGGCACAAAAATGAGAAAAAGGGAATTACCCAAAACCATTGATGTATTAAAGGCATTACCTTATTCAGAACGGGCAAAGTTATGGGCGAGGTATTCGCCCTACCCGTTCAAACGCCAGAACCGTTCGTTATGGTACTATATTCAATGCGACTGGTTGGGATTGAGAATAGAGAAAAAGCACTTGGTCAAAATCAAACGATACAAAGACAATCCATCAGAGTGTGTGACACGTGCGGCACGGACTAAATATAACCTGACACCGGGGGCAATTATACGCAAAGAGTTCCGTGGAATCGTTCATGAAATCATTGTAAATAACGACAATACGTTCACGTATAATGGCGAAAAATATCGCACTTTATCCGCAATAGCCAAAGATATATCAGGCATCAAGATTTCGGGGCCGGATTTCTTTGGGCTGAGCCAAAGGAAAAGCCATGACAGTTAGATGTGCGATTTATACACGAAAGTCAACCGAGCATGGGTTGGATATGGAGTTTAATTCCCTGCAAAACCAAGAAGAGGCATGTAAGGCGTATATCGCATCCCAATCATTCAATGGCTGGCAATATTGCAAAACATACAGCGATGCGGCGATTTCTGGTGGAACTATGGAACGGCCTGCCCTGAAACAAATGTTGGAAGATATGGCACATGGTTTGGTCAATACGGTTGTGGTTTATAAGGTTGACCGACTATCGCGTTCCATTTTAGACTTTCATAAAATGATGCAATATTTCAACAAGTATAATGCGAACTTTGTGTCCATAACCCAATCGTTTGATACCAGCACATCCATGGGCAAATTGACGCTGAATATGTTGCTGTCGTTTGCCCAGTTTGAACGTGAAGTTTCATCCGAACGCGTGCGTGATAAAATCCGTGCCAGTAAAGCAAAAGGGATATGGATGGGCGGCGTACCACGCTTAGGTTATGATGTTATAAATAAGAAACTAATTGTAAATCCAGCCGAAGCCAAGCAAGTTAGACAACTGTTTGATAAATACTTGGAGCTGCAATCTGTGAACGACCTGACCCTGTGGGCCGAAAGCAACGGTATTCGCGCCAAAGCATGGACAACCGCCAAGGGGATGCTGCGTGGTGGCAAACCCATTACCCCAAACAGCATGCACAAGATTTTACGAGACAAAATCTATATCGGGATGATTGAAAACAAAGTTAGCAATAATGTTGCCCGTGGCGAGCATCAGGCGATCGTGTCGCCAGACATTTTTCAGCGTGTACAAGATGCACTGAGGTCGAATTCTAATAATACCAATCATCGCAGGCGGTCACCAAACCTGCTGTCACGAAAACTGTACAATGACAAAGGTGTACGCTTTGCCAATCAACACGCATGTCCAAAAGACAAGGCGGGACCATATTACTATGCAACACGGGGATTCTATCTGCCGGCGGCACAGGTGGACGAAATAGCCATGTCTGTTGTGGCCGAATTTCTGGACAGCGATATGAGTGCCCTGTCCCAAAATGTGGTATTGGCATTGAAACGGATTGTGTGGGATGACCTGTCATACCTGCAAAGACGAGAATTGGTTCGCGTTATGATTGAACGAGCAATGTATTCGCAAGAACAACTGATATTCTATATCAACATCAACCCACAGTTGTATAACTCATTTTTATCTACATATCACATCAATCATAATAACAGTCCAATGGAATATACGGCAAATGGCGATAATGTGACGATTGTGCGGCCGGTTGTGCTGCGCCGATATGCCAACACCAGATTTAGCGGTGGATGCAACGGCACGCTGAGCATTACAGAAAACAACCACCTGCTATTGAAGGCGTTCGCCACCGCGTGGCGATGTAGATTCAATTGGCCGAGCCGAACATGTCGCCCTGCGCCATGTTTATAAACATCTGTCGCTGGCATATCTGAACCCAGAAGTCGTAAATCATATATTGAGTAATCAATGTCATATATCTGTTCGTGATATGTTGGACAAGGCATCACGTAGCAATGAATTTACCGAACAGAAAAAGTTATTTGATTTTCAATAAGATTTGTTATAAAATGTACTTATGCCTGTTGGAAGGCTATCTCATCCGTGTAAAGATCTCATCATCCAACAAATAACATAAACCTTTAACCTGGGTTTTATTGTCTAAACTACAGATTACGGATGCATATTTTCTAGATAATAATCCCCACAAAGACAATAAAGGAGTATGTTATGACACATATTGAATATTTTAAATTACAAGCTAAAAATCTGTTAAAAGACTATCAAACGCGTCACTTGTCAGAAACAGGCGACATCTACGAGTACAATCCAAAGTTTTTTGATATCGTTGGTATATTCTTAGACTACGATATAATGGATGATGTTCCAGACTTTGAATTTAAGTTAGGCAATGCCCAGCACCTAATTGCACAGATAACAGGTTTTGATAAATGGGCAGAGCTTATAGGTGCCACAGAAGAAGAACATGCCGAAGCACATCGTATACTGGAAACTTATAAATATAACGAATATGGTTCCACTGGATTTATATCGCACAATTTTACGCCTGACGGTCGTGATGTGACAGAATTTTCTCATGAGCAAAAAGGAAGTGATGTCCCCTATCATGAAGAACTATCTGGAGAGGATTGGCAAGATGGTATTGATGAATGCTTAAAACATGGTATGGGATTTGATCCAGACACGCTGGTGGAGTGCATACATTGTGGCAAACAGTTCGCATTCAAAGAAGTCAAGGTTAGATGCCTAAAACCAGAATATAACTATGGTCAAGTGGATGATTTTAAGGAAATTATGTGCAAACACTATCCTAATTGTGATGGCAACTTGATTGATTTGATGCCCGTAGAAATACAGAACGACAATGGGGGTGATGAAGATGAAAAATAAACATTTCTCATATCCTCGCAATCAAACAAAATCATACACAAATACCAATGGATATAGAGTGTATAAAGATACGGGTACATTGGTTCATCGACATATGGCAGAGTTGAAACTTGGGAGACCTTTAAAATCTGGTGAAGTTGTACATCATATAAACAGAAATAAACAAGATAACAGACCGTCAAACCTGTTTATATTCCCCAACCAGCAAGCACACTGGAACGCCCACAAACAAGACGCAAGAGACTTTGGCACTGATTATAGTTTTAGAGGTAAGAAAAACTAAAATTGCCACGGTGGTTTTGGGGATTGTATGTAAACAGTGATAAAATTGGGTTATTTTGGGTTTTAATTATACATACTGGTAACTTCGTGGCGAAAAAGTGGCTGGAATCCGCCTAAAAACAAAGCCCCGACAGATATTGTCGGGGTTTTGATTATTTCTGGCGGAGACGAAGGGATTCGAACCCTTGATACCCTTGCGAGTATACTACATTTCCAATGTAGCGCACTAGACCAACTATGCGACGTCTCCGTATTCGTTTATTCTTCGTCAATGAACGCGTCGTCAGCCATTACTTCGTCCATAACGTCCGAGGCATCCGCAATCGGCGCATCATCTGCCAAGGCATTTTCCAATTCTGCATCAATTTCACGCAGTAATGGATCCTCGGTTCCGATTTCCAAAGATTCTTCGCCATCTGCCAACGCAGGTGTTTCTTTGTAAGACTGAACAAATTCGTGACGAACGGCGTTCACATCTAATTTACCGCTGGCAATTTCGCGCAGGGCAACAACCGTCAATTTGTCATTTTCTTTGTCCACAACCGCTTCCGCACCACCGTTCAAATCACGAACACGCTGAGACGCCAACATCCCCAGTTCATAACGGCTTTCTACATATGGTAATGTATCAGAATTTGTTGTACGGGCCAATTTAAATCCTTTGTTGGAATCATTTTTAGCCTGGTTATAATGCCTTATAGATAGTAAAAATGCAAGCAGAAAAATAAAAAAATGAGTATTAAAACATTATCTTTTGGTTGTAGGCTGAACGCATTGGAATCTGAAAAGATTCAAAGTATGCTGAAAAACATCCTGGAAACCGCAATTGTAGTGAATACTTGCGCCGTCACAGGCGAAGCCGAACGACAATCAGGACAATCCGTCCGACGTATCGCACGCGAGAATAAAAATACCCCTATATTCGTTACCGGATGCGCGGCAACACGTAACAGGGAGCTGTTTTGCGATATACCAAATGTCATTGTGGTTGATAATTTTCAGAAAAGAAATCTGAACGCTTATATTGATGCAATGGCGCGAACCCCGTGCAATATTGTTGGAGGCGCAACCATTGACAAATTCCATGATACAGATGAGAAGTTATCAAAAAAGTTCGTTCAAATACAAAACGGCTGTAATCACGATTGCACATATTGTGTGACACGCCTGTTGCGTGGGACGGGTGTTTCATTTGAATACGACGAAATCTTGGCTGACGTGCGTGCGGCAGTAGACGCCGGGTTTGGCGAAATCGTCCTGACGGGGGTTGATATTGCATCCTATGCACGGGTGTATGAAGGGCGGGCATTTTTAATTTCTGATTTGTGCAAAAAGTTATTGGCTGATGTTCCGGGGATACGGCGATTGCGCCTGTCATCAATGGATCCAGCGGTGCCAGAGGTTGGGAAAATAATAGATCTGATAAAATCTGATGCGCGTATGATGCCACACATGCACTTTTCAATGCAGTCGGGATCAGATACAATTTTAAAATCTATGCGCCGTCGGCATACCGCGGACATGGTTCGCAAATGGGTACAAATGGCGGGTAAAAATATCACTTTTAGTTGGGATATAATCTGTGGTTTCCCAGGCGAAACAGAAGAGCTGTTTAGCGAAACACTGAATTTGGTTCATGAATTAAAACCGATTAAAATTCATGCATTTCCGTTCTCGCCCCGGCCCGATACGGTTGCCGCAAATATACCGAACCAGGTTAGCCGCGCAATTTCCAAGCAACGTGTAAAAATAATCAATGACATCGCAAATGAAAATCGTAGCAATTTTATGCGCTCGCAATTGTGGCAAACCGTTCAGGTACTGGTCGAGGAAAACAATATCGCGCGTTGTCCGCATGATATTTCCGTAAAAATCATAGGCGATGTAATTGCACCCCGCACAATTTGCAATATTGTTTTAACTGATATTCAAGGCGATATGTTTATCGGCAAAACAGAATAAAAAATATATTTGAAATGGTGTTTGATATTGCTATTATCAGATCTATGAAAAAGAAATTATTTGCATTATTGTTAACGCTTATTTGTGGGGTGGCAAATGCCGCTGAGTTTAAGACCAAGGCAAAATCTGCATTCCTGATTGACTATGATTCTGGGGTGGCAATTGTTGCAAAAAACGCTGATAAACTAATGCCGCCGTCATCAATGATAAAACTGATGACGTTGGCCGTATTGTTTGATGAAATTAAGGCCGGCAATATCACATTAGACACGCGTTTTCCGGTCAGCGAAAATGCAGATTACAATCGTCCAGAATGGTATCCGGCAAGCAAGATTTGCCTTAGTGCCGGTCAAACAATTTCCGTACGCGATTTGATTTTGGGTCTTATTGTGCAATCGGGCGGTGATGCATCCGTTGTGGTGGCGGAAAAACTGGCCGGATCCGAAAATGCGTTTACACAAATGATGGAACAAAAGGCACGCAGTCTTGGCATGGAACAATCTACGTTCGGAAATGCCAGCGGTTTGCCAAATCCGAACAATTTAATGACCAGTCGCGAATTGGCCACGTTGGCGGTTCATCTGATTGAAGAACACCCAAAACTGTATCCTATGTTTGCGACAAAACGGTTTGAGTTTAGTGAACATCAGACAGACTGGTGTCGCGAGTGGGGACGCACACATACTGTGAATTATAATAAATTACTGTTTATTATGCCGGGGGCGGATGGTCTTAAAACAGGACACACAAACGATGGCGGATATGGTATGGTCGCCAGCGCAAAGGTTGGTGGGCGACGCTTGGTAGCGGTGATAAATGGATTCAACGGCAAGGGGCACGACGCACTGGCGAACGAGATGAAAAAGTTATTAAATCACGGTTTTTCAACCACAATGAACAAGGTTTTTTATCGCCCCGGCGACAAGGTCGTCGATATTCCAGTTTGGTATGGAAAACAAGACACCGTTGTCGCAACGGTCGCAAAGCCATTCGCAATTACAGTTGATAAAAAAGATGGGTACAAAGATGTACGCGTCTTGGCCAGGTTTGACGAACCTATTGCCGCACCAATTGAAGTAAGCGCACCAATCGGCGAACTGATTGCAGAAAAGAATGGTCGCGTTATCGCGCGAGCACCACTGGTCGCAAAAGAACGCGTGCGCAAGATTCAATTCATGGGTCGCGTTATCAAAAATATTCGGGTAATATTTGGAATTTAAAAATGGCACCACGTAAAAAGAAAAGTTCAGAATATATTTTTCCCCACCCAATGGAAAATGAAGCCATGGTGGGGCACGGGGATACACTGCGTACGTTTATGAACGCGTGGGAAAATCGTGACACACACCCCATTCACCCGGTATGGATGCTGACCGGCCCACGCGGAATTGGCAAGGCAACACTGGCATACAAAATCGCAAAAATGGTTTATGGAAATGTCGGGGATTTCTTTATCATAGACCAAGACAGGAACATTGATAAAAACGGAAATATAAAATCAGACGGCAAGGTTATATCGGTGTACACCGTACGCGCGATGATTGATAAAATGCAGATGTCGTCTATGTCGGGCGGATGGCGGGTTGTACTGATTGATTCCGTGGATGAATTAAATACGGCGGCATCAAATGCAATATTGAAATTATTAGAGGAGCCACCAGCGCAAACACTGTTCCTGTTGGTGGTGCACCAATTATCAAATGTGCTACCTACGGTGCGTTCACGTGCACGTGTGGAAAAAATGCGGCCGCTGACCATATCCCAGATGCGGGAACTGTGCGCGCGGTTTATGCCCGAAGATGACATCAGCACAGATACATTACGTCTGGCGAATGGTTGTTTTGGAAAAATTGCAAACCTTAAATCATCAGGCGGGGATGAAATTTATGAACACCTGATTGATATACTCAGTAACCCACGGGCAAACGCGGGCGATATGATGGCCATCGCAAAAAAGATTGCACCAAACCCAGAAATATATCCAATACTGTTGGACGCAATTGCACATTTTGGCCTGGCGGATTTGTACCCAATGGCAACACACGCAATCGCGGATGTGAATCGTATTTATCTGGAACCAGAAATTGCAATATTTAAAATAATAAGCGAAATAAAAAAATGTTTATAGATACACACTGTCATTTAACTGACCGGCATTGCGGCGACGGGGACGTTGACCGCGCAATCGCAAATGCAATGTCTGCGGGTGTTGGCGTTATGATTTGCCCCACCGCTGACCCAGACGATATTCCCGGCGCGTTGCACATCGCGCATATGCATGATAATGTTTTTTGCACAATCGGAATTCACCCAGAATACGTTACCGCAAATCCAGACGAATATTTAACCGAAGACATACTAAACGACCCTCGGGTTGTTGGCATTGGCGAAATCGGATTAGATTACCACTATAACGCGGACACACGCACGCAACAGATTGAATTATTTGAACGACAATTGGCAATCGCAAAGAAATACGCCCTGCCCGTGGCAATTCATACCCGTGAAGCCGAAACAGATACCGCCAACATATTAACCGGTGATGTATGTGGGGTTATGCACTGTTATACAAGTTCGTGGGATTTGGCAAAAAAAATGTTGGACCGCGGATTTATGTTTTCGGCCAGCGGCATTTTAACATTTAAAAATTCTGCCGACATTCGCGAAACTTTTTCGAAAATTCCAATCGACCGAATTGTTATTGAAACCGATGCCCCATATTGCGCACCGGTTCCATATCGTGGCAAAACGTGCGAGCCCGCAATGGTGATTGAGACCGCACGCGTTTTGGCGGATATCAAGGACGTAAACATATCAGAACTGGAACATATTCTGGAACAAAACACAAAGAAACTGTATCCAAAAATTCATTTTTAAGTTCGGCACACATGCATAAAATTTGCAATCATGTAATTATTGGTGTAAAATACGCGCATTATGGCACGTCAGATTATAAAATTTGGTCAGGTTTCTGAAAACCGCAAAGCGCGGTTTAATTATTCTATTGAAGATACAATAGAAGCCGGCATTTCATTAACCGGCGCAGAAATTAAATCTATTCGATATGGTTTGGTGACCATTGTTGACGGGTTCGTTCAACGGCGCGGCGACAATTTATTCTTGGCGGGGGTGGAAGTTCAAAAATTACCAACCGCGGCACGCATCGTAAACTTTGACGAGCGTCGCAGCCGCCAGTTATTATTACACCGCAATCAAATAAACCGACTGATTGGAAAATTACAAGAAAAAGGTGCAACGATTGTGCCCCTGAAACTGTATTTTAATAATCGTGGTAAATTAAAAGTCTTGCTGGGCATCGGATATGGTAAAAACAAGGTCGACAAACGCGAAACAATAAAACAACGCGAATGGGATAAAAACAAAGCCCGCATTTTAAAAGGAAATTAAAAAATCCCCCGATTGGGGGATTTTTATTTGTAATAACACACATCTCGTGTCAATTTGATTATTTAACAATTTAAATGCGGTTTCAATACAGAAAAATAATCTTTTGTTAAAACGACACACCAACGAAAAAGTCCCCACACGGGGGACCTTTAATCTAGCAATCAAACAAGGTTTAGTTCAAAGCTTCTTTCAATGCTTTACCTGGTTTGAATTTAGGCTGAATAGAAGCTGCAATTTTGATGGCTTCGCCAGTCTGAGGATTACGGCCAGTTGTTGCTTTGCGTTTTGCAGTTGCAAATGTACCGTAACCAACCAAGCGAACTTCGCCTTTCTTTTTCAGAACTTTTGTTACGTTGTTGATGAATGCGTCTACGCATGCAGCCGCAGCAGCCTTTGTAATATCAACATCATTTGCGATTGCTTCAATCAATTGAGCTTTGTTCATATGTTTCTCCTTTCATAGATTTTATAATAAGGTGTCCCGCAAGGTTCCCCAGGCAATGTCGATATAATCAAAGGCGCATATTTGTGCGATTTTTCAGAACCACACCGCCCCAATGTCTTGGATTATATGGACATTGCCTGACCTGCTTACCCGAATCGTAGAGAAATCCGCGCTTTAAGTCAAGTCCATATTTTAAAATTCGTGTTTTTTTTGACTGCTGACAAATTTACGCATTTAATGCGATACGATATCCGCACGTACAGGACGTGCGCCTTCGTCGCCAAATTCACACAGTATATAATCACGATTCACGCCGTTAACGTGCACACTTCTGAAATAATTAGGTGTCATCATCAACATAAATATTATGACAACCGCCCAGAATAACATCTTGGTCAATCCCCATGGCTGTTTATATTTGTCGCCATCAAATTTATCTTTTAATAAATTTTGATACAGTGCCCACCCCCATGAAAATGACAAAACAATCAAACATGCCGCAAGTAATATTTTAAAGAATTTTGAAAACTGACTAAAACCCGTGGCAATGGGATCCCAAATCGTACTGGTCGCGGGGCATACATATAAAACATTTGCAGAAACCGTGTCCGGAATTTTTGTTGCAACATCAACCGGGTCTAATTGCAGACCGAATGACGACACAATTATTATCGCCGTCAACAAACAAATCGCCGTGACCATTGTTGGTTTCATTTCTTTTCCCCCGTACTTAGGTATTATTATATCATAAAACACTAATCCATTGCAATTTCAGAAACTTTTATTTAATATTTTTATATGGCGCGACAAAAATATAATCTTGTTATCGGGTTAACCACGTTCAGCCACGAATTTTTGAAAATTTCTGGGGCTGGTTTGGCACGCATGCCCAGGAACAGTGTATTAGTTATATATAATGATAATCCGTGCAGACTGTTAAAGCATCGCACAATCCGTAAACTGGGGTTTCGTGGACAATTGCATATTATAAACACGGATGAAAATATTGGCATCATTCGGGCGCGCACAGCGATACTAAATTATATCAGCAAAAACAAAATTGATGCGGCGTGGCTATTGTTCGCAAATGATGATGATATCGTTATGAACGGTGACGTACCACAAGTTGATGAAAGCATATTCGCAGTTATTGGGAATGCGGTTGTTATACGGCAACGCGTACTGGATATTCTGCGCGTGATGAATAATCCAGACGACTATACGGTTGATGGAGTTGACACACAACTGTATGCACCACATATCTCAATGGCGGGCACATTTGTGCGTACAAAGTACATTCTGGAATTTGGTGCATTTTTATCAAACGTAATGCCAAACATAACAGAGATTACATCAAATCTGCCATTTGTAATACCAGCGGATGCAATACTGTGGAATATGTTTGTTGAATACATGAGCAAACATCATCCAGAAATGTCACCCATTTATATGAATCAAATTAACTATTTGATGACAAAACTAAATAACAGTTGCCACCCATCGGACAGTCAGCGCAACGGACTGATTACGCGGGCGGTTGCAATTGCTGCGGCCATACAAGGCGACGACGAATAAAATAATTTCTAAATTTTAAAATATATGATTGAAACAGGCGTTGAATGTTTATACAATGCCCCCTGAAAATAAAAGGATATATAACATGACGTATAATGATATAAGAAAAGCTTTCTTGCAATATTTTGAATCACGGGGACATACAATTGTTCCATCTGCGTCGTTGATACCAAACGATCCAACATTATTGTTTACGGTTGCAGGCATGGTTCCGTGGAAAGGGATTTTACAAGGGACCGAGCCAGCATTTGCACCACGTGTTGCCGACGTTCAAAAATGTATTCGTGCCGGCGGTAAACACAATGACCTGGAAGATGTTGGTTTTGACGGTCGTCACCATACGTTTTTTGAAATGTTAGGCAACTGGTCTTTTGGTGATTATTTCAAGGCGGGCGCAATTGAAATGTCTTGGGAGTTATTAACCAAGGTTTTCGGCCTGGATCCGGAACGCATTGTTGTCACCACGCATTATAGCGATGACGAGGCTGTAAAAATCTGGAAACAGGTTGCTGGGAAAGATGCGATTTTGTTAGGTGACAAAGATAACTGGTGGTCAGCAGGCGATACAGGTCCATGTGGCCCGTGCACAGAAATGCACTATGATATGGGTGCTGGTTTGCCGGGGGGCTTGCCGGGGTCGGCTGATGAAGACGGTGGTCGCTGGGTCGAAATTTGGAACGATGTGTTTATGCAATATGATCGTGACGCCAATGGTAATTTAACGCCACTGCCAAAACAAAATGTTGATACGGGCGCGGGCCTGGAACGTTTTGCTTCCATTTTACAGGGAAAAACGGATAATTACGACACAGATTTGTTCGTAAACCTGAAACGCGCGGTGTCTGATGTAACGGGCGTTGCCGAAACGGCGGAAAACGTTTCTAGTTTCAAGGTTATCACGGACCACTTGCGCTCGGTCGGATTTGCAATCGCAGATGGCGTTATCCCATCAAACACAGACCGTGGCTATGTAATCCGCCGTATATTACGTCGTGCAATGCGTCATGGACAAATCCTGGGACACAAGGGGGCATTATTGTCTAAACTGTATCCGGCGTTAATTACCGAAATGGGTGATGCATATCCAGAGTTGGCAGAAAACCAGGCACGCGTCGTTGAAATTATTCAGAACGAGGAAAACGCATTCGCAGATATGCTGCAAAATGGAATGAAATTATTGGAAAGCGAATTGCCAAAACTGAACAACAAGGTTTTGCCAGGTGACGTTGCATTTAAATTGTTCGACACATATGGTTTCCCGCTTGATTTAACCCAGATGATTTTACGCGACAGAAACATTGACGTGGATGTAGCTGGCTTTGAAAAATCAATGACCGAACAGAAGGAGCGCTCACGCGCCAACACCAAGGGCACACGTATATTCTGGGAATCCCAGACGGATTTGGCCGCAACTGATGACGTGGCAAAATACGCACCGGTGGAAATGGAATCGCGCGTTCTGTCCATCTTGCGTAATGGGGAATTTGTAAAATCCGCCACCGCCGGGGACGAGGTTGAAATCGCCCTGGATAAAACCACATTCTATGGCACCCAAGGGGGTCAGGTCGGCGACAGTGGTGAATTAAAACGCGGTGACGAGGTTGTCTTGGCCGTGACCGAGGCCGCACGCGTTGACAACGTCGTTATCCACAAAGGTGTTTTGAAATCTGATATTGCCGTTGGTGACATTGTAACACCGGTACTGAATGCCGCGGTGCGTCAACAGACGGCACGCGCCCATACGGCAACACACTTGCTTCAGGCGGCGTTACGTCACGTCTTGAACGAAGATGTTGAACAGCGCGGTTCCAAGGTTTCGCCGGATTCGGTTCGTTTTGACTTTTCGTTTGGTCGTGCGATGACGGCCGAAGAAAAGACGGCGGTTGAAAACCTGATTAACGAATGGATTGCGGCCGATATGCCGGTTGCCCATGAACAGATGTCAATGGACGATGCGGTTAAGCGTGGTGCGATGGCACTGTTCGGTGAAAAATATGGCGACACCGTTCGTGTGATTACCGCCAGCGATGTGTCGTGTGAATTATGTGGCGGAACACACATTCATCACACGGGCGAAATTATCAAGGCTAAAATAAACAAAGAAAAATCTATCAGCAGTGGTATTCGCCGCATAACAATGTCGGTTGGAACATTGGCAGAATAAAAAAACCGCCAAACGGCGGTTTCTTTTTTCTATAATGCCGTCCATAGCAAATACATAGCAAAAACTTTGCGTATATTGTTCGGCGACATCAAAATTTGATGCCGCCAAACAATACCTGGAACAACTGATTCAAATAAATCAATAACCACTATAGTCTGCATTATTGTATAGCCGCCATTCTGCATCACGTCGCCCATCCAAGATTCCTCCATTTCTAAATGCACGCCACGCATCTTCTAAATTTGGGTAAATATTGCTTTTATATTTATTGTCATTCAAATATTTTCTAACCGTTGATTGGTATAGCCCACGATTTCTATTTTGTGGTGCAGCAGACCCGGCCCCAATATTAAATACCAGCGACACCAATGCATCATATTGGCTTTGTGTCATATTTGATATGGCATCAGCAGATATTTGTTCGTTTATTGTGTTATAGGTTGCTTGCAGGTCTTGCTGCAACAGTTTTGTCGTCTGTTGTTCCGTTAAACCAGCACTAAAATCTTCACCTGGCTTTACCAAATGCCCATAGCCAATTGTTGCACCCACTGGCAATGGAACTCCTGCAGGTACAGGTTTGCCCGTGGCATCATCGTATATAACGTGTTTTCCATTAACCTTGACCGAACCTTCTAACCCTTTTAACCACTCGATACCTTTATCACTCATTTTCATATCAGACACCTTTTGTAAATAAAAAACGCCCACATATGTGGGCAACAAAATTATCCATATTTGATGTTAAACCAATACAGCCGGCAGAACCGAAAGCAACGCCACCATGTATAGAAAATTTGTCTCTCCCGAATGTGTTAGTTTCTTTTGCAGGTTCTAACCATACTCTGTGGTCACATAAAAAACGCATCTATAACCAGAATGTATGCCAATGTTAAAATAGGCCACACAATCATTCCTAATATTGGAACAAACAGGAATTTCCATTTATATCGTTTGATTGTGTGACTAGCAATCAGCACAAACGTTATACCGAATAAGATTATACAAATCTGGTCGATAAGTATTAAACAGCTTTGATTACAAAGAAAATATAGCAAGCCATCCCATTTGCTGACACTTAAAAGCCCACGCAAATCATTCATAAAGAATAATAGTATACTAAAAGATAAAACGCTTGCTATGAAACTCATCATCTGTATGATACTTTGACAATCAAATCTTGTCCATGTTTTTTTAGCCACTGTGTAAAATCTGCCATATTTTCTGTCAAATCAATACAACCATTAGAACCAGCGGTCCAACCACCGTGTACATAAAATCCTCCTCTGCCGTACGTATTGGTTGATGTAGATGCCTCTAACGCTATTCTTGATTTGCCCCATGATGGCTGACCGCCAGGCCAGGTCCCAACACCAACAAGTCCCATTGTTGACCCGTATATTGTTATTCCTTGTAAGCTTTGTTGTCTTGCGACGTATGTTCCCTCTGGGATTGTTCCTTTGTCTTTCATAGATTGAAATTCTGGTGTTTGATAGCCTTTGTTTCCAGATACTGCGTCCCACGACATAATTGGCTTGTTGTTTTCATAAATGCTTAATGTTTTTCCATCAAACACTGCAACTTGATTTTTGTTTGTATTGACCGGATATTCAAATTTTGCACCATGTGATTCAAACTTCGTATTCAACACGCGTTCTGTTTCGTCACCCGATGATATGCGCCCAGTTATGGGTAAATTGTTATCGCGTTGAAAATCCTTAATCGCTGTAATCAGTTCTGTGTTTGTGTATTTGTGAAATTGTCCGTTATAGTGATATGGGCAAATGCGCTCGTATGGGGCGACCTCGGTGCCATCGGCACGTGTGTATCCGGACACTTGAATAATTCCGTCACATTGCTCGGTGGAATCACGACCATTATTTGCACCTTGTTGTCCTTTTAATTTTGCGTATATATTGGCCAGTGTGCCTGCGGCCTGAACCCAATCTTTGGTTCGCATAGACGTGTACTCTTTAAGTGCCATATTTTTCTCCTTTGGCTAAATAAAAAAACGCCCGTATATGCGGGCAATAAAAAAAGACGACCAAATGTCGTCCGCAGAATGCATTTATTATATCACAAAACACGATTTTTTTCAAGATAAAACAAAACGACCGGCAAGCGGTCGTTGATTTTCTGGTGGGGACACAGGGACTGTAAATCCCCATCTGCGCCGCGTCGGCGCGATGGGCCCCATTCACTACGTAAGGTTCAAACTTCGTTTGCACTTGTTTTCACCAACTGGCGTTCCGAACCCTTTTTGGGTTCTCGTCCGCGCCCCATACAAAAACAAAACGACCGGCATGCGGTCGTTAATTTTCTGGTGGGGACACAGGGACTCGAACCCTGGACCCAATGATTAAAAGTCATTTGCTCTACCAACTGAGCTATGTCCCCAAAACCGGACCTGGAAAGGGAGAACACTGGGTTCTGTTTCCAAGGTACGGGGGCAATTTTGACACATTTAAAATTAAAAATCAAGAAAAAATAACAAAAATTCTTATTTTTTATTTTTTGCCCCCTGCCCTGGAACTGATTCTGGGGGCATCAAATGATGCGCCAGGTTAAGGGCAGCCACACTGTCTGCGTCCAACCAGTCCAAAATATACCCCATTATATTTTCAATATATTTCGCAGAAACTTGCCGATTTTTATGAAATTTTGTTTCGTTTATCAAATGTCCCATAGCGCGCGCAATGGATGATAAAATTTGAACTTGGTCTGGGGTCAGGGTGTTGGTTTGACTGTTCCGAAATAACAGTGTATCCAAATCATTATGACACGAATGCAATGCATCCAGGACGCGTGGTGTTATATTCAATCGGCGCGCTATTTCGGGCGCATGCCACACCAGCATTCGGTTTAAATTTTCCAGGCTTAATTTGTTACGCACCTCCATCGCGTCACGCAGCATCATTATCGTATTTACCAGAACACTGTTTAGCTTATCGGTCATACTGTGGATAACAGACTTCTTCATTTGACGCGCGACACGAGAATTTGTGTAATCATACAGCAAGAACACCAACGGTATCGACAACAGGGATGCCGAAACATTTATAACCAGATCCCGAATATTTGGATTTGGTGCATTATCAATAGCGCCTGTGTATAAAATAATACCACCGGCAATGGACATCAAATACGGTAATGATTTTAATAAAAAAGTGCGGACATTTAGTTTCATATCCGCATTGTATATTTTTTTATCTGGCAATATGTACAAGAACATAATCCCTTAGACAATATCATCACCGGCGGGACGCGTTGTTTTAAGAACACGAATATTTGGATTGTATTGCGCAGCACATCTGTTTTTGATAAACAACAAAGCCCACATTCCTATAAGCACAATTATCGCGCCAAGTATGAATATACTGTAACGCCAACTGCCCATTGTGCCGCCCATACCAATAAGCAGGCATGTAATAACATAAATAACATTATCGCCGATGCTGTACAACGATAAAATTACAGAACGATAGCCAGATGGCAAGAAATCTTGGAACCGCGAATAAAGCAAAATATAGATTGCCGCAAACAATGCATACGCCGCCCCCAATGCCCATAGCCCCGCAACATTATAAAACACAGAAAACACCATATAAAGTCCACCCGCCATACATATCGCAGAATATAAAACCCAATCCGGTACAAATTTAAAACGGTGCGCAAAGGTTTGCCCCAGAACACTGCACCCAAGTGCAAAAAACTGAACCAATCCTACATAAACCACCGGCAGTCCAATTTCAACACCTATCGGGCTTAGATAATCATCCAAATAGCAAATATTACTGACCAGCAGAGTCAACATCAGCATCAAAAATATGCACGGTGTTTGAATACAAATGCGGGTTCCCGTACGAAATAATTTTATAAAATTTGTCTTGCGGACACGCTTTGGCGCGATACGTGGATGTGCACGTAACTGAATACGATTAATACAAATCATAGAAATCGCGATCGAAAGCAAAGATGCCAGTGTTATCCATTCATATCCTACAAACATTAACAGCGACCCAAATGCAGACAACGCCGCCGCAACCGCAGATACATTATAACGCGTTCCCAAAACACGCGCATAAATATCGTGATGACGTCGGGCACGCAATTCATCGTACAGCATGCCTTCGTATGCAACGTTATAAAACGCTGTCATCGTCCCCCACAGGAACATTCCAATTGCGAACCCCCAATAAGTCGGCCAAATCAGCCATAAAACGAAAGCGATTGCCTTTAATATCTGGCCTAGATTTATCGCATTTTTTACCCCCAGGTTATTGGTTATCCAAGTAACTGGAATTTGTGTCATAAAAGTCCCCACAGACAAGATAATAAACAGCGAGGATAACTGCATATCAGACATGCCGTGATTCTGCATAAATACGGCATATACAGGTGTTAGCAATATCAATTTATTAAAAAATGCGTAAGCATAAACATTCGTCAAAAAGCGACGTAAAGATGTCTTCTTTTTCATAATTCCATTCCATTATTGATGGAATTATAACCCATTTCGAGGACAAAATGTATAAATTTTAATTTTAAATCAAAATTTCCCAAAAATATTGAATTTTTGTCAAATTTACACTATAATAAGTGAGATAAGAACAAAGGCGGCACAGATGGCTAATATGAAAGATTTTTTAACAGCATATTACAACAGACTGATATTTCGTGAAATGTCGCACGAACAGTTTGTTCAATTCTGTGGATATATCAAGGATAAAAAGGCAACAGACAATCAAAAAATCTGGGCTGAAGAGTTATTAAAAAAAGATCCTGTTACTGGTGAATTTGAAACCATTCCTGGGACAAATATATACGTAAAAAAGGAAATACCAGATCCACTGGATCCAGCAGACGAGTTATATTTAGGTGCAGACGACAAAGAATGGAAAAAACTGTTCAAGGCATTTCAAACGGCCTTTCAGTCTATGGATGGTGCAAAAAGCAGTTTTAAATATAACGATAAAGCCAACAAGTTCTTAGAGAAATACTTTGGTTCCCATACAACTGGAACAACAACGATTCAGCACCTGTTCCAATATACAAAAGCGACCCCAGCGGCCAAGACCAAGATTGGACCCGCACCAGCCGGCTCAACAACCGTTACATTGCATGGTTTTTTAACGAAGTACAGAAATCGATTAGAATTACAATTAAAAAACTGGGGTGTGTTAAATGATGATTTTTCGTACGACGATTTATTAAGCGGAATCGCATCTGAAAAATATAATAAAAACCCAAAGTTCAGAAAACAGATGGAAAATGTCGCCCAGGTAATTGATGGGTACATTGCCGGCGACACAACAATGCAGGCCAGACTGGGGATTTCAAATCCGAACGATATTCCAGATTGTGGGGATGTTTCACAATGGTTTGATGATGACAATATTCCTACATTTCGTCTGCAACAATTTAAAAATGAATACCCTGTACTGTTAAATACATTGCGCAAAGAATCGAAAGTGCGCGAGGTTTTTGAAAAATATGACGAAGGCAAGATATCGGGGCCATTAAATAAAGCCTTGGCCAATCAGTCTTACGACAATCCAAACAGCGATGATTATGTTCAACCAAAGCGCGAAGATACCCTTACAATCCCAGAACGACTTTCCGAATGGTGGGGTGACACGTATTCAGATTGTCTGGAAAAATATATTAAATTAAGTGGGGACAGATTATACTTTTCCCCCCAGGCCAAAGCAATTGCGGGAAAATTCCCCAAGGATTTAAAAAAGACAGACGGACTGGACGGAGTGTTAAAACATACCAGTTCTATACAAAACAAGTTAAAGGAAGCACGTGATTTTGAATCTGCCAAGCACGTCGAATGGTTTGGGAAAATATTGACCACATTGAAAAACGATAAAAAGTTATCCAAGGTTTGGGCCGGCGCACTAAAAAACGGCACACATATGCAAGCACTGGTTAAAGAAATAATGATTCGCGCTATAAAAGAAGGCAAAGTCAAAGAAGCTAAAACCGCACTGGAATTGATTTCTGTATTGCACTATGGATATACCACCAGCAAGGTAATGGACACATTGGCAAAAACAGATTTTACCGTATTTTCTGATAAAAGTTTGTCTTTTAATAAAACTGACGGGGTAAAATTTGTAACAAATGCGCTGGACAAGGGGATTAAAACCGCTTTTATGGGAATTGGATATGGCATTACAATGATCGGAAATGCAGTCAAATTATCTGGACGTAAAATAAACAAGTTCTCTGATAAAAATGGCAATTTTAAATCCGAACACGACCAATATTTACAGCAACAACAAAATGATAGACTGTCGCTGGAAAATCTGCTGACAAATGAACGTACGCAAAGAACGAATACAGAAGCAACCATCAACACGATTACAGCCGGTCGAACCGTTGCACAAGCACAAACCGATCTGACAAATGACATTACCAACCTGGAAACCCTTATCAACAATTTCTGTACCACCGAGATTCAAGCATTGAGACACGCAATCAATCAAACCGTGTACAATGTTAGTTCAACCGGCACATGGGCACCAATCGCAAATGATACGGAATTAACCGCACTGGATACTTTTCTGAATTCAATATCGGGGGATACATTGGCGGCGATGCCAACTCTGACTGGTACAGACCCAAGTATTCCAGTATTACAAAACCACCTGAACACGATTGCGGCACAACACGCAACCTTGGTTGCCAACAGAGGACAATTGGCAACTAAACAACAAAATTTAGACGATCTGGTGAATGGAACGGAATTACTGACGCAATTAACCGCCCAAATTACAGAGCACGAAAATGAAGTTAACAACTGGGACGCAAATCATATAGACGAACTGGAAGAACTGGTTAAATATTGGAATATGCTGGAAACTGGTCGTAACACACATATGGGACCAATGTACAATTGGTTACGCAACCTTAAAAAGAAAAATGCACAAAAACGTTTTGACCGCGAGGTTCCAAACATAATATCCGCATATAATCAATCTCATACCATTGCGGCTTGATTTTTTTGTCTTTTTGTGATATAATATAAGCATTCACACCGTCATTTGTGGCGGTGTTTTTTTATTAACAATCTTTTACAAATTTAAGGAATAAATATGTCTAAAATTCTGCAAGTGCGACGCGGAACAGCTGATGCACATAATAATTTTACGGGTATGCCGGGCGAACTGTCCTTTGATACGGATGCAAAAACATTGCGGGTACACGACGGGGAAACACTGGGGGGATTTGCGTTGGCGCGTGCTGATCAAATCCCCACCCCGGGCGATGGTGTTGGTGCGGATGGCCAATTCGACATCACAAATATTTCTGATGATTTTTGGCGCGAAACAATCACACGATGTGCCCCCGCCCCATTCACAATCACAGACAGCCCGAAAATGAAACTTAACAGTTTAATTCCATATACCGAATGCATATTGGGAAATATAAATACAATTCCGGCAATTGTTAATATTTCATTGGAATGCCAGAGTCCGGACGCAGGATACGCCATTGGTGATATGGTTGCCGCATTTGGCATCGGCGACAGAACAAGTCCTGCACCAAATGTTTGGGTGGATATAAACGGCCTGCACATCCGATTTATGATTGCCAATGAACAATTCTGGGTCAGTCACAAGACAAGTGGCATTCGTACAAATGTCACACCAGAAAATTGGATGATGATATGCCGAGTTTACTGTTGAAAAAAATAAAAACGTTTGCTATGCTGACCCCGTCAATTAATCAAAGGGGATAAAATGTACATACTTGCACTGAACTGTGGTTCATCTTCATTAAAATATCAGGTTTTTGACGCTGATTCCAAACAGGCGATTGTTGGCGGAAACGTCGAAAAAATCGGTCTGCCGGATTCTTTCGTCACACAAAAATACCCAGATGGCACAAAACAGAAAAAAGAAACATCTATGCAAAATCATAACGAAGCATTAAATGTTGTTCTGTTTATGCTGCGCGAGGCATCCATTGACCTGAATGAAATCAAAGGTGTTGGACATCGCGTTGTTATGGGTGGTGATAAGTTCGCATCATCTGTTGAAATCAATGACGAAGTGATTAAAACAATTGATGAATTGTCGGCAATTGCACCGTTGCATAACCCGTCTGCATTGATGGGTATTGTCACCGCAAAGCAATTATTGCCAAACGCAACCCAGGTTGCCGTATTTGATACCGCATTTCACCAGACAATGCCGGATTATGCGTATCGCTATGCGGTGCCCAGTGCGTGGTATCGTGAATTGGGCGTTCGTCGCTATGGTTTCCACGGGACCAGCCATCTGTACGTATCCAAACGTGCGGCAACAATGCTGGGCAAACCTGCTAATGAATGCAATTTAATCACATTGCATATCGGGTCAGGCGCATCAGCCACGGCAATTCGCAACGGTGTATCGGTTGACACATCATTGGGCATGACGCCTCTGGCGGGGTTAACAATGGGAACTCGTCCAGGCGATTTGGATCCGGGTGTGGTCTTGTATGTAATGCAACGTTTGGGGCTTAGTGCAGACCAGATGCAAAAACACTTGAACAAGGATTCTGGATTGATGGGTATCACAGAATGCTTTGCGGACCGTCGCGATGTCGAAGGGAACAAAGATGAAAATGATTTGTGTCGTTTAGCCATTGATATGGAGGCACACAATGTAAAAAAATACATTGGTGCATTTATGGCAGAATTGGGACATGTTGATGCGCTGGTATTTACCGCAGGTGTTGGTGAAAATGATGATTATCTGCGTGAAAAGTTCTGTTCAGGATTGGAAGAACTGGGGATTAAGCTGGATACGGAAAAGAATGCAGTGGCCCTGGCGCGTAAGGGTGTCGACCAAGCCATCATCAGCACAGACGACAGTCGTGTTAAAATCCTTATGATTGCGACAAATGAAGAGTTGGTAATTGTTGAAGACACACTGGCAATTATGAATGGTACATATAATCCAAACCATCTGGAAATGGATTATTCATTTGTAAAATAAAAAATCCCCCAAATGGGGGATTTTTTTTAACAACCGCCGGTCATATTGCCGATGATTTTCGAAACTGAAATATCTTTGTGTAACAAGAAATCATATTCACAATTACCAGATTTATAAGAACCGGTACACGCGGCCAATGTCATAACGGCAAATAATGCCAATAATGCTTTTTTCATAGTGTCTCCTTTTGTGTTTTTGTGAAAACATTCTTATTATAAATTATCCATATGCAATATGCAAATTTTTATATTGCATTCTTGAACCAGATGAGACGCCAACCACACACCGCAATCACATCAAATCTGGCATCGCCCATCCAGCCCCGCTGAATCAGGTACGTATCCGCCGCCGCACGCAGACGTCGTGCCTGGGGCGTGGAGATGGCATCACAGGCGGTGCGTATATCTGGGCGTGATTTTACCTCTATAAAAACAATTAAATTACCGCGTTGCGCAATTATATCAATTTCGGCACGGTTCGTATGACGACCCGTTACATAGCGATTATGCAAAATGCGAAACCCGTGCAGCCGCAAATACATCCGCGCAATAAATTCCGCACGCAATCCCCGGCGATATGAGTTTACATTAGAACGCATATGATTTTGCTTTGAAGTTTTCACGGGCTTGTTGAATATTTCTGGATTCGTCCGCGGCGCGACGTCCATTGTCAACCAAATCCAGTGCACCATAATATGCCGTCATTACCGGATCATATGCATTGTCAGACGATACCCATTTATCCGTACCAGAATTTGGTGCACCATATTTATCCAGCACACTTTGCCAGAACGCCATAATTTTCTTTTCGCGCTGGTTTTCGAATTTTTCAGATTCACCCTCTAATTCGTTAACATCATTGTTATATACAACACGCCATACGACGTTATCAGTCGCATTACTGGTAAAATAAACATCCAATGTTTCGCCGGTATTTTCACGCACCAGATGCATTTCAGATGCGTACAGCAAACCACGATTTTTTGCCAATGTACGCACACAATGTTCTAATTTTTCAGGGATAAATATGCCATCTTGGCGACACTCGTAATCCAGGTTATATTTCCAATCTTTGTGTATGGAATAAATGATACTGTTTTTCTTGCGCGGGGCATATAGCCCTTTGGTCTTGTAAAACAGATTTTCCACATCATCAAATCCCATCCCCAGCATCACACCCGCAATGTCAAACCCCGATACACCTGTACCGGTCGCATTATCATTTAATGTTATAGCATCTAACATAAAATCTGCATCCGCACCATCGGTTATCGCAAATTCATCAAAATCAAAATCATCCGCGTACGCACCACCGATTACGCATAAAAACAATAAAAAAATACTTAATTTTTTAATCATATTTTCGTGTTTCCTTACTCTATGTCATCGACCCGAAACCTGAATATAAGCGATGGATCACCACCGTTCTCTAAGAATTTTCCTAAATCAAATTTTTCAAGATTCATTGTGGGGCGGATACCTGGCTCATACGCCAATTTTATATACATTGTGCCACGTGTAACCACCGGGGCATGCGATAAATCGTTCGGTTTTTCCCAGGTTGTTAATTCATACGTTACCGTCCACCAATTATCACTGTCGATTGGTAATTCCATATCAAGCATCCGGGCCATACGCATCTGGTGCATGTCCGCCATTGTCGTAATCTCTGTTCCAATCGTCTGGGCCCATTCGTTGAATACATCCGGCGTCACCATACGACGCAATCCAATGGATCCGTCCAGACGCGCCGCCACATTTTTGGCATCTGGAATAACATAGAAATACTCAGTTATAAATTTATCAACAAGCATTTCACGAATTTTGTCAGCACTTAAATCGTTCAAGGACGCCGGCACACCAATTCGACGCGATGATAAATCCGCCGGCTGAAAAAAGAATGTGTCAATTGTCTGTTGCGATGCAGTATCATAGATTGCGCCACCAACAACCACCATTCCAACCGTCAGGCACATCAAAACCAATCCCGAAAAAAACATAATTAGTTTTTTCATCTGTTACCTATGTTATATGCGTTAAAATCCATTACGTAAAAACCCAATGTGTTGGGGTAATTGCCCATATCGCGCCCCAGTTTAATGTATGCCATAACCTGGATTGGACCATATACACCGGAATCAATCTGGGTCAGAATACGCCACGTTCCACCATTGTCTGTTACATCGGCCGTTTCATTCAAATATATGTTATCGACATCCACAGACCACGTTTCGCCCGCGGCAATGCGTTCCTGGTATTCTGGGACAATATTGTATATGAAATAGTTATATAATTCATCACCCGCGTTACAAAATATTTGTGCATTATTCGAACGATTATCGGCGTTACATTCGGCCCTATCTGCGAAGCCATACCATATATCTTCGTTTTCAGATCGAATACCGGAAATTGTATACCAATTTTGGGTGAATCTTGCGATTACAGATTCTTGCATTGCACGATTTGCAGATATCGAACGTTCCCCGTGATCGTGACCAACAACGGCCCACGCACCCGTTACATCATCAACAGAAACCAAAAATGGGTGAATTTGTTGAGAACGTGATGCCCATAAAATCATCCCGCCCGTCACAATAATCAATACAAAAATAACCATTATCACAATCGCCATCACTCGTGACAGCGCAATCCGCGGCCCCGCGGGAAATGTTGGCGTATCAAAACTGTCCGGATATCTCAAAATCATCCCCCCGTATGCAGTCCGGTGTAAAATAAACTAGGCCTGGTATACCATAATGCAAGCGCACGGACTTAATTTCAATTCATTGTTGTCGTATCCAACACCAACCGGTTCACGATCATAAACCTGGCCACAGCCGGCAAGACACAGCGCAACAAACAATCCCAATAATACTTTTTTCACGGCTTACTCCTTTCCCTTTTACCGAATTATAAGAAAAATTCACGCATATCGTCAAGACTAAAACTGGGTCTCGAACGACAGCAAGAATCTTTGTTCGCGATCATACTCGTTTATTTTCAATGGCCAACCCCAACTGAAATTCATTGGCCCCATTGGTGTGTTCCAATAAATACCAAAACCAACCGACGTACGCCAATCTTGGTCGATATCATTCGGAACGCCCATAAATTTATATTCCTGTTTTGGCGGTTTGCCCAAAATACCATAGTCTGCGAACACAAACCCTTTGACCTGATATTCATCGGGGATAAAGATTGGGAAATTTAATTGGGTTGAACCGTTAATTTTCCATAATCCACCAAGTGCATAGGTGCTGTACCACCAATTGCGCGAACCAACACCAGCAACATCAAACCCACGCAATGATTCACCACCCAGGAAGTAACGATAAACACGTGACACGTAATCACCGTCCAGTGGCTGAATATATCCGAAATTCAGCGACGAACGAATTTGCCAGCGATCATCCCAGAACTTATACATACCGATAACATCACCGCTGTAACGCATAAATGTTTCGGTACCGCCAAAGCCGGTATATGCCAATCCCAAATTTGCAACAACACCGGTATGCGTGTTTTGTTCAAAATTTGTATCCAGGTTGTGATAACGCAAATTTGTCCCCAACGTGTACAAGTTTGCATCCTGCCATCCATCTTCGGCCTGGATATCATAATTCTGGTCAAATGCCGCGGACAGGCGCAAACTCTGTGTCCAGTGGTCCGTCAATCGCCACCCCAGACGTCCCGCCACCGTCAAAGAATCACGGTCATAACCAAATCCACCCAGATTTGAATAATCATACATTGTGTATGACACATCAAATCCGCCCGATAATTGACGCCCAAACAGGTATGGTTCGGTAAAACTGAATAATGCCTGCTTCTGATACTCTGCAATTGATGCGCGTAACTGTACAATCTGGCCACGGCCCATGAAATTATTTTCAGTTATACCAGCATCAACCATAAAGCCATTGATATTCGACCAACCAAACCCACCAGACAATTCGCCCGTCGGTTGTTCATCAACACGAATATCTAGATTCATCAGATTTTCGCCCGCCACACGTGTGGGTACCATTTGAACATCTTTGAAATAACGTGTGCGCATTAACTTCTGGCGGCCTTCTTCAATGGTTTGTAAGGAAAATGGATCGCCCGCACGCATCGGCAACAATTGTTCAATCACAGAATCAAATGTACGCACATTACCCAAAATGTTAATTGTATTCAGATAAATACGATTTGTTTTCTGAATCTTGAATTTTAAATCTATTGTTTTGTCGTCTGTGTTCTTGGTCGGAACCGGTTCAACATTAATAAACGCATATCCATAGTCCGCAACACGACTGCGCAATTTGGCCAGGGTTTCTTCAACCGCATCAACATTATAAACGTCGCCGGATTTTACCACCAAAACATCCGTTAATTCATCATTGGGGATATCATCGAACGGATTATCAATGCTGACATTGCCATATTTATATCGTGGCCCCTCGTTCACGGTAAATGTCACAGAATAATATTCGCGGTCGGGGGTAAAGACACCATTGGTGTCCGTCACCGCAAAATCAACATAGCCATTACGCAAATAAAACTGGCGCAACATTTGTGCATCGTATTGGATGCGATCTTCGTCAAATGTATCAAATTGCGTCATAAACCGCCACCAGGCATGTTCACGTGATAAAATTTCCCCACGCAGTGTACGATCACTAAATTTTTTATTTCCATCAAATTTAATATCGGTAATCCAGGTTGGATGCCCTTCGCTAATCTCGTAAACAACATTAACACGATTGTCATCCAGTTCAATTTTTTGCGGTTCGATTTTTGTACCAAAGAACCCCTTGCGCTGGTATATGGTAAGCATGCGCTGAACATCGGCACCAATGGTGGATTCATCATATGATGCGCGTTCTTTGGTTTTGATTTCTTTCTTTAAATCATCGGTTGAAATTTCATCATTACCCTCGACCGTTACCATGTTGATGGTCGGCGCCTCTGCAATATCAATTTTCAAGACGTTGCCCGACATACGAACGTTAATCTTGGAAAAATAGCCCGACGTCTGCAAGCGCTTTGCAATTTCATTCGCACGATGTGTGCCAACATTGTCACCAACCTTGACATCGGCCAGAATACGAACAGATTCCGCATCCATACGCTGATTTCCCGTCACATCAATACGCGATACGGTCGCACCATATGCCGGCGCAACCGATAACAACGACGCAATTAAAATACCATTTTTATATTTCATCAATACCACCCAAATACACGTGCCAAATCATTCCACATCGTTAATATAAACAGACCCAATATCAACAACCATCCGCACATAATTGCAATTTCCATTCCACGCCCTTGTAACTTGCGACGGGTGATGGCTTCGATTATCAAAATCATTAAATATCCGCCATCCAGTACCGGCAACGGCAACAGATTTATTACCCCCAGATTTACCGACAGCAATGCAATCAGTGACAGGAATGCAAAGAATCCCGCCAGCATAGCCGCCCCAGAATACTGGGCAATTGTGATAAACGACCCCAGTTGTTTTGAAGAACGCTCGCCAGTGATAATTTGTTTTAAAACGACAACCAATGTCTTGGATTCATAGTATGTTTTACGTGCCCCCGAATACATCGCACGGAACAGATTTTGACGTGCAGGATCGGCGCGCTTGGCCCCGTCTGCCACCATCCCCCAGCGTTCCGCCGGACTTAATGTCACGTTGACCAACGTGTCACCACGGGCAATTACAACATTTGCATCACGATTTGTTGCCAATTCTTTGGCCAGAATTAAATCCCCCCAATTCGATATATTTTCATCATCGATTTTTACAATCGTATCACCGGGTTTGACCCCTGCATTAAAGGCAACAGATTCCTGAATAACCTGGCCCACAACAGGTAATTGGGAATTTCCGACAAGTCGCGGCTGGAACATAAACAGCGATGTATAAATTATCCACGCCAGGATAAAGTTCATCGTGACACCGGCGGCGATAATTATAAACTGTTTCCAGGCCGGAACAGACAGATAATGTCCCTTTTTTTGTTGGTCATCTAATTCCGCATATTTTTTGCGGTTGAACATATCTTCTTGGCCATAAATGGAAACATATCCCCCCAAAGGCAGGCACGCAATTTTCCACACTGTGCCACGTTTGTCGGTCCACTTAATCAATGCTGGTCCAAAACCAATCGAAAATGCGTCAACACGAACCCCCGCCCAACGTGCGGCCAAAAAATGCCCCAATTCGTGAACGAAAACCACGACACCTAAAACAACCAATAACGCAACAATGGTTAAAATCGTCTGCATACCCGTCTTCCTTTACCTTTCACGTACTTTTACATCACAGCATTGTCAGCCATACCAATGGCAGCGCATAAATCCAACCATCAAATCTATCCAGCATACCACCGTGTCCCGGCAAGATATTACCAAAATCTTTGATACCCATTTTACGCTTAATCCAACTGGCGGTTAAATCCCCGTATTGGGATAACAACGCAACACTTATCCCCGTCCAAATCATACCCATTGCCATACTAAATGGTACACCACGCAACAGACCATATGCAACATATACAACCGTGCCACATATAATGCCCGCGATTTGCCCGGCCCATGTTTTGTTGGCCGAAATGCGTTCCCACATTTTGTCGCCCCCAATCATGCGACCAAACAGCCACGCACCAATATCCGCCGCACAGATAACAAGCAATAACTGTAAAATAATCTGTGATCGTGCGCCAACGGCGTTAATTGCCCCAAGCATCACAAATAACCAGCCCAAAAATAAACAAAACACAAGTCCGTCTTTTTTCAAGCAACTTTGATTTGTCTTTTTCATACACAATATCATTTCTACAATCATCATCAATACGATGATAATCCCCAGTACGCGCACCGCCGGAAAACCAAAATATTCCATAACCGCCGCAATACCAGCAACCAGGGCCATTATTGCACCGGCCAGAATTCGTAATGTTGTATTTTTGGACATATGATTCACCCTTTATTTTTTTCCAGAATAATTTGCCTTTTTCCCACCGCCAAAACGACGATTACGTTTTGCAAATTCGTCCAATGTGTATTGCCACAGTTTTTCACTTTTTACAAAATCGGGCCAGTGTTCCGGCACAAACAGTAATTCTGCGTACGCCAATTTCCATAACATAAAATTGGAAATACGATATTCATTACTGGTTCGAACCATCAAATCCACCGGCAACAGATCGCCCGTATCCATAAAGGTTTCAAACGTTTCCTTGGTGACCGGTTCGCCGTTTTCAATTGCCGCATTTACCGCATCGATAATCTCATCTTTGCCACCATAATTCAATGCAAACACAACCGTGCCACCGGTATGATCGGCCGATTTTTCTTCCAGTTCATCGCATAGTTTGGCCAGTTTCGCCGGCAACCGATCGCGCGATCCAATTACACGATAGCGCAGGTTTTTATCAATCGCATTTTTAAGATTCTTCTTCAATTCCGTATAGAACAAGTCCATAAGGAAATCAATTTCTTCCTGGGACCGATTCCAATTTTCCGTAGAAAACAGCCAGAACGAGACCGTTGAAACACCGCGCTTTAAAAACCAGTCCACCAGATTTTCAAAGTTTGCAATGCCAGCCTGGTGCCCCATTAATGGTGGCAAGCCACGATTTTCCGCCCAACGGCGATTGCCATCACAAATAAATGCGATGTGTTGTGGAATTTTCCCGGTCGCAACCGGTGTGCATTTTGATTTGAATAGTTTAAACATTTTATATTCCCGATTTTATGTTGATGCAAATGATTCAGACCGCCATAATATCTGTTTCTTTTTCTTTGGCGATGGCATCAACCTCTGCCCCACGTTTATCAAAGACCTTTTGAATATCGTCCTCGAATTTGCGTTGGTCGTCTTCGGAAATTTCTTTATCTGTAACGGCACGTTTAATTTTACCCATTGCATCCTGGCGAATGTTGCGCATAGAAATCTTAGCTTCTTCGGCGTATTTACCGGCAACCTTGACCAATTCGCGACGGCGTTCTTCGGTAAGCGGTGGCATATTTAGGCGAATTACACCGCCCGCCGTCATTGGGTTCAGGCCCAACCCAGAATCACGAATAGCCTTTTCCACGGCTGGTGCATTGGTAATATCCCAAACGGTCACCGAAAGTGTCTGGTTATCAGGTGTTGAAACAGTTGCAACCTGGTTAATTGGCATTTCAGAACCATAAACCGGCACACGAATTGCATCCAGCAAATGAACCGATGCACGCCCCGTGCGCAAACCAGCATATTCATTACGCAAAACATCCAGTGTTTGTGCGGTTTTTTGTTCAACTTCTGACTTTAAAATTGGATAATCCATATATAACTCCTTAAAACATACAAAAAGATTAGCAAATTGATTTGACATTTGGCAAGAAGAAATATAAAATAAGATTCCGCATGGGGTTGTAGCTCAGTTGGTAGAGCACTTGCATGGCATGGAAGGGGTCGTCGGTTCGAGTCCGATCAGCTCCACCAGGAATATGTGGTTCTGGTTGGGACACTTGATAGCATGCAACACGCATCTCGTCGGTTCGAGTCCGATCAGCTCCACCATAAAAATTCAGTATGGCGGATATAGCTCAGTTGGTTAGAGCGTTGGTTTGTGGTACCAAATGTCGCCGGTTCGAGTCCGGTTATCCGCCCCATATTTGACGACACCCCTTCTGGACCATGTCTACGAAGGGGTATCTTATTGAAATAACTGCGTTTTTATTGTTCAGAAAAAGGTTCGAACTTATCAATTTCAAAATTAGTCGTTTTAGGCAAAAGTTCGAACTTTTGAATAAGAAATGGCTGATTTCTGCGATTTTTGCACATTTTATCAAGTTGGCATAGAATGCACCAATCCGGTCATCCGTTCTAACCATTTGGTCACGAATTTCTTGTTGCTGTTTGCTGATATCGTTGATGATTGTATCGTATTCATCACGACTTATTCCTTGGTCCAGATATAGTTCCGTCAAACGACTTTTCTTTATGGCTAGCTTACTTAGGGTTTCATTCTGCGTTGCAATATATCTGTCTTTTTCCAATATCGCCTTGGTCTGTTTTTCTTGTAGACCTTTTATCATTTGCCCCGAACATGATGGTCCAAAGTGCAATGCAGACAGTATTTCATTAATCTGCTTCATGAATGGTGCAGCGGACACGTGATAATGCCGGCACGTATCACTTTTAGGTGGTTTCAGGAATACATAACGCCCTTTGGCCAGATATGGACTGTATGATTTGCCACAGTGCACACAATGAACAAAGCCCGACAATAACATGTCCTTTTTCTTCCTGCGTGACACATTGTTATACTTGCCGGACCTTATTTTATCGCACAGGTCAAAAATTTCTTTGGTTATAAGTCTGTCATGGCAATGCGGGTACAGTTTGCCTTTGATTTTCATTTCTCCATAATAGAAAGGATTACATAAAATCAGATGCATTTGACTGGGGCTGATTGGCTTATTTCTTCTGGTTTTTAGCCCGATTTCTGTTGCATAATCGGCCAGTTGACGTATGGATATGTTGCCTGTGGCGTATTTTTCAAATAACATCCGAACCTTGTGCCCACGTTCTGGGTCAATAATGGCTGTACGTGCACCATTAATTGTTGTATTCAAGTATCCAATCGGGGCACAGGTCAATATCGTGCCTTCACGTATTTTCTTTTCAAAAGACCTTTTTACATTATCACTGATGCAGTTTGTGTAATTTTCTGCCATCATAACAAAAATCTGATAGGCCATTATTTGCGAGTTGTTTGCCCCAGAATCCAATATCTGATTTTCGCTTACAAAGTGCAGTACCAACTTATTTGATTTACGCAGTTGTTCCAAAATCGGCACTTCCCGAAAAGAACGCTGCAACCTGTCTACCTTATCACAGACCAGTGCCACCTTGCCGGATTGTTTCTTGATGTACGCAATCATTTTTTGAAATTCGGGCCGTTCCCCACGCGTTGAGCTTTCGACCAGTGTAAATTCTTGGATAATATCCAGATTCTTGCGTAAACAATATGCATGAAGACGGTCCAGCTGTGCTACCAAACTGTGACCGTCCTCTTGTTCTTTACTGCTAACTCTGGCTAATAAAACAGCCTGCATTTCAAACCCCTTTTTGAGAAGTTTGAAATCTTTAATACATTAAATCAATTTAATTATTCCATAATGCATTTGATTGGCTTTATGCCTAAACCGTCCTGAAAATAGCATGTAATGGAATTGTTATGATATATTATGTTCTTAAACAGTATTTTCAACATGTTATGTTTGCTTTCTATCCCCATATTGTTGAAGCTTTGTAATATGTCCATCGTTATTATAACTGTATCTTGCTTGATTTCTTTTTCTCTGCTTTGATATTGTTGTAAAAATCCACGATGGGTTGATAGCTGTTTGTTTAGTTTTTCAATTGATGCGGCAATCATATCGGGGGTGGCACCATAGGCATTGCCGGTCAACAAATTTTGAATCCGTTCTTCAAAGCGTTTTATTTCTTTTTTTTCATTGGCGATGCATTTTGAAATATTTGCCAGTTCAGTTATGTTGTCGGTATTAATCTGTGCATCCAGCAATGCTACAACATCTGTTCTGTCATTTAATTGTTTCAGGACCTTTGAAAGAGCATTGATAACATCACTTTCTTTTAGGTTTCTTGTTCCGCTTACTTTAGTTTTTAGATAATTGACCGTTTTATGGCGACTAACATACGGCGTGAACAGGGCTTTGGTTTCTTTATCACGAACAAGACCACGCAATGGCGACAACAGTTGTTTTTTTGGTTTCTTACTTACTGTGCGTTTACCGTTCAGAATTTCCAGACATTTGTTGAATACCGCTTCGTCAATAATTGTTTTGTAAATGTGCTTATATTTAACTGTTTCATAGTATGCATACCCGATATAAAAATTGTTGCGTAATATGCAATCAATCCGTTGTTTGCTTAAATGTATCCCATATTTACGTTGCACGTGTTTGCTCAACATTTCTAACGAGAAATTCCCGCTTGAATACAACTGGAATAATTCTTTTAATATTATTGAGTTCGCTTCATGTAACCTGATTCCCGTTTCCGAACCTTCTGTATAATTTATATATCCAAATGGGGCCCGATATGGTGCTTTGCCCATTTCCCGGCATATTCTAAGACAGTCGATTGTTCTCTCGCTGATTTGGATTGATTCACGTTCTGCATGTGCTATCAGGACCATAATAGTGTTTTCAACATCTCGACCAGAATCTTTGTTCCAAACAATACCTTCTCGGATAATGTGAAATGTTATATTGTGTTCCCGTACCATTTTCGCAAACACATAAAAATCATTAATGTTGCGTGTTAATCGGTCAACCTTGGATATGATGATTGCAAAATTATCTTTTGTTTTCCCGATAATGTCATCCAAATCACCCGCTTTTAAGCAATAAGCAGATTCCTTTAGCTTGTGAATATTAACAATTTCTAATTCCGGATGATTTTCACAGTATGCGTTGATTGCCTGCATCTGAACTTCCAGTGAATCGCATTGACTTTTTGTTGACACTCGGGTTATTGCAATCGCTTTTATTTTCTTATCAATTAGCATGATTTTACTTCTTTTTCTACTAGTGATAGAAGCTCGACCGTCTTGCTTCTTGATTTGTAGAACTCATGCGAGAAGGTGGTTTTGGAAAAATTTGAAAAAAATTTTTTATTTTTGGATTTTTTTGTGTATTTGGGCCGTACCAACAGTTCTATTTATATGTAACCAAGGGGGTTAATTATGTGCAGAAGGTGCAGTGAAACAGAAGAAGTCCGCGAAGTTATGGGATTGGGTACAGAATATTGGGAAAACTTGGTATTAATGGCCAAGGTTGCAGGTATGTATGTGCACCCTGCGGTAGTTAATATTACAGAACAGATGTGTTGTGGCTATCCAATTTCACGCAAACAGGCAAATGTCCTGCTGCGCTTCAAAGCAGAAATCTCATTGCAATAATTTCTTAAGCAATTTTTCTTTGATGAGCCCTTTAAGGGCTTTTTTGTTGGGTGCACGCATGCATTTGCAATAAATAATCAAACATTTCCATTTTTATCCAAAACAGCAGTTCTATTCAATTGACTGCGTGGGGTGAATGGGATTGCTTATCGGTTCACACTTATGCTGCGTGGGTCTTTTTACAATATTGCCGTCCAAGTGCTTGCCAGACGGGGTCTATCACTACACCATAAAGGTATCAACTATGAGCAACACAGAACCAACAACTAACTTTTTCAAAAATACAGAAACATTAACTAGGCATGCAAATACGATAAAACGAAGAACGTGGTACAAAGATGCAACTCAAGACAAAATATCCCGCAGAACAGTCACAGATATATTGGATATGTTCAACAATGAATGTTATGTCGAAGACCAAGGAATATACAGAAACCATAAATACAGCATGACCCCAGAACAACAAGCATGGTATCTGGACCTTATTAAATCCGAATACTTAGCACTGTTATCGATTAAATTGCCCCATATAAACCAATCAGGATACCGCAGAACCAAGAATCAACAAGAAGCAAAAGAAATGTACCGTAATATCATCCGTACAATAGAAAGACTTTTTACATGCAGCGAACATAATTGGAAACGTAATCCATTGCCTTTTGTGGGTGTGTTTGAACGTGGTAAAAGCGGTTTCTGGCACGTTCACTTAGCTATTAAACACTGTGGTGAACCGATGGATGTACTAAGACGATTGATAATAGCTATTGATAAAACAAGGGAGTATTTTGGATTTTTTAGTACAGTGATAAACCTAAGATACATATATGACAAGGAAGGTGTTTGTGCATATATGGTAAAGGAATTAAACAAATATACTAACAGTCCAAATGCAAGATATATCCAAGATGAAGGTGCTTATCTATTCTACTTGAAAACATGGTTCGGTAATAAGGTACAAGAAAAAATATACCCATACACTCCTTCGTCACTATCAACGTTGAAGTTATGGGTGGGGTTTGGTGTGATATTAAAAAGAAATAACTGTCTGAATATACCCAATCCGATAAATAAATTAAGGCGTATCTATATTCAAAAATGGTTGCAACGAAGATAGTTTGAAATAAACTTTTCCCGCAATCTTTACTCTTTTGATTTCGGGATAAGCTTTGCGAAGATGCCAATGATAGATAGTGTCTGGTTTTATTTTCAGCAAATTGGCTAATTCATGAACAGTCAGTAATGTTTCATGAGTAAGTGGTTGTGTGTATGTCATTTGTATTCTCCTTGATATATAGAACATCAAAAACATCCATAAAGAACAGTATGTTTCCTAAAAAGCCCCAGATGGGTTCGTAGTCCGAGTCGAATAGAAGCCCCCAAAGGCGGAGATTCGCAACGAGGCGCACGAAGAACCTATCGGGGCGTATGCGGTTAGATTAAACGTTATTTTCTCATCAAAAAAATTACGTATAATTAAAACGCTTTGATTGTACTTGAAGTTGATTAATCTAATTGATATCATATGAAATGAATCCATAGGGATATGTGTTCGGGGCTATCTCAAGCCTACGTCATTCGGTGCAAAATTGCTGTGGCATCGTTATACGATGTCATTCCTGTGGTTTTGTGTCGTCATTTATCCCTGACTGTATAAGTCTGGGAGCTGCTTGCTATACAACAGGGGTTACCCGAAAGCAACAGAATCAATAATGACGTGATTTGAGAACTCCCCGACCGCCTAGCATCCTATGGCGGTCTGTTTTTTTAGCAGGGGGATACAAAATGAAGAAAATGTTTAAAGTATTTTTATTGATATTCACTACCCTTTTACTTATAGCAACAATGGCTGTATGGGCATGGTGGAATTTTATTGAAAACCCTAGAATATCACATTATAAGAATAAATCTTATGCAGAAATAAAGGAATCTACTTATGAAACATGTGTTTTTAATAAAGTAGACGATTCTACCATGGTGTTACATGAAGCTTATTGCGAGTGTCTTGCTTCATTCGTAGCAACAGAATTAAAAGACAAATTACCCAGAAAAAAAGAATTTATAAAAAAATATGTTGATGCAGAATATGCTTGTAAAGAACAGATAACATTCGTTAATTTGCCTGTTAACAAATTAAAATCATTTTTTTACGAAAGTTGTATAGAGAGCTTCGGAAAGAAAAATATTAGGTATTGTGAGTGCCATTCCAACAATGTTGTATATTTTATAAAACAGTATAATGATGAAGACATTGTGCGGGCTCTTCTTTTTACGAAAATAACAAAAAAAGCAACCGAATTATGTGTCGGATATTATAAACACTAATAAAAGGGGATTTTATGAAAAAATTATTGGCTTTGTTTTTTTGTATATTGCTAGGTGCTTGTGCCGACAATGAAGTATCTCTAGATTGCAAACGAGCAGCTCTAGTAAATCTTGGCATAAAGAAGTTTGATGAGAGTTCTAATATTACAATGAATGATGCAGCATCCTGTTCTGTAGCTTTTTTATTCTCTCTAGATGAAAATGACATTCTAAGACTTTTTGATGGAGGAATAGCAACTGTTAGTGCGTATGCAGACGAAGCGTTTGCTTTATGTTACACATTTGTTCAAAAAGCCGATTCCAATGCGATAAAAAACATATTTGAACAGGCGCAGATAGCAATAAGTTATGCAAAATCACACAGAAAGTGTTTTGAATAAAAAGAAGGAGATAAACTTGAGCAAAAAACTTTATATATTATCGGCAGTTATTCTATTTACCGCATTTATCACAGGAGGCTTTTATGGTGTTAAGGCACACAAAAAGTCAAAAATAATATCTTCGGTTATCGAAGCTGTTGGAGGAAACAAAACTATAAAGAAAAAGTGTCTCAAAGATATGTCAGGTCCTATACATATGGAAAGTGGAGAAGTACACGAAAGGTATTTGACGGTTGCTGATATTGTAAGAACTGACAAGATATGTGATTGTGTTGTCGCAAAACTACATAAGGAAATGTCCAAAAAGGCTATTTTTGAATTTTTGCCAACAATGATGAATATGCCTAATAATGTTGCTGAACCTGTAATAGATATGCTGATAACTGTAAGCCGGACAACATGTGAAACAGAGTTGAATGAATGGCTAGAAAATCAATACAAAAGTATAAGTTTGGAGTAATTATTAATATAAATAAGATATTATTACTTGATGTTGAATTTTAGGAAATAAGGAATTAGATATGTATGCCGTGAAAAAAGTTGGTCCGTTGAGCCTTTGTTTATTGGTGATTGGGTGCGTAATGGAACCTTGTGTTGATAGGTGTTTTGAAGGCAATGATTACGATTATGAAAACACACATAAAATTGAAGATTTTTTGAATGTGCATGATTCCTGTATTGTATTTGATGAAACACAATTTCAAACCGGGTTTAAGGAACTGAACGAAAATCCATTTTATAGCAACGACCCTTTTGAAAAAAATCTTGGATATGGTCGTTCTGATATCAAAATGACAAAACGCGAATATGACAAAGAGATAAATAACTACAAATGCACTAATCCTATAAAAGTTAGACGAGAAATAAATATATACAGTATTTCTATACCAGACGTTTGTGAAAAGGCAAGCTATGCGGGCTCCGTTTATACGGGTTCAACATCGTATATTGGGTATGGACGAGTGAATACATTTAATAATTCGTTCCCTGTTTATAATAAAGAACTGGTTCCTTGTAGAAAGACCACTTTTCTTACAGAAATAAAGTTTTACAAAGATAAAATATATTTAGGCCACATTTCTGATAAATACTGGAATTATAATAACTTGTATCATGATAAAATTTTTACATATACATATCAATTTAGAGATATTTTAGAGTTAGAAAGAAAAAGAGAAAATGTAGTGTCTAAGTAGGAGGTAATGATATGAAAAATATAATGCGCTCCAATGATTTGTCTTGAAATGTAACAAAAGGTACATTTTGTAACATTAACGCGGAAAGCCCCAGAAAACCAAGAGTGGCAAACCGCGTTAATAACTTGACAGCAGCAAAATGTTACAATATAATAACATACAAATAAAGTGTAACATTATACTAAGGAAATAAAATGGTAAACAAAGAGTTCGTAAAAGATTCAAAACTGAAAGACATCTTGGCCTACATCAAGGGTATCAATCACAGTGAACAAATCCGCATGATGTTTTTCTGCTCACTGAATGGTCTTCGCTGCATCAATTTCAGATGTTTGCAGGTCAAGGATGTATTTAATGCCGATGGTACTGCCAAAGATGTCATAGATTTGAGCTGTGACAAGAATAAGGGTAAATTTTCGGCCAAATACTACATCAACAATCAATTTAGGAGAGAATTAGAAAATTACTTCAAGTATTTGACGGCTAAGTATGGAGAAAAACTGGATAGTAACACATACCTGTTCACGTCACAAAAGCAAAACAAGCCATTTAATCGAGTGTCCATTTGCCGTATTTTCAGCATGATATACCAAAAATTCGGAATTCATGGGGCCTCACACTTAGGCAGACACATGTTCATAACTAAAATGATTAACAACGGCATCAATCCATTTTTGGTAAAACAGTTAGTCAATCACCGAAACATCCAGACTACCCAACGTTATTACAACACCAATCCGGTACAGTTGTTAAATGCCGTAGAAACAGCCAGAATATAGATAAAATTCCAATAAAGACCATATCATCCCCCTTGCGAGTTCTATTGATTACATAGAAACCAAGGGGTAAAATATGGCAGTAAAAAGTGACATACATTATCGCTGGGAAGATGACTGCGTAGTTGTAAAAAAGAACAAAGGCAACAAGCTCAAATTCCAAAACGCCAAAGCTGCGTACCACAAAGACGGCAATATATTCGTCATATCTTCACTAGGCCGAAAAATACGGGTAGACAAGTTCGGCATCAGGCATTGGGAATAACCAGACCACTATTTTTTATTTCCGCTAATATTTCATTCAACAATGGGCCTAAATCAAGCACTTGTTGTACATCTTCGGGTAGAACTGTGTCAAATTCGGGGCCCCATTATAAAATGCCCCAAATGGGGCAATTTTTATATTCAGAATGCCGCGATGATATCTATCCTGGTGCGCGACACGGATTGGTTATTCCTTAACCATATATTTTACAGTGCCAGCATATATTGGCAGGGAAAAAGAAGAAATATTATCCGTGAATTGTGTCTCTGAACTGATATAGCAATCGGCTATGGCTGTGGCACCGGGAATATCTGCATCCCCGCCATCACTGGTTGTGCCGACGGGACAGTTGCTTCCTTTCGAGGCATTTGCCAAACAATAATACCCCGCCTCACACGGTGTCGGTGTATCGGCACCACCATCTTCCTTCACCGGGCAATAATACCCGGCGGGACAACTTTCCTGAGAGTCGCTGGCGCGGGGACAATAGTACCCTGGATCACACGGTATTGGCTTCTCTGTCGTTCCCGGACAATAATATCCGGCGGGACATATCGTCGTCGTCGACGACCCCTCGGGACAATAAGTCTTGGGGCTGCATGGTTCCGGCTCACTGGTTTGAGGATAAGAACAAACATATCCGCCCGGACATATCTCTTTTACACCATCAACACAATAATATCCGGTACCACAGTCCGTATAAGCGGGGTTAAGTTCTATTGCATTACTGCTAAATTCACTGGATTGCGATTGTTCGATGGTCTTGATATTATCGCCAACGTTTATCGCACGACTGGAATAAAGCCAATTTACAAACAACTGACCGTCTGGAACGGTGGTTGTTGGGTTATAATCAATCACACAGTCTGAATTATATGTACACGTTTTGGTTTTGTTGGACCCGTCACTGTATTTTACCGTATAATTTTTCCAAGACCACCATTTGTATAAATTTATTGTGTCGTATTCGTCTATGCTGCACCCAATGGAATCTGTATTTTTTTTACAGGTATCAACTATATTATCGCTGTTGTTGAATGTATTGGACGTCCACATTGGTGCATCACAAGCGCATCCCGTACCCTGGGCGCAACCACAAAAATACCAACCTTTAAAATTTTTCTTGGGCGTTGTAACGGATACGACAGAATCTAAACTGGTCCCATCATCGCCGTATACACCATCTAAGTCCAAATCGTATCCCGTACCGGGCCGATATTTTATGTACTTACTGTCACTGGATGCGGTGGATCCAGTGTTCAAATATATTTTATATGTTCGTGGCACACAATTATTTTCCCCGACATTTGTAGTACTTACCCGACCGGCATAATCATAATATCCATATCCATCGTCACAGTCACAACTATTGCCCGCGGTATTTACATGAGCATTGGCCCCACACGTACCACAACCGTATAATTCAGAATCTCTTATATTGGTTTCCACTACATAAATACTATTTCCATCAAAATCTGTGCGCTCGCCGCTAACATAAAACATCCCACCATCATTACTGTTGCCGGCCGCATATAAGCGCACAAATCTGGTTTCACGATCAAATGTTCCCATTCCACATTTTTCGCAACTAACATAATAACGACAATCTGATTGGGTGCTTGAAGAATTACATAGTAGATTTGTATACAACTTTAATCCATAGCCAGCGGGACAAGAAACCAAAATAGGACAAAAGCCATCTGTGTTACCCAAGGCATAATAATTGCCATTAACTATACGTTCTGTTTTAGCGGTTAGCAAAGAAATGTCTGGTTGGGTTTCTGATCGACTGTCCACAAGCATATGATCAGTCAATGGCAAATTGGTACACTCATAACACTTGTACGATACCGGTCCATTTGCATAATCACGCGTATATCCCCAATAGCACATCAAAGCATCCGATGAGCTGTTGCAATACGACATGGTGTCATACCCCGTACAAGCGACCGCGGAGCCAGGCCCACCAACAACACCAAATGCACGAGATGTCGCAACGCACAGAAAAGCCAGCAAAACTATCTTTTTCATACAATCCCCCCGAATACCATCAATATGGATTCTTATACTGGAATCTTAGAACAACGGCCGATTAAATACAAGGGGAAAACACGAACGTTTTTTATTATTGAATATTCGGGGATTTTTCACTAAATTTATGGTATATGAAACGTGAACTGATTGATTTTTTAAATACAGACCTGCAATTCATCAAAGGGGTGGGACCGGTTCTGGCGGCGCGCTTTGATGATGTGTTGGGGGGGCGACGCGTGCTGGATTTCTTGTTACATCGTCCGGCATATGTGCGCGCACGCGACATAACCGATAATGTTATGGACGCAACCCCGGGGGATGTGATAACAATCCCATTATTGGTTAAAAGCCACAAGTCCGGCGGTGTTTTTCGTGGACGTCGTCGTCCAACCCAGATACTGTGCAACGATAAAATGGGCAACGCGGTTGTGATTCAGTTCTTTAACGTAAACTATCTGGATTATTGGTTGAAAAAGTTGCCAATCGGTGGATGGCGTATGATTTCGGGCAAACTGGAACGTGGTGCCCGCCCAACAATCAGTCACCCCGATTTTATCGAAGAAATGCAAAACGCATCCAAGATACCGTCTATTCAGGCAATTTATCCAGCGGGCGAAGGGCTGACCCAGAAAGTGTTTGCCAACGTGCGTGACAAGATATTTGAAATATTGCCAGATAAATTACGTAGCGAGGACGAAGAACGTGTCTTGGAATTTTTTGATGCATTGCAACATATTCATTTTCCAACGTCCGCCGATGATTTGATGCCAAATGCAACGCATATGGCAAAATTAGCATACTGTGAATTATTCGCGCACCAATCTGCGATTGTAATCAGTCGTCGCAATCGTGCCGACATCAAGAATCGTCGCATCGTGCGTTCAAAAAAATATGATTTGATGGAAAAATTTTATGCGGCCCTGCCCTTTGAAATGACGAGCGCACAAAGTCGTACGTGCGACGAGATTTTCGATGACCTGCAAAAGAATATACCGATGATGCGCCTGGTCCAGGGGGATGTGGGGTCGGGGAAAACGATTGTTGCCCTGGCGGCGGCGGTTAAAATGGCGGAAACGGGCGCAGCCACGGCTTTATTGGCACCAACCGATACCCTGGCCCAACAGCACTTTGCCAAGTTAAAACCAATGTGCGATAAAATTGGGATTGTGTGTGATATTCTGACTGGACGTGACAAGGGTGTGATGCGTCGTGAAAAATTAATATCGTTAAAATCGGGGCGGACACGCCTGGTTGTCGGGACGCATGCATTATTTTCGTCGGATGTTGAATACCGTGATTTGGGCCTGGTTATTATTGATGAACAACACCGATTTGGCGTGGCCCAGCGCGAAGCCCTGCGACAAAAAGGGAACAACCCAGATCTGCTGGCGCTGTCTGCAACACCGATTCCGCGAACGCTGTCTATGACGATGTATGGCGATATGGATGTGTCGATTATTAACGAAAAGCCCGCTGGGCGTAAACCTATTAAGACGACCAAGTTACCAATGATGCGAATAAATGAATTGGTGGGGCGGCTACAGATGCAAATTGCCACCGGCGCCAAGGTTTTTTGGGTATGCCCCCTGGTCGAAGAATCCGAAAATGGCGATACCAATATGACGGCAGTGGTTGAACGGCACAAGATGTTGACCCAATATTTTCCAACAGCTGGCCTGGTTCATGGGCAAATGGACAAGAAACAGCGCGACACAGTTATGGAAAAATTTGCCGATAATGATTCTGATATGCGCATCCTGGTCGCGACCACGGTCATAGAGGTTGGAATTGATGTTCCACGTGCCTCTATTATCGTTATCGAAAACGCTGAACGGTTTGGTTTGGCAGCCTTGCACCAGTTACGCGGGCGTGTAGGACGCGGCAACACACAATCGTATTGCGTTTTAATATTTGGCAATAACCTGTCTGATGACGGAATAAAGCGTTTAGACGTCCTGTGCGAGACGGATGACGGTTTTGTAATTGCGGAACAGGACCTTATGATGCGCGGCGTTGGTGAATTGATGGGGACACGACAAAGCGGTTGGATACAATATCATTTTGTAGATTACCGCGAGCATCGTGACTTATTTAAACTGGCTGCGAATGCAGCACGCGATAATGATGCCGACGAATGGACACGCGATTTAATGTACATATTTGACCGTGGGGTGATTCAAGGTGCGTAAAATATTTGCATTTTTGTTATCTGTTTTTATGGTGATGCCAACATTTGGGGCAACACTTATTAATGATACAGAGACCGAGCGTTTTTTGTCTGAACTGGTGGCACCACTGGGGGTGGCGGCCGACATTGGTACAGGACGGTTAAATGTACATATCATAGATGATGATGATTTTAACGCGTTTGTGCGCGGCGGTGAAGATGTCTATGTTTACACAGGCCTGCTTAAGCAAATAAAAAATCCAGATGCGTTGGTGGCGGTAATTGCGCACGAATTGGGACATACAATTGGTGGGCACGTGGCGCAATTATCGGCACGGTCGGACGCAGAAATGAAACGTACAATGCTGATAAGTCGGATCGTAGCCATGTCGTTCTGTG